>JBCBOO010000288.1:0-8282 GCA_039821235.1 Planctomycetota bacterium
GTTCTTCGATCCGCAACAAGCGCGACAGGTGCCATTCATTCGCAAGCGAGCGGCACAGCTGTTTTCCAAAACACGTTTCATTTCCGCACAGTTCGAGGCCTACCTCAACAACGACCTTTGGATTCGTCTGGCCACGCACGCCAACGCGATGGCGGTGAAACTGGTGGAAGGAATCAACGCGTCCGAAGCTCTGCATCTGGCTTGGCCCTGTCAATCCAATGAAGTCTTCGTCACGATGCCGAAGCCACTGGCGGAACGTCTCCAAGAATCAGGTGCGAGGTTTTACCCTTGGCCGGTCCCCGCGGATTACCTCGATCAAATGAAACCCGGTGACGGGCTGTATCGCCTCGTGACATCGTTCGCAACCGAAGCATCCCACGTGAACGATTTTCTGAAACACTGCAGTACGTTTGTGGCCGAGTCGTCCGTTTCGAATTGATCGCGAGTGCATTTCGAGTACTCGTTTTTCAATCGAACAAATTGCGCTGAATCGGGACTGCAAACTCCTCCGGCAACCGGCTGGGTTCTGTACCGGCGACGTGGCAATAGGACGTCCAAAAACGCCTCGCAAATTCGGGAGCGAATCGATCATCGGGTGCGTGTGTAAAGATGTAGGGCTCAAGTCCTGAATCGACCCATCCTTTGACGATCGGTACCCACTGATCAATGAACTTCTGAGTGAGTTCGACTCGGTTTCTGCCCACGATCCGCAACATGGGACGGCGCGAGGTGACAGTTTGTCGAACAGGTGTCTTGGGTTTGCGAGTCTGCGAAGCGGCTTCGATTTCATCATCGGGAGGCAACTGATACAGCGGGCGGCTGTCGAAGAGCACCTTATCGATTGCGCGGTCGGTCAACAGTTGATTCAGGGCCGACTCGTTTTCTGCTTGGTCGAACCAATCGTGGTGCCGGACCTCGACGGCCCAAGTGAGCTCTTTGGGAAGGCGATTCACGAAGGCCTCAAGTTGCCTGAAGCAATCGGGGGCGAACTTGGGCCCCACTTGCAAAAACGAGGGCCCCAGCCGGTCGGCATCATGCAGGACGGATGCAAATTCAAGGAACGCAGCCAGTTCACGTTCACAGCCCACCAAGCGGCTCTCGTGAGAGATCGCGCGTGGCATCTTCAGAGAGAACCGAAAGCCCTCAGCCGATTCATCGGCCCATCGCCGCGCCGTATCCAGCGATGGCAATCCGTAAAACGTGCTGTTGCCTTCGACCGTATTGAACATCCGCGTGTACCAGTGCAACCACCGTGATTTCGTGGCGCCGGGCGGATAGACACGTGTTGACCAGTGTTCGCACTGAAATACCGGGCATCCGATGCGAAAGGGAAGTGATGCCGTCGCCTCATGGTTTCGTTGGGATGCCTTCACGCACCGTTTCTCCGTTATCGATCACAGCTACACCGGCCTCCCGCGAACCGCGCGGGGTGCCGAGGTTGGGCCTACGATGATAGCGAGAGATCCAAACGCTGCATGCGGCATGACGAAGGACGTACTTGGTCGTGCTGCCCAGCAGGATATCATCCAGAAGCGAATGTCCCACATCACCGACGACAATCATCGATGCTTGGCTCTGGTCGGCCGCTTCGACCAGTGCCGCGCCGGCATGCTGTTTTTGGAGGACCTCCGTCTTGGTCTTTGGCAGTGTTCCCGTAAGAGCGGTTCGTTTTTCTGCTCCGCCGGATTTCATCTGACGGAACATTGCCTCCTCATTCGCGATGGCCGCCGGTGATAGTCCATTGCCCATCAGGTAGTCGAACGCCGGCGCGACGCTAACAAGATCAAGATGGGTTGCCTTGTCCCACTGCAGTTTGAGCAACTCATCGAGAGCCTCGCGCGACGGTTTGGAGTTGTCATAGCCCGCCGTGATTCGAAACGGATCCTTTCGTTGGAATTCATCCTTTCCGTCCAAACGCACGACTAGCACCGAACACGTTGCGTGCGTTGCCACGCGATCGGAGACGCTTCCCAAAAGCAGTCGACCGATCGTCGAATGGCCGTGCGCACCCATCAGGATCAGGTCGCAGTCAATTTGCTTTGCCATGTCCAAAATGACTCGAACAGGATGGCCGGGCCGCAACACCGACTCAACACGGTTGCATCGCGTTTGCATCAAGTCAATGATTTGGCGATGGTGTTCTTCGGCGTGCTGCCGCTCTTGCCGAACCACTTCGGGATACCAATGCTGCGTTGATTCCGGTGAACCACTGAGGGGATCACCAATCGCCGTCAAGAGCACCAACTCCACCGGTGATTCGACCGGTAATGACTCAAAAAAACGAGCGGCTGCAAATGCGGACTTCGAGCCATCGGTTGCCAGTAAGACTTTCATCGGACTATTACCTCTTCTGCGTTAGGAACCTCTGTTTGCCAATTGATGAGACGGAGTCTCGGTTTCTTGAGTCTCTCCTTCGAGGACTCGGTTTCGCGTCAACCAAACACTGCAAGGAGCATGACGGAGAACGAATCGGGAGGTGCTACCGAGAAGGAAACGATTCAATGCACTGCGTGGCGTTTCACCCACGATCATCAAATCAATCCGGTTCTGCTCGGCAAACGTCACTAAGCCTTCGCCCACGTGGTCGCTCTTAATCAAATGCGTGCGAGCAGACGGTGCGACGTCGTAGAGACGTTCCTTGGCCAGTTGCAACGCTTCCTCGTACTGTTTGCTCACATCCCATCCCTCTTCGGCGACACGTTGACCGATGAAATCGGAGAGATGCGTTTCCACGCTGACTACATGGAAATCCGTTCCCGTCCGCCAAGGGATCTCCGAAATCTCGTCCAGTGCGCCGATGGCGGACTGGCTACTTTCGAAAGCCAAGCCGACACGGATCGGTCGAACAATCTCTTGCAGACCCGTCGGCCTGACGACGAGCACGCTGCAGGGCGCATGAGTCGCGACTTGATCGCTAATGCTGCCAAGCAACAGTCGTGTGATTGGCGAGTGACCCCGTGCACCCATGACAATCAAGTCAGCTTGTTGCTCCTTTGCCAACTCGAGAATCGACTCGCCGATCGGGCCTTCGCTTACAACGTGTCTCATCGAGACGTTCGCTCCCTCAAACATTGCGGACACACGATCGTAAGCCTCTTCCGCAAAGGCTCGATCTCGCTCAAAGGCCTTTTCGATCAATTGCCCCGTTGCGTAGCTGCTATGGATGAAGGGTCGCTGGACAACACTCTGAACCGTCAGGTGGACTTTTCCAGGATGGGGTAGGTGGGCCAACAGTTGTGCCGCTTCCATCGACAGTTTCGACCCATCGGTTGCGAGTAGAACGTTCTTCATGGTGATGTCTCCCGACTCAATCGCAGGTCTCAAAACAGTTCGTTGCCGCACACGCCGCAACGAAAGGAGACAACGCAAACGGGGTGCCAGCGGATCAGATGGTCGTCGATTCGGCCCACAGAACGTGGATTTGCCGGTTAAGGGTGACCACCCGTGCAGATGGGCTCACCTGGGGGAAAATTGCCACAGTGTGTGCACGGGCCTTTCGGGTTGGCCCGGTGGAAACTGTTCGGGGGGAACGCCATCGAAGAATGCGATGGAATCGCTGAAACGCACTTGGCAGTGGGACGCTAACGCGCTTGCAGAACGTCTCAAGCAGCACGCAGTGCGCCGGGGAGGTCAAGCAGCGAGCGTTCGCGACCGGGCACCTCGTGTGCCCGGTCCGTGAGGTTTTCGGAGATGGTTTGTGCGGAGGATTCCGAACCACCAACGATGTCAGCCCGTGGCCGCAAGCTGACCGCGACAACCCCACGCGAAGCGAACTCGCGGAAGAAAGTATCGTGACGAAACCGGCGACGACGAAAACACGCCTTCGCTAACATGTTTTCAACAAACAACTTACGAGGGTTCGATGGAGGAGCAATTTGCTCCGCTTCGACTCGCCCGTCATCCGATTCCAGCGTTAGCCTACGCGGGGGCGTGGAAGGGTCAACCTCAGATTTTGCAGATTTGCGAGCCACGCGTCGGGGTGACTGCGGTAACCCTTTTGAAGATGACGAGTTAAGTCCCGAGTGGCCGAAAAAACCTTTTTCGCGGTTTTCAGATCGGTGTACAGATGGTGCGTTTCGGCTCCACGTATTTGCTATCTAACTTGGTCACCCAGGGACTGACGGGTCTCATGGCCCGGGTCCTCTGAGCGGCGAGAGCCAGGAAATCGGGTCCCGAGAGCCATGCGAATCCGATAGGAGACGATCGGATCCTCCTCGACGAGTAACCGACGTTCAAGAAGTACCTGTGCCTCGGCGTTGCCGTCCTCTGCCAGCTCCGCCACCGCCCAAAGTCGACTGCGGCGACTGGGGTGGCCCAGTGCGGAGGCGTAAGGGTTCTTGTGAATCGCGTCATCGATCGCGGCCGCCTGTGATGGTCGGACATTCGATTCGTTCGGGGATTCAAATTCGGCATGTTGCCCCAGGACCGGTTCCAGAGTGTGTCTTTCAGGGCTCGGTGACGCACCACCGGGATTCTGGGCCACCGAAGCAACCACCGCGCGAGGCCGATAGAGTCGAGGCGTGGTGGTGGTCGGCGGCCAGTCGGTCCAAGCCGCAGCATCGGAGTCGGGCAGATGAACGGGTTGGCTTGCCAGATTGCTCGCATCACGAACCGAATCGGGTGCGGGATCCGAGTCATTGAATGAAAGCAAAAGCGACGAAAGCACTTGCGTCGCCCTCGGACTGTCTGCGAGTCCTGTCCACGCGAGGTCACCGGCGAGGGTCTCGACGGTTTTTTGAAAATTGGGCTCCGCGGATTCCGGCAAATGCGGTGCAACTTTGGACAGTGCGACGGCGCAGATTTCCCGTCGCCGCGTGATCTCGGACGGAGGCAACGTTCTCCAGCTGGACCAAGATTGCTTGATGCGTTCGGAGGCCAACTCGCGTACTTGTGGCTGCGGGTCGGCGAGTGCTGCCACGAGTGGAACCAGGGAACCATTTTCGGAGGGTTGCCATTGCTCCAGCCTCGCGAGTTTCTCCGACAGCCCTTGATCGCCGAAACCGGAAACAAAGCGGCTGATATCGCTGCGGCTACGGTAGATCTGGAGGACCGTGATGAGGCCGATCAACGCGAAGACGCCGAAAAAGGTCTTCAATGTGCCGACCAGGTTCTTTCGATTCTGTTGATGCGACTGAGTGAAAATCGAAAACGGATTTTCCATGCCGTCGAATTTATCATCTTCCATGAAACTGGGCTCGCATTCCTATGCTCGGGGGTCTCACACCGAATCATCTTCCAGAGTGCCACTTGATCGCAAGTGCAAAGTGTTTTCCAGTGCTTCACTTCTCAACTCGGACCCTGCACTTGCTTTTCAAGTTTCTTGTGCTTGGAAAGAAACGCTGTAAAACGATCCTCTTTGAATACTTTTGTCCGCAACCGAAACACCCGAATGACTGTTGAAATTCTTGCCGAAAAACATGGGGACGAAGAGCGTCCGGTGCCCACCGCTTGGCGTTCGACGTTTCATCGGATCGTCAAGTCGTTTATTGACAAGGACTATGGGCTCCGCCAGCCAATTGCGAATGTTGCACCCGTCTCGGTTGAGACTGCCCAGCAAGTCCAAGACTACATCGAGGATTATGGCGAAACGCTTGTCGAGCTACCGGAGCACACTTGGGAGACTTCCATCTGCATTTGGATGGGAAATGGTTGGGACGTGCATGTTGATCTTTGGACAGAAGGGGAAGGGCGAAGCGACATGGTCTTGAGCATCCGAGTCGTCGAATCAAACGCGTCCTTGATCTTCCACCTTGAAATGGTTTATGTGCCATGATTTTGAAGCGAGCCCGTAGTGCTTTTTACCGATGGGCGATAGCTTGGGCTGTCAATTGGTTGAGGTTGTCGCTGATTCTGCTCGCGCAGTTTCCTTCCGTTTCACGGCATCGACTCTTAGCAGTCCAGCGATAGTCCCAGCCGTCTTTTCAAGCATCACTCCGGTACCACCAAATGCCGTAGAGGATGCCCAAATGGCACGCAAGGCTGAGCATCAAGACCAAAGCGAACGGAAGCAAGAACGATGCTTTGCGTGTCTTGTGCCTCACCCACCAGACGCCGAACAGTGCGCCCGCGGGGCCAAGGAATGCCAACTGGTGGAGTCGCTTTTCCGAGATGCGATTCGATCCCCGCTTGGACAGTCTCTTGTCGATCGCGAAGCCCGCCAGCGAAAGGCCGTTCAAAACGGTGAGGATTCCGACAATCGGAGCAAGCATGAGGGTTTTCGGCGCTCGGACAAGAGTTGAGTGTTGAAACGTGCGGCTGGAACAGCGGAATGCTATCCAGAGATCAGTTGTTCGCAAAATCGCCCTTCGTTCACCGTCGGGCGTTCGGGGCGGCCTTTGTAGTGGTAGGTCAGCCGCATGTGGTCCAGGCCCATCAAATGCAGAATGCTGGCGTGCAGGTCATGTACATGTTGGCGATCGGCGATCGCGTGTAACCCGAGTTCGTCTGTTTCTCCGATGACTTGCCCGCCTTTAACACCTCCGCCTGCCATCCACATCGTAAACCCGCTCGGGTTGTGATCGCGTCCGTTCCCTTTTTCGCTCATCGGTGTGCGTCCGAATTCTCCGCCCCAAACAACAAGGGTCTCGTCCAACATGCCGCGTTGTTTGAGGTCTGTGAGCAGCGCGGAGATCGGCTGGTCGACGCTTTGGCAAAGATCCGCGTGCTTGCGTTCGATGTTGTCGTGCGAGTCCCACTTGCTGCCCGCCCCGCTGTACAACTGAATGAACCTCACACCCCGTTCGGCAAGTCGGCGACCGAGTAGACAGAGTCTCCCGTAGGCATTGGTTGATTTGTCACCGATCCCGTAGAGATCGAGTGTCGATTGGGTCTCCTGCGTGAGGTCGATGGCTTCGGGCGCTTCGGCTTGCATACGGAAGGCCAATTCATAACTTGCGATTCGCGCTTCCAACTCGGATTGCTCCGGGTGCTTCTCCGCATAGCTCCGGTTCAATTGTTCGAGAAATGCAAGCTTGTGTTCCTGGCGAGCCGCCGTGAACCCTTCCGGCGAATTGAGGTGTGCGATCGGTTGCTTTCCTTCGCTCAGACGCGTCCCCTGATGAGCGGCGGGCATGAAGCCGGCACCCCAATTCCGCGGTCCGTTGACGACTTGGGAGGGGTTGTCTTGCATGACAACAAACGACGGAAGGTCCTGGTTCTCCGTTCCCAATCCATACGTCGCCCAGGCGCCAAGCGAGGGGCGTCCGCTGAGGATCGAGCACGTATTCATTTGGCAAACTCCGGCCGAATGATTGATGCCGTCGGCAACGCACGAGCGAATCACCGCCAAGTCATCGGCGTGCGTGGCGATCTTTGGAAACCAATCGGAGACCCATAGGCCGCTCTCGCCGTGCCGTTCCCATTTCCGTTGGCACTCCAGCAGCGGTGAATGATATTCGCCCATCGCCGTGACGACTTCGCCGAAGCTGTCGGGAATGGGTTGCCCGGCGAGTTCGTTGAGGAGCGGTTTGGGGTCAAACAGATCCAAGTGACTCGGACCGCCTTCCATGAACAGAAAGATGACGCGTTTGGCCGTTGCCCGATGATGTGGTTTAGAACTCGTTTCCGCTGGTGCTGCCAGCAACGGACTCGATGCCCCTTGGCCGAGTAAACTGCCCAACGCCAAAGATCCAAATCCGACACCACTCCGCATCAAGCATTCACGGCGGGTCGTGGGGATTTCGATGTGGGCGTTTCGTTGCGGTCGCATTCGCCAATCACTCATGGTCGATACAGAAATTCGTTGGAGTTGAAAAGCAAATGGCACCAGTCGACCAGGGCTTCAAAATCGGGCGAGCTGTCTTGGGTTTCCGTTGTCGCTTGGTTCCAATGGAGTCCCGGGTCGAGAGAGTTTTTCAGCAGTCCGGGCTCGGATTCAAATTGCCAATAACCGATTGCCCCTTCGACGGGTTTCTCACTGGTATACAATAAGTCCTCCACAGCGAGCGGCCGTGCCGTGAGCCGAACGTCGTCAATCAAGCCATCAAAACGGGTCTCGGTTTGGCCTGCGACTTCGCCAAGCCGCATGGGCGTCTGGGTTTGAAATCCGCCTGCCAGTTGATGTGAGACTTCGGCGACTTGCAGGGGTTCATCATCGTTGGAAAGGTCTTTGAGGTAGAACGTGACGGTTCCCTCATGATCATCAGATGCACGCCGAAATGCAGCGGCAACGTAATAGGGCGTATCCAATGCAATCGGTTGGTCTGAAAAGATCGCTGCCTCACCGTGACTGCCGGACACCAGCTGGCCGAAAAGTTGTAGGACGAGAGTCTTTGGTTTACGGC
>JBCBOO010000289.1:0-8249 GCA_039821235.1 Planctomycetota bacterium
CCAACGTCGGGCGTTGTCGGTGGCGTTCGGACTAGAAGCTGAGCGGCACCAAAACGTGGGCGTTCTTGCCCGTGACCGCGAACTCTTCGCAGGCCGTTGTCCTCGCAAAGATCGCGTCTCCGCGGCGGACCACATATTCCACAACACCAGCTTCAAAGTTTTCGCCGGCGATCGACCGCAGTTCGTATCCCATGTCGGGTTCCGGAGGTGCGGTTTCGCCTTCGGCCAAGTCATTTACCTGGCGGACGTCGCAAATGAACTTCATCGCTTCGCCCTATGATATCGCCGTGAACCGACCGCGTTCTGTTTTGACGAAGCGGCTATCATCGCCGCGTTTCATGTCGCGGAGGATCGCGGAGTACAGCGTCGCGTGCGGCGTCTTACCGCCAGGGCTTTCCCACAACCCAGCTTCGGTCATCGCGGCGATCATCTCTTGCGCGTTCATCGGTTCCCCGCTTTCAGCCAGGACCTTCAACGCCGCTTTCACGCACGAGAGCTTCTTTTCGCCGCCAGTGGTTTCCTCCGTCTTTTTCGCGACTCGTTTCCTGACCCGCGATTCCGTTGCCGGCGTCTCAGTAGCCCGCGCCGAACCCTTCAACCGGCCGGCCGTCTTGATTCGCACTTTCTTTCCCGTCGAGAGGTTTGTTGCGTCCCATCCTCCACTTCGGTTCTCTGCGTCAATACGCACCGTCACTTTCTTGTTGGTGACCGTTGCGAAGTATTCTCCACCGATCTTTACGTCTGCCTTCTTCATCGTTCGTTCTCCGTTTGGACTTCGTTCGTGGTTGGCTGCCATCGTCAGGCCGCGGGAACCACCCGCGACAACGCCCGTGTGCGTTTCGGCTTCCGTCCTTGCGAGTCGCGCCGCGGTTCCGTCCGCGGCAGTTGTTGTGCGGCCGGCCGGTTAAACCACCCCGCCGAGAAGGCTCTTATTGAGCCGGTCGAGCATCTC
Organism: Planctomycetota bacterium; assembly: GCA_039821235.1. Lineage (GTDB taxonomy): Bacteria > Planctomycetota > Planctomycetia > Pirellulales > Pirellulaceae > Stieleria. Next base: position 953 of record JBCBOO010000289.1, read on the forward strand.
GCAAAAGATGTAGTGCTCTTCCAAAAGCGGGCCGTCCGGTCCCAGGTCCGCGTCAGCCTTTTCAAGGGCGTCGACCAAGGGACGAAGCTCCTCGGCGATCTTGTAATACGACTGACGAATCTCCTGATACGTTTCGGGGTCGAGCTTTCGCATCTCGGTGCGAAGAGCGGCGACCTTCGCTTTTTTCGTTTCGTTCATGGCCATGGTTTTGTCTCTCGTGAAAAGGGTTTTGAAAACGTTTTGCCGTTTGGCGTTAACACACATGAGCCATGCATCTGGAAACAGCTCAAGCGATTCTCGGCAGTAATTCTCAGTCTTTTGCGATGTTTTCAAGTTCCGCGGACGTTTGCGTTTGTGGACCGGAAAGAGATGTCGGCATGGTTTGCTGCTTGTTGGCAACAGCTCGCGACACGGGCCAACGTCGGCGGCGATTCAACGAAAAACGGCCGCGCTGTCGAGCGCGGCCGAAAGGTTGCGGGCGAGAATCTATTCGCCGGCCGGAGCAACGAAGTCTTTCAATTCCTTGAGCCGTTCGGAAAGGTGTTGAAGCGAACCGACGTGTTCCCAATTGATGGGATGGTCGGCATCGGGGGCCGGCATGTCTTCGACGATTTGGTGAAGGTCTTCGAGCAAGGTCAAAGCCCGGACATGCGCGGTGGTGTAAGCGTCTTCGACTCGAGCGGTGTTCTTTGCCATGGTTGGGGCTCCGTTGTTGGAAAAGGGAAAAGCGTCTGCGTTGACACACATGAGCCATGCGATTTCAGACACAGCAAGCGGAGTTCGGGAAAGTTTTTGAATGTTTCCCGAACTCGCTTTCGCTTGCCGCGTTTAGCAATCGCGGCACGTTTCCCAGGCCCGCTTGCTGCCGTAGCAAATCTGGCCTCCTTCGACGATGTAGACGATCGCGTCTTCGGCGACGTCTTGGTCATCGAAGTACTCGCTGGGGTCGTCTTCGCTGGCTTCATTCATCTCCGTGCCGCTCGTGATTCCGGTAATCCGGTTTTCGAAGGGCCAGTTCTCTTGCGTCATCAAGCGCACTTCGGCGTCCGGTCCATGTTCGTCGCGGTATTCTTCGAGCAATCCGATCAGTTGGTCGATGGTCATGTTTGTGTCTCCGTTTGGGTGAATGAAAAACCGTTTCGTATGACCACACATGAGCCATGCGTTTCAAAACACATCAAGCGAATCCAGCCAGCAATTTGCAGTCTTTTTGAATGTTTCTCGATCTCGCCGACGTGGCCCGAAACTGCGGCGTCTGTCGCGTTGCAAAACAGTGGCCCGCTATTAGTCACATACGCCGTTGACGCGACACGATGTACACGTGCCCCCGCAAAACCAAAGAAACGCCGCGAGATACATCGCGGCGTTGGAGGGGCGGAAGGCCGTCCGCGGTTAGACCGCCTGGTCGTATTTGCGGGCCAACTCAAGAAGCTTCTTTTTGACTGGCTTCCAGTCGCAGGTTTGTTCGGCGGAGGAAAGTTCGCCGAAGCGTTTGTTGCGAAGTTCGCCCTTGTACCAACCCTTGGTCCATCCGAGGCGGTAGAAGAGCCGGTTGAGTTCCGTTTCGCCGTGGCCGGCATCCGGTCGGTCCCAGCAACTCTTCGTGCCAGGCTTCTTGGCGTAATCCCATCCGCTGCAGCGTTTCGTATTGAGGGCGAGTTCTACCAAGCCCAAAATCATTTGGATGTATCCGATCAGTTTCGTCTTGTTGAGCGTTCCGGCGAAGGCCCGAATCTCGATTCGGTTTCGGCCGGCGGCCAGGTGCGTGAGGTTGAGAAGGTGGTAGCGGTCTCGTTCGCAGCGGGTCTTCGCGGCGTCTTTATTGCCGTAGCTTTTGATTTGCTTTGCCCAGTGGGTTCGTTCGCGGCGTTTGGTGCCGGTCGAAGCGTAGATGGCTCGTTCGTGGTTCGCGATCAGCGAAATCAGTCGGGCCAAGGCCGCGGCGTCGCCGTTCCAGGAAACCGTTACGTGCAGGCCGCAAGATTCGTTAACCCGTGCGCCGCGTTCTTTGATCGCGTCCACCGCGGTCTCTACGTTGGCGAGTCCTTCGTAGCCGCGAAGAACCGGAGATACAAACTCGCATGGTTTGCGTCCGGCCGGCGTGCGGATGCTGCCGTCGCGCTCTGCTTTCCAACCCGCGGGCAGCCAAGCGACCGGCAATCCGTTGTGGTATCCACCGATCGGCGTGCGGTCGGTGCAAGGCATGTGGGTTTCGATTTCGATACCGAAGGCGATGTCGTTGGCGTTCATTCGTGTGTTTCCAAAAGGCGTGTAATTCGTTTCGTTGACACACATGAGCCATGCGTTTCGAGACACCTCAAGCGAAGTCCGGAAGTAATGTTTCAGTAATTCCCAGGTTTCTTTTCACCCGCGCACGCCGCCAGTTTTGGCCCAACGTCGCCGGCCCAAACATGCGGCCGACGATGCCAAACATGCAAACAAACGCGACAGCCGCCAACGTGTGCGGCGAGTTGCGAACCAACCCACGGATCCCGACATGGAAGGCAAACGAGAGAATGTTGACCCGACCAAACTTTCGGTCGAGCAACTTTCGAAGTTGTTGAGCAACGCGTACCGCCAGCGCGTTCCAGAGGAACAAATCGCCGCCGATCTAGAAGCCGGCGCACCGACAAACGTTGATGGCACGATCAACCTGGTCGTCTACACCGCTTGGCTCTTACAGGAGATGCACCGTGGCGACTGACCCGCGACGAATGAAACCGAGCGAGTGCTGCAGGACGCTCAATAGCACGCCGTTCGGTGAGGTGATCAACGAACGCCAGCTCTATCGCTATCGAACGCGAGCTGGAAATCGCATCGGAGACGGAACGCACGTTGACCTCCTCCGCTTCACCGCTTGGCTAGTCGAAGAACGCCATCGTCCGAAGCCGCCGGCCGACGAGGATCCGTACGGCAAGGTCAAAGACAAAGCCCGCGCCCGCAATGCAGCGATCGCATTGGCCGGTCGCGACATCGGTGACTTGCCAGTGATCGAGGATCCGCGGCGAAAAGCGAAGGCCGCCAGTAGTTTTCGATACTTTTGCGAAGCCTATTTCTCGCTGACGTTTCATCTGCAATGGTCGCCGGATCACTTGAAGGTGATTGAGCGCATCGAAGAAGCGGTCGTTCGTGGTGGTCTGTTCTCACTCGCGATGGCTCGCGGTAGTGGAAAAAGTTCGCTGGCCGAGGTTGCGTGCATCTGGGCAGTGCTAAACGGTTACCGAGATTTCGTATGTTTGATCGGCAGCGACGAAGGCCACGCATGCGACATGCTCGACTCGATCAAAACGGAACTCGATGCCAATGAAATTTTGTTGGCCGACTACCCGGAAGTCTGCTTTCCAATTCAGGCGTTGGACGGAATCTCAAACCGAGCCAACGGGCAGCTCTATCAAGGCAAACGCACGCAAATTGGATGGACGGCGAAAGAAGTTGTCCTGCCAACCATCGCTAACAGCAAAGCGAGCGGTGCGATCATCAAAGTTGCCGGCCTGACCGGACGCATTCGTGGAATGAAGTTCAAGCGGCCCGATGGACGAACGGTTCGACCTTCGTTGGTCGTGCTCGATGACCCGCAAACGGACGAGTCGGCTCGTTCGCTTTCGCAATGTGCCAACCGCGAAGCGATCCTCGCCGGCGCGGTGCTCGGACTCGCCGGCCCAGGTAAAAAGATCTCGGGCATCATGCCCTGCACGGTCATTCGTCCCGGCGACATGGCCGACAACATTCTCGATCGCGACAAACATCCGGAATGGAACGGTGCGCGAACGCGAATGGTGAACTCATTTCCAACAAATGAAACGCTATGGGAACGCTACGCGGAAATCCGTGCCGAAGGTTTGCGAGCCGGCGACGGCGGCGCGGCCGGAACCGAGTTCTATCGCGAGAACCGGCGGGCGATGGACGAGGGTGCCGATGTCGCGTGGAAAGAACGTTTCAATCACGACGAGCTGTCCGCGATCCAGCACGCAATGAATTTGAAGCTACAAGACGAAGCGGCATTCTTCGCGGAGTATCAGAATGAACCACTGCCGGAAGAACGCGTCGATGCCGACCAACTTACGGCCGAGCAGGTCGCTGGCAAAATCAACGGACTCGAACGACGCTGCGTTCCGATTTCGGCGAACCATCTCACTGCGTTTATCGACGTGCAGCAAAAACTCTTGTTCTTTGTGGTCGCCGCATGGGAAGACGATTTCACGGGCTACGTTCTCGACTACGGGGCGTATCCCGACCAGAGCCGAGCGTACTACACGCTTCGCGATGCACGCCACACGCTGGCAACCGCTGCGGACGGCACAGGACTCGAAGGCAGTATCTATGCCGGGCTCGAATCGCTCACCGAAGATTTGCTTGGTCGTGAATGGCAACGTGACGATGGTGCGGCAATGAAGATTGGGCGGTGCTTGATCGACGCCAACTGGGGACACTCCACGAACGTGGTCTATCAATTCTGTCGGCAAAGCCCACATGCTTCGATCCTATTGCCTTCGCACGGACGTTTCGTCGGTGCGTCCTCGAATCCATTCAGCGAATACAAACGCCGCCCCGGCGACCGCGTGGGTTTGAACTGGCGAATTCCCAGCGTCCACGGGAAACGCGCGATCCGGCACATCATCTACGACACGAATTGGTGGAAGTCGTTCACGCACGCGAGGCTCGCTGTCGCGATGGGCGATCGTGGTTGCCTGTCCGTTTACGGCAACCAAGCCGAAACGCATCGAATGTTCGCCGAACAAATCACCGCCGAATACTTTATCAAAACAGAAGGCCGCGGTCGGACTGTCGACGAATGGAAAGCCCGCCCCGAACAGCCCGATAACCACTGGCTCGACTGCCTAGTCGGCTGTTCCGTCGCCGCTTCGATGCAAGGCGCATTGTTGTTTGGCACCGATGTAGAACCAACTCGCCGACGCGAGCGAGTCAGTTTCAAAGAACTGCAAAAGCGAAAACGGAACTAAATCAAGCCTTTCTGAATATTCGCGTACAAGTCTCGCCTCCTACGGCATAGGTAACCAGGGATGAAGCAATGTTCCTAATCAAACGCAAGCCATGCCTGAAGAGTTGAAAGATGTAATCCGTGAAAATGCTGAGGGGCCAGCTAAGGCTTCGGGTGATGCGGGTTCCGTTGAGCAGCACAAGCTGACGGAGCAGATCGCTGCGGACAAGCATCTCGCTGGCAAGGATGCGGTTCGCAAGCCGAATCGCGGCTTGCGTTTTAACAAGATCGTGCCGCCGTCGGCTGGCTGATCTTTCTTTTTGGTTCGCGATGAGCACAGGGCTGCCGGGGACGGCAATAGGAAACCAACACGGATGTTGAAGATGTTGTCAGGGATTATCGAGCAAGCATGGCGCGGCGGAGCTTCCCGCTCTTCATCCGCGCCAGGACGCTCACCCCGGCAGCCCTTCTTTTCGCGGCTTCGTGCGAAGTACGATGCCGCAAATACGACGCTCGACAACATGAAACATTGGGCGCGGGCCGATGGTTTGTCGTCTGCTGCAGCTAATAGCCCCGATGTGAGGCGAACCCTTCGCAATCGGTCGCGATACGAGGTCGCCAACAACAGCTACGCTCGCGGGATCACGTTAACGCTGGCGAATGACGTGGTTGGCACCGGGCCGCGTTTGCAAATGTTGACAGCGGATGACGCGGCAAATCGTTTTGTCGAGGCGGAATTCTTTGCATGGGCGGAGGCGGTTGGTCTGGCTGAAAAGTTGCGAACGATGCGGCTTGCCCGCGTTTCGGACGGTGAATCGTTTGGTTTGCTGACCAGCAACGAACGAGTTGACGCGACCGTGAAGCTTGACGTGCGATTGATCGAAGCCGACCAAGTGGCCTCACCAACACTGGTTGCGGACCGCTCTCGATACATCGACGGCATCCAGTTTGATGCCGACGGAAACCCGCTCAGCTACGACGTGCTGCGTGAACATCCTGGCGATGTGACGTTCACGATCGACGAAGAGTTTGACACGGTGCCGGCTGCCGCGGTGCTTCACTACTTTCGTTGCGATCGTCCGGGGCAGATTCGAGGAATCCCGGACATTACGCCCGCATTGCCTCTATTCGCACAACTTCGTCGGTTCACGCTGGCGGTACTTGCGGCTGCAGAAACGGCCGCCGATTTCGCGGGCATCCTCTACACCGACGCACCGGCCAATGGCGAAGCCGACGCTGCCGAACCATTCGAGCCGATCGAACTTGAGAAGCGAATGCTGCTCACGATGCCCGGCGGATGGAAGATGGCTCAAATGAGGAGCGAGCAACCAAGTACGACGTATGCGGAGTTCAAGAAAGAGATCCTCAACGAAATCGCTCGTTGCTTGAACATGCCGTTCAATGTCGCCGCAGGGAATTCCTCGGGATACAACTACGCGAGTGGGCGTCTCGATCACCAAACCTACTTCAAGTCGATCCGTGTTGAGCAAACGCAACTTGCTCGCGTCGTTCTGGATCGCGTTTTGCTTGCTTGGCTTCACGAAGCCATTCTCATCGAGGGCTATCTGCCCAATTCGCTTCGCACGCTCGACTCCACCTTCGAGCATCAATGGTTCTGGGATGGTCACGAGCATGTGGATCCCGCCAAAGAAGCCAATGCCCAAAAGATCCGTCTCTCGAATCATACGACCACTCTGGCCATCGAATTTGCGCGGCAGGGGCGTGATTGGGAGACGGAACTCAAACAGCGTGCCAAAGAAGTGTCGCTGATGCGTGAGCTTGGTCTGTCGGCCAGCGATGAAACTGAACCCCAACCCTCAACCAAGGTCACGGAAGACAATGCCGAAGACACAGCACGCGCCGCTTGAAGCCGACGCTGAATCCGTCCCTAGTTCGCTGCGAATCGTTTGTGATGATGCCGCAACGATCACGCTCGCCGCGGCCGAAACGCCGGAAGAAGGCAAGCCGTCGCTTCGCAAGTTCTCGATGACCGCATATACCGGCGGTGCGATGCGGCTTGGCGGTTGGCCTTATCCGGTTGTCGTTGACTTGGCAGGCATGCGAGTGACCCGCAAGTCGCGTCCGATTTTGAAAGACCATGATCGGGGCAGCATCGTCGGACACACCGACGACATCGCGATCACCGACAAGTCGCTCGAAGTCGCCGGCGTGATCTCGGGCGTGGGTGCGACGGCTCAAGAAGTGATCGCGACCAGTGAAAACGGATTTCCCTGGCAAGCCTCGCTGGGTGCGAGTGCTGACAAGGTGGTTTTCATCCCTGAAGGAAAAACGGCGAATGCCAACGGACGCGAATTCAAAGGGCCCGTCTATGTCGCTCGCAAGTCCACGCTGGGCGAG
>JBCBOO010000028.1:0-35556 GCA_039821235.1 Planctomycetota bacterium
TCGAGCAGCAAGACTTCGTCACTACTGTAATTGACCGCCGCGGACGCCGAACGTACTTGATGCTCGATCCTTACTTTGAGATGCCAAAGCCGGAGCCCCAGGAAAACGCCAAACGCTCTTCCGATCCCCTGGCGGCATTCAACCAGCTGTTCAAGAAAGAGAGCGTTTCCGCAGAACCGCAACACCTGCTGGTCTTGATGGGGTATCGCAAGGTAAAACAGAAAACGCCGCAAAATCCTGTGATCCAGACCGGCGCCATTCGCGACTGACAAACTCCATGGCCAAACGACGTTCGATCCCAAAGCGACGTAAGCCCGTTGATTCGGCGGACTTGATTCGGGTGATCGACGATGGACTGGCAAACCAAGATTACTCCGGCGTCATCGCCCGAATCGAACGGCTCGCTCACAATCAAAAGCACTCGATCGACGTCGCGCGACGCTGGGCGGCGGCTTTGGATCGCAGCGACCAACGGGACCAAGCCGTCGAGACGCTCGAAAAAGCTCGGGCGCATTCCAGTTTCGCGTCCGAAGACACTGCTCAACAGGTCTCGCTTTGCAACGATCTGGCTCGGTTGCTGTTCCAGTCGTCTCGCTTCGATGAATCGGTCTCGGTGCTGCATCAGGCGATTCAACTTTCGCCCGCGGACGCGGAACTCCAGTCAAACTTGGTGCTCGTTCTGGAGGAAACCGAACACTTCGAAACGGCGCTGGAACGAGTGACCGAGTCCACCGAGCGGTTTCCGTCCAATCTCAAGCTTTGGCGTCAACGTGCCGAACTCGAGCAAAAGCTCGAGCGTTATGACCAGGCCGCCGACTCGTGCGAGCGGTGCATTCAGCTGGACCCATCGCATACGAGTTCACACCGTCGCTTGGTCTCCATCCAGCGAAAACGAAACGATGCTGCGGCAGTCACGTTCGCGTTGGATCGATGGCTGCAACAAGAACCCGAAAACGTGGTCGCCAAGCACCTGTTGGCCGCCACGCGAAACGAACAGGTACCCGATCGCCCGGAACCGGAATACATCAAACAAGTCTTCAACGAGTTTGCAGAGACCTTTGATGATCAACTGCACGCACTCGGCTACGTCGGACCGGAGCGGTTGCTCAATCTGATTCACGGGCGGTTGGGAGAACCTGCGGGCTCGCTCATGATCTTGGATGCGGGGTGTGGCACGGGACTGCTCGCGGAAGGACTCAGGCCCTACGCATCCACACTGATTGGCATCGATCTTTCGGAATCCATGTTAGAACGAGCACGGAAGCGTTCGTATGACGGGCTCGAGTGTGTCGACTTGGTCCAGTACTTTCGCCAACAACCGGCCGGGTTCGACGTGATCGCATCGGCAGATACGTTCAATTATCTCGGCGAGTTACAATCGGTGATGGAAGCGGCCTTCGAATCGCTCCAGCCGGGCGGTTCGCTCTTTTTCACTGTCGAGAAACAATCATCGGAGAGTTCGAACCGGGGCTATCAACTGAATCCCTCCGGGCGGTACTCGCACCATCGCGATTACGTAGAATCGTCTCTCGTGGAGGCGGGCTTTCAAGAAATCGAGTGCTTCGAGGATACGCTACGTCAAGAAGCCGACCATCCGGTGATCGCCTACTACTGGAGCGGAACACGTCCTGCCTCGAACGTAGGATAGACTTTCAGCCCGTCTTTCTGACGGTAACAGGCTGGAAGACTCCTGCGTACTTGACTCCGCAATCCCATGCGAGATGAAAATAATGATTCAACGAACGTGTGTTTCGCTTGCGGTCGTCTTTACCCTTGGCTTCCAGAGCCTCTTTGCGGCAACGACTGGTGAAGATGACGAAGACTGGGTGTACATCCAAAACGATCATGTTCGAGTAGGGATCCTGCGTTCTCACGGAGGTGCCATCGCGCATCTTTCGGCCAACGGATCCGACTTGAACACGCTCAATCATTACGATCACGGACGCCTGGTTCAGCAGTCCTACTACGGCGATGAAGATGGGTCACGCTGGGTGAACAAAGACTGGCGTTACAACCCCGTCCAAGGAGGTGACTACCAGGGCCACGCCGCCAAGTTACTCGCCTTTCAATCCACCAAGACGACCGCGTATTCGAAGACCGTGCCACGTCATTGGGCGTCGGGAGAGTTGTTGGAGGAATGCACGATGGAGCAGTGGGTGGAATTGGACGGTCCATTGGTACGCGTTCGGTTTGAGTTCATCTATTCCGGTAAAAAAACACATCAACCGAGACATCAAGAAACGCCGGCCGTATTCGTCACACCCGAGTTGTCCACACTCATCACGTATTCTGGACCGGAGCCCTGGACAGGGAAAACGCTCCGTCGAAAAACTCCAGGCTGGCCCAATGAACTGGTTGAACTTTCGGAGCATTGGGCAGCTTACGTCGACTCGGATGGCAATGGCGTGGGCGTTTTTGTGCCGGGTGTCTCTGAAGCCACCACCTATCGCTTCAAAGGCGGTTCGGGTTCCGATTGCTCCTACATCGCTCCCCTACAGACCTTCGCGCTCAAACCCAGTCTCAGATTTTCATACACCGCGTATTTCACTGTCGGCAACGCAAACGAAATCCGCGAGCGGTTTCAACGCTTAAGCCGAGTGATCGCAGAAGACTGACGGAGGAACACGTGCGATTTGCCGGACGAAAACGAGTGCTGCCTCAGCTTATCCACGCCTCAGGTTTCCGATGAACGACGAACCACGATTTGGCTTCTACGAAAAGGTTCGCGTGACAACTGCCAACCCCGATCTTGCGGACATTCACGGCATGCTCTCGGCGGTGCTTGGCCGCGCACAAAACGACGATGGATCGTGGGGTTACGCCATTCATGTCTACGAACGCTCAACAACTTACAGTGTTGCCGAATCGGAACTAACTTCCACGGGTGACCATGCGCTCCGATCCGACTTCTACTCGGGGGACTCAATTCGCGTCTCCCGTGATGGAGAGATCACTGGGTCGTCGGGGCGTACAACCTAGAGTTGGCTTTTAAGTAGCACGGCTCTCCGAGCCGTGAGTTCTCGGCTCGGAGAGCCGAGGAACTATCTGGCGACCACTCGATGGGGATGCTTCGTCGGTTGGGGCTAACACCAGCAGTTAGGCCAGTAGAGCTCCGATGGGATCTCCATCACCGCCGATTTTGAACGGACGACCATTGGGTGCGAATTGCTCTTTCGTCAGGGGCAATCCGGCTGCGGCAGCAATCGTCTTATTAAACTCGCTCACCGAGACACCGTCTTTTGCAACTGAGAAACCTTTCTCATCGCTTGCCCCATAGACTTGACCGCCCTTGATTCCCGCACCGATCAACAGGGAGCTGAAGGCTCCCGGGTGGTGATCCCGCCCGGCGTTCGCATTGATCGCCGGTTTGCGACCAAACTCCGTCGTCAGCACGATCAACGTCTCATCCAGAAGACCCAACCGGTGCAGATCCTTCAACAAGATCCCGAGTGCGTTGTCCAAGTGTGAAGCGCGGTCATTGAGTCGTCCATATAAGTCTTGGTGCATGTCCCAGCCGCCGTAGGTGACTTCGACAAATCTCGCTCCGCCCTCGACAAGTCTTCGAGCCAGCAGGCAACCTTGGCCCAGCGTATTGTTGCCGTAAGCGTCACGAATTTTCTGAGGCTCTTGTTTGATGTCGAATACTTGGAGGTGATCGCTGCCCATCAGGTGCCGCGCCTCTTGGTACAACTGGTTGTAGGCTTCGATCTGCAGGTTGCCGCGACGACCGTTTTGGAAGGCAGTGTCGAATTTTTCGGCCAACAGCAATCGTCGCTCAAACAACCCTTCGTCCAAATACTTGGGCAGTTTGATGTTTTGCACACCCTGGCTCGGATTGGCGATTGGAACCGGTGAAAGAGCGGCTTCCAAGAAGCCCGAACCGGGGTGCCGGTTTGCGCTTCCGATGACATAGTTGCCCGGAAGCTCTCGGTTCAGTCGACCCTGCTCGGCCAACATCCAGGCTCCCATGCTGGGATGCTGGATACTGTTCAGCTTCTTGTAGGCCGTCCGCATCAGGTACTGTCCTTTCTCGTGCGCACCCGTCTCGGTGCTGAGTGAACGGACGACGGCCATCGCGCCGGCGAGATACGAAAGTTTTGGAAATCGGTCCCCAAACATCATGCCGGGCACGCGTGTTTGAATCGGCTTGGTCTCACCCGCTTCCTCAACACCTACTTTGGGATCAAAGGTGTCGAGGTGCGTCATGGCGCCTTCCATGAACAGGTAGATGATGTGCTTGGCTTTGCCGGCAGCCGCAGGGGCGGCGCGGGCTTCGCCGATGTTGCTCATCACTCCCGATCCGACCGCGCCGGCAAACGAAACACCCAGGCACTTCTGGGCGGCGGAGCGCATAAAATCGCGTCGATCTTGATTGGCAAATTCGAGTGTCATCGTTCGCTCCTACTGAATAAAGAGAAATTCGCGAGTATTCAGCAACGCCCAAATGATGTTGCCATAGCCGACGTTGTCGTTCGTCATGCGTGAAAGTTCCTTCGCGGCCGCGACACGATCGCGAGAGTTTGGCTGACGCGCAAGGACGCTCAAAAAGATCGCGTCGATGCGATCGCGCGTCAGTTCGATGTCCAATATGTCGTCCACGATGGCCGACCCGGGCTCGAGCATCACGTGTGTAATCGGGCCGTTGAACATGGCCAAAATCTGTGGCACCGTTGCATCCACCCCCGAGCCGTCAATGGTCTCACGATCGCTCTGTCCGAACTGCCGCAGGAAGTGATCGGCGCGTTGCGGCCCCGGGAGCTCGCTGGCGCGGCAGAGAACGTTCCCTTGATAAGCGTGCTTGTTGAGTTGGCGTTTGTAATAGTTCAGGGAATACGACTTTGCAAACGCCTCGGACTTCTCTTTTGCCTGTTCGAAATCCAAGGTCTCAAAGTCGACATCGAGGTACGGACGCATCTCTTTGGCCGTCGGCCGTTGGAACGGCATCGGGTTGCGAACGGCAAGGGTGAGCATAGAGTCCCAGACCTGCTCGGCCGTCATTCGACGCGCGGTCGGGCCGGGGAAGTAGTACGCCTGCCCGCTCGTCACGTCGTAGTCGGTTGACTCACGCTGATACGTCTGCGAATAAAGAATGATGCGTGCCATTTGCCGGAGATCAAAACCGGTGCGCGCCAATTCCTTCCCCAGAAACTCCATCGCGGCTTCGTTCACGCAGGGGTTTTCATCGCGAAAGTCATCGATGGGCTCGACAAAGCCGACGCCCAAGAAGCGTTTCCAAAATCGGTTGACAATCGTGTTTGTGAATTGGTGGTTTTCGGGGCTGGTCAACCATGCGGCGAATTGTTCACGCGGCGATGCGTTCTGTGCCTTGGAGGGAATTTCACCCCACAGCACACTTGGTTTGACTACTTCCTTGGGCTTGGCATCTTCGTAAGCGTAGTCATGAGGCAGGCGAAGCGTGGCTTTGACCTCGTCGACGCGATAGGTGTTCGCGCGGAGCAGTCGCTGGAACGTTCCCGGCACGCGCCCCTTGTCGTAGTGCTTGCGAGCTTCACTGATCAGTTTGTTCGCAGGATTGGTTTTCTTGAATCCCGGATCACCTCGCTTAATCCGTGTTCGCGTTCCGGCGGTGAAAGCCGCCAACTCATAGAACTCGTACTGAGTCCATTGATCGAACGGGTGATCGTGACATTGGGCACATCCGATTTGCGTTCCCAGAAAGATGCGAACCGTGTTGTCCATATACGGCAGCGGCATGCCATCGTCGCGGAGCTGATAACCGACCGCCGGGTTTTCCCAGACTTTCCCCTTGGCCGTCAGCATCTCGTAGACCCATTCGTCGTACGGCTTATTCGTACGGATCGCATCCTTGACGTATGCCAGGTAAGGCTCTGCCACGATGTTGGGCTGGGGGCGTTCTTTGAGACGTAGCGTGTCGGCCCAAAAGTTGTAGCTGTGACTAACGAAGTCGGGGCTCTCCAAGAGCTGGTCGATCAATTCAATTCGTTTGTCAGGATCGCTCGAATCGAAAAAGGCAACCGCCTCTGCTCGCGTCGGGATTCGGCCCGCGACATCCAGATAAACGCGTCGCAGAAACACCTCATCTTCGCACGGCAGATTGGGGCTCTGTCCCTGCTCGGTCAGTTTCTCTTCGATGAGCGTGTCCAACTGAGAAGCGGCAAGCTCCGCGTCCGTCCGGGTTTTGCGTGACAACGGGGCGACTTTCATCCACTCACCGGGACGCTTGCGAACACTCTCGGGCAACCGAATTTTTGGTGGCGATGTCTTTTTCTTTTTCGAGGACGTTTGGGCGCTGGCGGGTACGACGCCAAGCAGCAACGCTACCAGTAACGCGATCGCGCGTGCAACTTTCCCGGTTTGAGGCGAATGCATCATGTCCAAAGAGTCTGAAAAGGTGAGGGAAACGATGAGGAGGACAGCTCCGATAACCAACTAACGTCGGAAACATCCCCGCTGTACTCCATTATTGCAGCAATGGGTGCTGGTCGTTCCCTCGAAACGGGTTTCGGATGCGGAACGGCGGCGAATCACAGTCGACGATTCCGCCAAGGGAGGGCGTTTTTGCAAGGCATGGCCCTTGTGGTGTTTTATATGACCCTTGTGGGAGGGGGCTGGGAGCCGCGGGCGGCCAGAATCGCCTTTCGGCTGGCTAGCTCGTTTTGTTAGAGGAACCGAATGGTAGGCGAATACAAAGTCAATCGATGCACCCGACAGTGTCACGCGGAGGAGCGGCCCCTGCAGGAGGGCGAGTGGTACCACTCGGTCGTCATCCTGTCCGAGGCGGGCGACTACACGCGGCGCGACTACAGCGATTCCGCATGGGACGGACCTCCCGAAGGCACCGTCGGACACTGGAAATCCAGGATGCCGATTGCGGGAGAAAAGAAACTCGTGCTCGCACCCCGCGAAGTCTTGATTGATCTGCTGCGGCAAATGGAGTCCGACAACGAACAGATCCGGTACCTGCTGTCACTGCTACTACTGAGGCGAAAGTACGTTCGTTTGATCGGGGTCTCGGATTTACCGTCCGGCGACGAGAGCAACATCCAGGCGATGACCTTGGACTTGGGTGATGGAACGACCGTGGATGTGGCGGAGGTCAGTATTCCAAAGTCAGAGATGGAAACGCTCAGCCAACAACTCGGGGAATTGTTGTATTGCGAGGCGAGCGATTTAGAACAGGCCCGTGACTCGGGCGAATGCCCATGACTCCGGCGAATGAAGGAACGCGAAAACGGATGAACTGCAACGTGAACAGGAATGTGGCCTCTCGGTTGGTCGTCACCATGGTCTTGCTGGCGACCTGTTTTCTCAGTGGGGGCGCGACCTGCTCCAAGCCGGGGCCGGTACTCAATCGATTTCCACCACCACCGCCAACTCTGCAGCCAGCTGCCTCGCTGGACCAAGTCGTTGCCGCCGTCAACCGAACGGCGTCGATTCGAGAGTTGTCGACGAACACGGCCAGCGTCGAAGTGCTTTCGATGCCGGCGATTCCGACACTCAATGCGACGATGGCAATGCGCAGAGAAAAGGAGTTTCGTTTGCGAGCCAGCCTGCCGATCGTGATGGGCTCGGGACTGGACATGGGCAGCAACCGAGAGTTGTTTTGGTTTGAAGTGCCCGAAGGGATTTCGAAGACACTGTATTTCGCGCGTCATGCCGATTACGCGCGGAGGCAGAATCGAGCCATCTTGCCGGTCGATCCGTCATGGGTGATGGATGCGCTCGGACTGGTGCAATTGGACGCCAAACAAATCGTACGAGGTCCCGTGCTGCGTCCCGATGGAAAATTGGAGGTCCGCAGCGTCATTCCAACTCCAGCCGGGCTCTTCCAACGCGTTTGCTACATCGATGCGGCCGGTGGGCACGTCACGGATCAGCGTTTGTACGATCCGTCTGACAAGCTTGTCGCGGAAAGCCATGCGACGAATCATCTCTATGATGAGACGGTGAACTGTTCTTTGCCGCATTCGATTGAATTGAAATTGACGCCCGCGACGGATCCGCCGTTACATCTCCGGATCGACGTCGGTTCCTACGCGATCAATGAGATCTTGAGCGGGGATCCAAACCTGTTTGTGATTCCGCAGGGAGCCGCCAATGTGGTCGATCTGAGTACTGTGGGGCCAATGCCAGTTGCATCGACTGGACCGGCGACAACAACACCGGTGGCAGGTCGGCTACAAAACACAACCGGTATCGATGCTTACCCGGCGTCGTACCGAACGACGAACGGACAATACACTCCACAGGTCTCGCACGCCCTGCCTCTCCGCGGTGTATCGACACCTATTGTCCGGTAGTTCGACGAGGGAAACCCCTCGAAGATTTCTTTCGAAGGGGCCTAGGTAGCCCGTAGGTTGAAGATAGCCGAATTGTATGGCGAACTTCCCTCCAGGTTTTACCTCCCTTTCCCAGCTCCTTTTCCATGTTGGACGAATCCGCGACCGGCAGTTCGAGTGATGCACGGGATGCATCCTCGGGACACGCCAGTCGACAGCAGAGCGACACGATACTGCCAGTTCTCTGGCGGTACCGTTGGCTGCTGGTCGCATGCGTCATCATGGGAGCATGCGGCGGATTGATATGGCATCAGCAGAAGCCGGTTCGTTATCGCGCGTCGACACGAATCATGTTTCGAAGCGATGTCCCGCTTTCGCTTGATACGACCACGGGTGCCATCCGGGGCGGAATTCCCAGCGGCAAGGTCGTTCAGTCGCTCATTCGGTCAGAAAGTATTGTCGGCCGAGTGCGTGATAGCGAGACGCTCAAACAGTTGCCGTCGCTCGCCCAAATGGGACCCGAGCAGCGAATGCGGTTCGTTCAAAACAACATCGTTTTCACGTCGTTGACGGATCAAAAGGATTCGCGCGAACGCTTGATCGCCTCGCTCAGCTTCGAGGGAACCGATCGCGAAGTCTGTGTTGCCGTTGTCAACGCCGTATCACTTGCGATTCAAGATCATTTTCGCGAAGAACGTGACTCAAGCATCAATCAGTTTTCTGCATTGATCAACGATGCTCAAGAAAAACTGCTGCCGCAACAACGAAGGCTCGAAAACGAATACGGCGAGTTTCGTAAACGCGTGAGCCTTGAATGGGCGGCCGATGGTTCCGCAGTCAATCCGCACCGAACACGACAGCACTATTTACAACGCCAACGCGACGTCGTGGAGCTGGAAGTCAGTCGTCTCGACAAGGAGCTTCGATTCATTCGCTGCATCAGCAGTCGGCACGAAGACCCGGCGCTGATCGGACGGATCTTGACTCACCTCGGCGACGAATCGTTCGGTGCCGGACTGGGACTGCTCGATCGCGAACTGCAATCACAGCGCGATGAAGTCCAACGTCAGTTGCTGCCGCTCACGTTGAAACTGGACGAACTGGAAACCGAGCTCGGCAAGTCGCATCCTCAAGTCCAAGCCGTTCGCCGACGAGTCGATCGGTCGATCGATCGACTTCGCGAGCTGAGCAACGGCTCACTGCTCTACGCGACGGACTCGCAACCGCGGGCCAAACGGGAGCGTGACGCGGAGACCGGCAATGGGGATGCTCAGCGTGATCCAAAGCTCAATGTTCTGATTTCGGCTTATGAAGAGCGAATTCGGGTGACCAACGCGGATCTCGAGATGTTGGATTCTCAGATCGCGATCGAAAAGAAGTCAGCCGATCAGTTAAAGCATGTGGAGGACGAAGACGCTTCGTTTCGACGACGACTGGCAAGCGTTCAAGGAATGCTGATCCAGTTGGAAGAGCAACTCGCGGCGCTCGATGTCGAGGATGTCAGCGGTGGCATTTTGGTGGAACCGCTTCTGCACCAAGCGGAATCAAACGTGATCGGTCCAAAAATGGAGCGGGATGTCGCACTGAGCTGCGTCTTGGGAATCTTCGGTGGTGGCTTGATTGCAGTGTTGATGGAATGGAGTGCAAGGACATTTCGCAGTGCAGGCGAGATCCAGCACGCCCTTAAGCTTCCCGTTCTGACTCACATTCCCGTGGATCGGGCCAAAAAGGTCAGTCGTCATTCGAAGCAAGGCGCTTTTGCGGACATGGATTCACAAATCGCTGTCGTTCATCGCCCCTATTCTCCGGCTGCCGAAGCCATACGCGGACTGCGGACGGCGGTGCTTTTGCGAAGCCGTCATCAAGGCAGCAAAGTCTTTCAAATCACGAGCCCTTTACCGGGTGATGGCAAGAGTACATTGGCCGCCAATCTTGCGGCATCCATCGCGCAGTCCGGCAAACGAACACTGGTGATTGATCTTGACTTGCGAAGCCCACGACTGTCGCTTCGATTCAGCCTTCAGAAGCAGAAGGGTCTGGCGAACGTCCTGAACAATGAACTGCCGCCCGCGAAAGCCGTTCACCGCACGGCACTGGAGCATCTTGACGTTCTGCCCTGCGGTCCCCTGCCGTCGAACCCCTCCGAAGCGCTTACGCTCGGTGAGCTTGCCGATACGATTCAATGGGCCCGCGATCATTATGATTTTGTCATTATTGATTCGCCGCCCGTTCTGATGGTCAGCGATCCCACCATCGTGACACCCTTGGTGGACGCGGCGATTTTGGTGGTGCGTATCCGACGTCGCTCACGGCCGAATGCCCGGGAAGCCGTTTCGCTGCTGCAGTGGACCGGTACCGAGGTCATGGGAGTGGTCGTCAACAAGCTTCGGCGAACGCGTGGCTTCCAAAGTTACGAGAGCAGCGCGCGTGGTAGTTACCAATCGTACGGCTACGGGCACGGGGATCGGTACCGGCGACGCTATCAAAAAGAAGTGGAGTCGAATGCGACTTATTTGGTGACCGGGAATTCGACGATGTCCAGTCGTATCGACCCCCCAAAGGAAGCGGAAGCCGTTTCGGTGGGTGGATCAAAACTCGTCTCCACGAGCCCGCATGTGGAGCGTCGTTCCTGATCTCCGGCGTTGGGATTCCATTCAGGAGGAGAGTTCCGTTTATAACGGGATTTGGTTTTGGGCAAACCGTAATCGCTGGGGATTTTGTCGTGCGTCGAGGGCTCGATCACCGAATCTTCTCAGTACGTGTGACTGCCTAAAATCCTCTGGTCTTTCCGGTCGGGTTGCCCGAATTTGCCGAACGGTTCCGATTGGGGAAACTTATCCTCCCGTGCGGTGGAAAGACCGGCTAACGCTTGTTCAATTACCGACAGGCCGGACAATGTCTCGCCATACTCAACTCATTGAAACGCTTCGTCGCGAAGAAGTACCGATGCAAAAAACTCTCGAAGCCTCTCCCTCCAGCACCAGCACTCTCGAAGACGTGATGCTGGGCTCGCTTCCTAACGAACTCCGTCGACACCTGGTTTTCACCCTCGGGCGAGAGGATGTTGATTCGGACCACGGGTATTGCTACCGAGCGGCTGCCAATGCGGTTCGAGATCGAATCAGCCGAAATTGGCGCGCGACCCGCGACCGTGTACGAGATTCCGATACACGACGCGTTCATTATTTGTCGTTGGAGTTCCTGCTCGGTCGGTCGTTGAACAACGCGATTCAGAACATGGATCTCGAAGAGCCGATGCGCGAGGCGCTCCGCAACTACGGAGTCGAGTTTGAGGAGATCATCGAAAATGAGCCCGATGCGGGCCTTGGGAACGGTGGCCTCGGTCGACTGGCCGCTTGCTTCCTCGATAGCTGTGCCAATCTGCGGTTGCCCGTCTCTGGTTACGGCATCCGCTACGAATACGGAATGTTCCACCAAAAGATCGAAACGGGACGTCAAATCGAAGCACCGGATCACTGGCTCCGTGATGGCAACCCTTGGGAGATTGAGCGTCACGAAGACATGAAGCGGGTGAAGTTCTATGGCCGCACTGAGCGCTACGTGGACGAGAAAGGCAAGCCCCACAGTCGCTGGGTCGAATCCCATGATGTCGTCGCGGTTCCTTACGACATGCCCATTCCCGGCTACCGCAACGAGACGGTGAACACCTTGCGGCTTTGGAAGGCCACCGCGACGGATGCGTTCAATTTGAATGAGTTCAACGCGGGCAGTTACACCGAGTCGGTGGCGGAGAAGAACAACGCCGAGCAAATTTCAATGGTGCTCTATCCCAACGATGCAAGCGAGAACGGGAAAGAGCTGCGTTTGAAACAACAGTACTTTCTTGTTTCCGCCAGCCTGCAGGACGTCATTGCCGAGTGGGTCGAAAAGCATGGCGAAGACTTCAGTGAGTTCGGAATCAAGAATTGTTTTCAACTCAATGACACCCACCCGGCCTGTGCCGTTCCGGAGCTCATGCGTCTGATGATGGATGAGCATGAAATGGAGTGGGATGACGCTTGGAAAGTCGTGACCCAGTGCATGGCATACACCAACCACACGTTGCTGCCCGAAGCACTCGAGCGTTGGTCGGTCAGCTTGTTCGGTCAGTTGTTGCCTCGCGTGATGGAAATCATCTTCGAAATCAACGAGCGGTTCATCGCGGCCGTCGCCCAGCAGTTCCCCGGCGACGAAGCCTTGCTCCGCCGCGTTTCTTTGATCGAAGACGGGCACACCCCGCATGTACGCATGGCTTATCTGTCGATCGTCGGCAGTTTCTCGGTCAATGGCGTCGCACAACTGCACACGGATCTGCTGAAATCCGGTTTGTTTAAGGACTTTGAGAAAATCTGGCCGGCCAAGATCAACAATAAAACCAATGGCGTCACACAACGTCGTTGGCTTTCGCATTGCAACCCGGCTCTACGAGATCTACTCAACGACACGATCGGTACGGAGTGGGAATCGGATTTATCGGGCATCAGTGCGCTGACGCCCTTCGCCGACGATGCCTCCTTCCGCAAACAGTGGGGCGACGTCAAACACGGCAACAAAGTACGCTTGTCGGATTACGTCGCACAGCACACGGATGTTGTTTTTGATCCTTCGATGATCTTTGATGTGCAGGTCAAGCGAATTCATGAGTACAAACGACAGCTGATGAACATCCTGCACGTGGTTCATCTTTATGATCGCATTCTGCAAGGCGATACCGAGGGCATGGTGCCTCGTTGTGTGTTGATCGGTGGCAAGGCCGCGCCGGGGTATCACTTGGCAAAACTCATTGTCAAATTCATCAACAGTGTTGCCGCAGCCGTCAACGCGGAACCCAAGGCAAAGGATCTACTGCGGGTCGTGTTCTTCCCGAATTATCGCGTTTCCTCCATGGAAGTGATTTGCCCGGGAACCGAGTTGAGCGAGCAGATTTCAACCGCGGGCAAGGAAGCCTCGGGCACCGGTAACATGAAGTTCATGATGAACGGGGCGCTCACCATCGGAACTCTCGATGGCGCCAACATCGAAATCCGCGAGAAGGCGGGCGCCGAGAACTTCTTCTTGTTCGGACTTGATGCCGCAGAAGTCGCCAAGACCAAAGAAAACTATGACCCCAATGGGATCATTGCCGGCGACGAAGCGATCAGCCGAGTGATGGACTTGATCGAACGCGGCCATTTCAATCAGGGTGAACCTGGGATCTTTGGCGAGCTGGTTTCGGGCCTCCGAAACCCTCATGATCAATGGGTCACGATCGCCGACCTTCGCAGCTTCATTGATTGTCAAAACGACGTGGCGGCGGCCTACCAAGACCAAGACCACTGGAATCGCATGAGCATCCTGAACACAGCCAACAGTGGATGGTTCTCAAGCGATCGCACGATTCGGCAGTACGCCGATGAAATCTGGAACGTCAAGTCGCTGTAAGACCTTCCGTTCGACAAGTAGGACAAGCTTCAAGCCTGTCACATGTCAACCCTCGAACGAAACGTTGGCACAGCACTAACGCCCGAGACGTTCAAGAATCTCCGCTGTCGCTTCCGGTTCGATCGATTCCAAGGGACTGTCGTCGCGGGCGAAAAACATCAAGTGCTGCCAAGGCAGCTCATTGTATTCTCGTACGAGTTTGAAACCGTTGGCTTCGTATTCTTTCATGATCTGACGCTTCGACATTTTGTGCAGCAACTTGATCGGCACCGATTCGTCTTCTTTTCGATACTCGAGTAACGCGACCACCCCGGTGGGCTTCAGCGATCGGCGAATTTCCCAAAGCATGGATTGGGGATGTGAGAACTCGTGATAAACGTCGACCATCAACAGTAGATCGAGTTCACCTTCGGGCAGCTTTGGATCGTCAATGGTTCCCAGCACTGGGCGGACGTTGCTGATTTTGAATCGATCCGCGCGTTGACGCAGCTTCTGAAGCATCTCGCGCTGGATATCGACGGCATACACAACGCCCTCCGGGGCGACGTCCCGTGCCATTGGAAAGGTCCAGTACCCGTTGCCACAACCGAGATCACACACGCTCATGCCGGCTTTCAGCTGCAGTTGCTCGAACGATTCCGAAGCACTTTCTTCCTGGTCTCGTTCGGGCCGGATCAGCCAAGAGGCACCCAGGTGACTCATCGGCTGGGCAACAACCCTCCCGAGATAGCTTTTCCGGGCCTCCTCTGCTGGTTTTTCAGCCGGGGCGGATGTTTCGGCCGGAGTTTCGTCGGCGAGGGAGCTGCTCTGTAGGAACAGCCCCATCGCGATCAACGCAATCACTCGGAGGTTCGATCTCGACATCGGTACTCAGGGGAGTCGGAGGTGGAACTTGTTAATCAGTTCGAAGCGGCGGGAGCCGAACGACGCCGCCGCCGCCCTGAGGGAGCAAATTTCTTGCTCGCTTCGATAACCCCCTCAATCAAGCGATCGACTTCTTCTTCGGTGTTGTAAAGGTAAAAACTCGCGCGTGCCGTCGCGGACGCTCCAACCGCATCATGCAGCGGCATGGTGCAGTGATGGCCTGCTCGAACCGCGACGCCGCGCCCGTCGAGCCACTGCGCGATGTCATGTGCATGGATGCCTTTCATCGTAAAGCTGATGATTCCGCTCCGCGACTCGGCTTCTGGACCAAGGATTCGCAATCCGTCGATCTCCCGAAGCGCCTTGTCGGCTCGGCGCGCCAGAGTTCGTTCATGTTCGTCGACTTTGTCCAGCCCGACGGACTGCAGATACCGAAGTGCCTCGGCGAGTCCAATCGCTTGTGCGATGGGGGGCGTGCCCGCTTCGAATTTTTCCGGCAGCTCCGCGGGCGTGAATCCTTTCGTCGTGACGCGGTCGATCATTCCTCCGCCAACCAAGAATGGCGGCATGGCATCCAGCAGACTCCTCTTGCCGTAGAGAACGCCGATTCCCGAAGGCCCGCATACTTTGTGTCCGCTGAAGACAACGAAGTCCGCATTCCAAGCCGCGACATCCATCGCTTGGTGGGGTGCCGTTTGCGCTGCGTCGACCAAGACCGTGGCACCCGCATCATGAGCCAACTCGGTCCAGCGAGCCACCGGTGATGACGAGCCCAGGACGTTGCTCGCAGAAACGAATCCGAACAACTTTGGACGATACTGTGCAAGTGCCGCCTCGACCGCGGCATCGCTGATGTTCCCGTCGGCACCCAACGGGATGAACTCAACGCGACATCCGTTTCGCTCGGCAAGTTGGTGCCAGGGAACGATGTTCGCATGGTGTTCGGCGATGGTCAGCAAGACCACGTCGCCTTGTTGCAGATGCGCGTTGCCCCAACTCTGTGCGACGGTGTTGATCGCTGCGGTGGTGCCCGCCGTGAAGATAATCTCCTGGGTGCAGGACGCGTTCATGAACCCGCGCGTTGTTTCCCGCGCCGCTTCATACGCGGCCGTCGATTCCTCGCTTAGCATATGAATGCCGCGGTGGACGTTCGCGTAGTACTTTTCATAGCACGCGCTTACTGCATCGATGACGCACTGGGGACGCTGGGAACTCGCCGCATTGTCAAGGAATGCCAGCGAATGACCGCTTGCGGTTTTCCGGCTCAGAATGGGGAAATCCGCACGGATGCGGTTGGTGTCCAACATCACTAACTCTCTTCGTTCAAACTTGGGCCGCCGAACTGGCCGCCCATTCCGTCCTCATCTTGGTGGACCGGGGAGTGAAGTGCGGACTGCATGACTCGCCATCCAAGCAAGCAGCATTTCTGCCGATTGGGCGTCAATTTTGGCCCGAACAGCTCCAGCATTTCGTCGGCCGCGAATGCCTTGGCTTCCTCTACCGTCATGCCCTCGATCCGTTCAATCAGCATCGAGGCGGAGGCGAGACTGATCACGCACCCTTCACCTTCGAACCATGCCTCTTCGATGCGTTCATCGGGTGACAACCGCAGCAGAACCTGAACGACATCGCCACACAGAGGGTTCTTGCCCTCATCCTCGTGGGTTGCCCCGGGCAAATCGCCACGGTGGTACGGATCCTCGTAGTGGTCGAGAACGTGTTCTTCGTAGATATCCTGTTCGTTTGGCATCGTCTCCATTTCCAACACGGGTGGAAGCAATCGGGTCACGATTAAAGTCTATGCACGTTGTCAAAAATCGACGAGTCCCTAAAAGCGGAGTCCATCGCAGAAAATCGACCTGTGCGCTTGTGCACAGCCAACTTTGCGGGCCGAGGGAGTCGTGTTTCTCATCCCATCGATTAGACTGGGCACGCGTCCGTCAGATCTCCCGCGGGAATTTCCCCAGGCCATCTCTCACCTCATCCTTGTGTCGCATTTACCGGCCGTTTCAATCAACCAGCCCCTCCGCAAAAGCAGCCAAATTCCGATCTCGGTTCCGCCGCCATCGGATGTGAGTGGTTCGTCCGGAGAGCTGTCTGTGCGTCTCAAGCCGTTCGACCAACTGTCACCGACGGAACTCGAGAGATGGGAGGAATTTCGCGGTGGGCGACCCGAATATCGTTCGCCGTTCTTTTCCGTCCGATTTTCGCAGGCGGTACATCGTGTTCGCCAGGATGTGGAAGTTGCCGTCGTTACGAACGGTGATCGGCCGGTGGGGTTTCTTCCACTGCACCGGATCGGTCGGAGAGCCTTTCCCGCGGGGCGGTTCCTGAATGATGCCCACAATGTTATTTCGTCGCCCGATGTGACGATTGACTGGTTTTGGTTGCTTGAACAGCTTCCCATCGCGTCGTTTGACTTCCATGCGCTGGTCGGCGAGGACTCCGGTTCGTTCCCCGAACACACCTGCCACGAGACGGTGCGTTCCTTTCGATGCGAAATCGGTGAGGACCCCGTGGCCTACCTGGCCGGTTTGAGTCACAACCACAAAACGATTGGGCGTCAAAATCAGAAGACACGAAAACTCGCACGTGAAGTCGGCGAGGTGACCTTTGAATTCGACTGTCGCTCGCCCGAGTTACTTCGGCAAGCCATTCAGTGGAAACGAGACCAGTATCATCGCACCAGCATCCTTGATCTTTTCGTACCGGATTGGACCCGGCAGTTGATGGAGGAACTCTTTTCGGGTGCGGGAACGGACTTGAGTACGAGGAACGAGCCACGCGGTATCCTTTCGGTCCTGCGGGCGGGAGAACACATCGTCGCAATGCATTACGGCTTGCTCGAACAGGGGCTGCTTCACTATTGGTTCCCTGCATATGACCCTCGGTTCTCAAGGTACTCTCCGGGCACGGCATTGTTCCGGAAAATTTTGGAACAGGCGGGGCAGAACCAGTTGAACTGTATCGACATGGGGTATGGCGAGCAGCCGTACAAACTGAAACAGACCGATGCGGTCGGGGAAGTCGCCCAAGGTTGTTTGACCAACAGCGCGGTTTATCGTCACTATCGCTGTGCCGGCACTCATGCCGCTTCGATTCTGCGCCAAGTTCCCGGCAAAGAGGCTTTCAAGTGGATGTACCGAAAGTTGCTGCCGACTGCCGGAATGTCCAAGCTAAAGTAAACGTCCATGTTCAGCTCGTCTGCTCTTCGCCGCCCCACGCCCCGGACCGTTGACCGTCGTCAGTTGTTGGCGCTCGCCGCGTCCTCGGTTGCGTTTGCGGGCTGTCCACTTTCGGTTCCCTCCATGCCGCCGGGCGGGGACTCCGCCGTGCCAACGGGTGATGCGGATGGGCCGGACGAGCTGGGATTACTCATTGACCGTGTTCGATCCGTGCTGGATCGGGAGCGTCTCTCGCGAGGGCTTTCGACAGAACTCCACGGCGCATGGCAAATCTTTCACGGCATTCTCGCTTACGGGAAAGCATTCCAAGTCGATACGCCATCCGGCCGAGTTCCAGCGCTGCAGTACTTCGCTGACGGCGGACTTTGCCCCGGTTTTCGTCCGGTGTTGGGGGACGCATTGACGGACCCAGCCTCCAGTGGACGTGGAATTCGTGTCGATCTGCAGGCGGAAACCAAAATCGGACAGGGTCACCGCGATCAGTGGCTGGCAGTTGTCACGCAAGCAGGATTGAATTTGGATTCCGATTGGATCGTTGACGGTCATCGACTACGGATTGCCGATTGGCTTCGACAGGCGGAGTGGGATGTGCCGCGCAATTACGAAGCGGAATTCAGCTGGACTTTGATTCCGCTTTCACTCCTCCGCCCCACCGACCACGCTTGGGTTGCCCGCGATGGCATGACCTACAGCACCGAAGACTTGCTCGGAATCGAGTGTCAACAAGAACCCGCCGAGAGCGTCTGCGGTGGAACACATCGACTGATCGGCATCGCGACGGCCGTCAATCGACGGATGAAAGAACAGAAACCCATGACCGGTGTCTGGGCCGAAGCGAAGGGCAGGCTAATGGAAGCGATCGAACTCGCCCGATCCAACCAAAATCCCGACGGTTCCTACAGCACGGCGTACATGCACCGCGGCGGTTGGTGCCAGGACTTGGGTGAGGTTCTGGGGACGACCGGTCATGTGCTGGAATTCCTTGCCATGGCCGGCGAAGACGACTTGCTTCGTTCATCCTGGGTTCGCCGCAGCGTCCAGCATTTGTGCGATGTACTTGATCGATGCCAAGGAGTCGATTTGGAATGCGGCGTGCTCTACCACGCCCTGCACGGACTCTCCGAGTACCAACGACGAATGGCCTGACGAAAGCATCCGGCACGTCGCCGAAAACGTTGGCTTACTGCTTTGACTGCCGCTTCCGTTTTCCGCCCTGCGGAACGACTTTCTTGGCGTCTCCAGGAATGGGATGCTGCTCCGCGGTTTGAAGTGGCATGTCGTCCGGCAAGTGCTGAATGCGAATGTCCTTGTACTGAATCCTCATGGGCGGACCGACGTGGACTTGCATGGCCAGAACGCCTTCAAGCACTCGGCCATCTTCGTCAAGGTCGATGACATCGACGGTCATGTGATCGTCGATCCAGTGCTGGTGATGATTGCCACGCACTAAGACACGGTACTGATGCCACTCGTCGGGTGCGAAGGTCTTTTCAGCGAGCCCGCCAACGACCCAGGGCTGTCCCTCCTCGTCGATGACCACCTTTTGACCGGTGCGAGCAAGGATCCGTCGTCCTTTTTCTTCGTAGAGCATCCCGTTGTAGCCGGGAACATCCGCAACAACATCGCATTGGTATCCGGTCACGATGTCCAGTCCCATCTCAGGGCGACTGATGCCGCGATACTGGATCCCGCTGTTGCCGCCTTTGGAAACCTTGACCTTCATGCGGAGGTCAAAATTCTGCACCGTCGAGCCTTCGTAAGAAAGGAAGCGATTTTTCTTGACCGATCCATCCGTGACTCCGGTGATCGCACCGTCCTGGACAGACCAGTACTTGCGGTCGCCCGTCCATCCACGCAATGAGCGACCGTCGAACAATGATTGAAACCCCTCATCGAGTAACGCTCCGGCAGCCTTTGGGTGCGGTACGGTGGAGGCGGTGAACTTCCCTTTCAACGGATCAATCGGGCCACCCAGCTCTTTGACGCGTTGATCGGTTCGCTCTCTCAGAGACCGGAGCACGTCCGCGTACTGGGAGTCCTCTGCCAAGTTGACCAATTCATCGGGATCGTTCTGCAGATCATGCAAGAATTCCATGTCGTGGTCAAAGTACCTTGCGTACTTGAATCGTTTACCGCGGATGCCCTCAAATGCGGGGATTCGATTTCGTACCGCAAAGTGTTCGTGAAAGGAGTCTTCACGCCACTCCGCAACGGGTTCTTTGCCCGACTCCAAGACCGGAGTGAGTGGACGCCCCTGGTATCGCTCTGGAATCGATGCGCCCGCCCAATCGAGAAAGGTCGCCGGCAGATCCACATTGAGAGCAATTTCATCAACGACCCGCCCGCGTTGGTCTTTCGCGACACGTGGATCAAAAACGATCAATGGGACACGCAGTGATTCTTCAAAATGTGACCACTTGCCGGCAAGCCCCCGATTGCCCATGTGGTATCCGTTGTCCGCTGAGTAAACGATGATCGTGTTATCCGCGATCCCTTTGCGTTCGAGTGCTTCCAGAACGCGTGCGATTCCCTGGTCGATGCCGGTGACCATGCGATAATAGGCACGCATATTTGCCTGGTACTTCTCGCTTGTGTTCCAACGCCAAAAGAATCGCTGGCGATTAATGGTCGTTTTCAAGAAGTCCGGTAGTGCATCGAAAATCTCCGGATCGTTGAGACGTGGTTCATCAAACACGACGTCATCGTACATCCCGTCAACGGAACGCGGCCATGGAAAATGACCGATCCCCGGTCGACGGTCTTTATCCTCCGCATGGCACGCATTGAACCAAAGATTCAATGCGAACGGTTTGCCGTCAGATTGCTTCGCGATGAAGTCAACGCCGCGGTCGATGATCAACTCCGTTTCATGACGCAGCGAATCGTCGGGCAACTTCTTGTAGTACGGGTTTCTCCCAATTGCCTGGAACTCATCAAAGTGTTCTTCCGCCCGAAATCCCTTTGGCATCTTTGCATGCCATTTGCCGAAGTAACCGGTTCGATACCCTTGATCACGCAGCAGATCGCTCACCAGTGTTTTCACCGCGTCCGGTCGAGCCACGTCAGGGTTGGCCGCGGTTCCGTAACCTCGTCCGGTGAGTCCGGTCAAGATCGTCGTCCGGCTGACCCAGCAAATCGAGTGGCTCACGAACATGTTCTCAAATCGTGTTCCCTTCCTGGCCAATGAATCGATCGTCGGCGTGCTGACGACCGAGTTGCCGTAGCAGCCCAACGCGTCCGTCGTCTGGTCGTCGGCGAAAAAGAAAACAATGTTTGGCGGCCCAGCCGTAGCCCGCGAAGACGTCGCGAGGGTGGCAAGGACGCAAAGAAACGACGTGAGTAGACGTTGGTTCATCAATTCAGGGGGGCTGGGGAGGGCAGCGGTTTTTTGGGGAGGAGGATTGTAACCCAATTTAGAAATTGACATGTGAACCCCAGCACGATCCGCTCCGGCAGGCAATTCGGGGTGCCCAAGGCCCCACATCCTCGATGTGTACGGATGCGAACCCCTTACTCCAGGGGGCCGGGGTGGGGTTAAATGTCGAATAAGGTGATATTAATGGTTCGATCGGGCGCACCTCCGCCATGCTCGGTGGCCAGTGAACCACAACTTGAATGCTCGATTCCTTTTCCAATCCACTCAGTAGCGGGTGAAATCATGTGCTTTCGTTTCAGGGCGCCTGGTTCGTCCTTGTTGCGTCGAGATGGGTGCTTGCTGAGAACAACTAGGTCAAATCAATGCTCAGAGTGATGGTCGTGGACGACCACGAAGCCATTCGGGTGGGACTCGCCGAATACTTTCAGGGAACGCAGATCAACTTGGTTGCGGCAACGAATAATGGTGAAGAGGCCTTTCAACAGTTGGAGAAATCTGAACTGGACTTGGACGTCATTTTAATGGACGTGCAGCTGCCGGAGACGGATGGGCTCGCACTTCTGGTTAAACTTCGCAGCGGTTTTCCCAACCTTTCAATCGTCTTGTTTTCCGCCTTCGACTACCACGTCTATGTCGCGAGGGCGGTGGCCAACGGGGCACACGATTACGTTCTGAAATGTGATTCGATGGATGATCTCTGCAAGACGCTTGTCCACGTCAACGAGACGAGTCAGCCTCTGCCTGGTGGTCGGCTCGATCGGGTTAAGAAACGACTTGCGGACCCACCTTCGCCGGGTGACCTTCCGGCCGAGATCCAATTGACCCAGCGCGAGATGCAAGTGCTTCGGCACATCGCATTTGGACTGAGTAACAAGGAGATTGCAATCTCACTTTCGATCAGCGTCGAAACGGTCAAAGAACATGTCCAAAATGTTCTGCGCAAGTTTGACGCAAAGGACCGCACCGATGCGGCCGTGAAAGCCGTTCGATTCGGACTGGCGGACTGAGACGCCCGTCTGTGTCGCGAGTGTGACTGGTTTGAAGGCCAGGTTCTGGTCAAACTCCGGAGAGTCACTCAGCCGATGTCTCCGGAAGGCAAATGCGAAAGCAGCAGCCGGTGTGGTTTTCCGTGTCCAGGATATCCAGTGATCCACCGTGCTCGCTGATGATCTTCGCGCTCACCGGCAAGCCGAGGCCCGTCCCGCGAGCACCTTTGTCGCTTTCAAATAATGAAAACACTTTTTCACGTTCTTCCGCTTGGATTCCCGGCCCGTTGTCAATCACGTCAAGGATCCATCCCTGCTCTGGCAGAAACTCCGTTTGGATGACGACTCGAGCGGACGGGGCAGTCGATCTCTCCGATTCATTGTCATCTGAACCGCTCTGCGTTTGGACCGCGTCAATTGCGTTGGTGACCAAGTTGAGAACGGCCTGGTGCATGGCATCCGGATCAAAGAAAGCCGGTGGAAGTTCCTGGTCGCAGTCCAGCTGCAGGTCGACGCCGGATTCCTTGGCACGGCTGGACATTAACTCGAAAACGTCTTCGGCGGTTTCATTCCAATCCGCTTGTACTCGTTGAGGCTCGCGTTCCTTGGAGAAGGTCAGCATGTCGAGCACGAGATTCGAAATGCGTTCTTGGTTGCGGTCCACGATGGACCATCCGTGACGCACGGCATCGGTGTCTTCGCGTTTTAGACCCGACTCGATTAGAAAACTGCCACCTCGAATCCCTTGCAAGATGTTCTTGACGTGATGCGAAAGCGTCGCAATCGTCTGACCCATCGCCGCCAAACGCTCGCTTTGCAGGAGGGCGCCGTAATAAAACGTGTCTTCGATTGCGAGCGCCGCTTGATAACCGATGGCGGTGATCAGCCGAAGGTGTTCGTCCGTGAATCGATGCGCCGTACCTCGCTGAACGATTTCCCCGGGCGAAGAGTACGTATCAATGTAGATCGCGCCAACAATGTCGTATCGGCCTTGCAGCGGAACACAAATGGCTTCGCGGACACCGGCCTGAACGATGGAAGCCGCGGCATCAAACCGTGAATCATCTTTGGCATCCGTCGTCCGAACGCCTTCGGCCTTCTCAAGCACGAAATCTAAGATGGTGCTGCTGATGCTGATCGGTTTCGCGGAACCTTCCTGCCCCGATGTTGATGGCTGTGGCTGTCGATCGCATCGCGCCGCCGGACGGAGCTGGCTGGTTTCTGCATCTCGGAGCATGATGCATCCGCGGTCCGCTTCGACCCAATCAAAGACGAGTCGCAAGATACGATCAAGCAACTCATCCAAGTCATCCGTTCGGCCGACAGCCAACGCCGTCAGATACATGAGCTCCAAGGACCGGTCGCTATCGGCAAGTTCCTCCAGTGGAACGTCATCACTCGGCGGGTCTTCGCTAGTTTCTCGAAGGGCGGTCTCATGGGTAGCCGGCCTCGCGGCACGAGCGGGCTCCCTTTTTTCGCTCGAACTGCCCGGCGGCGCGTGCTTTACCGAACGCGGCAGTGAAGAGATGATCCGGCTGGCCATCGCATCGGTGTTTTGACGAACGATGTCGACCCCATGAGCGGCCTCGATCGCCGTCGGCTGGGACGTCCCGGTAAAGATCAGGAGGGTTGCGCCAATTTCGATTCGATCGCCGCTGGCCAACGCTTGACGTGTGACCCGCTGGCCGTTGATGCGGGTTCCGTTGCTGCTTTCTAGGTCAACGAGCGTGTACTTCGAAGGGTCTTCGATGTGAATTTCGGCATGGTTGCGTGACGCTTCGCCATCAAGCAACTGGATTTCGTTGTGGGTGTCTCTGCCGATGCGCATGACCGAATCGGCAAGCTGGAAATGTTTGCCTTGGTCTCGGCCACGGACGACGTAAAGAGATGCCATGCCCATAGAATACGCGGGTTGGCGAGTCGATTTAACCCCGCTGCGGCAAACCGAAACGACACACGGTGGGAACCGGAATCGAATTGGCGTGGCGGCCGGAATCGATTCGTTATGGTGCCCCAGGACGCTCGGTGCAACGCCAGACGACTATACTAAACCGCGGAACATCCAAGTTTGCTTCTTTGCTCGCCCCGGTGAGATTTCGTCTGATGGTACAGCCTCCTCCAATCGAACCCCCTTCCGATCCGAACGCGGATGCTCAACTCGCGGCGCAGCTGGTAAAGGCTTGTCGCGCGGTGCGCGAACAAGTGGCCCAAGTGGTTGTGGGCCAAGATGACGTGATCGAGCAACTGCTGATCGCGATCCTCGCTCGTGGACATTGCTTGCTGGAAGGGGTGCCCGGACTGGCAAAGACGTTGATGATTCGGACCTTGGCGGATTCAATGCACCTGGGATTTCATCGCATCCAGTTCACACCCGACTTAATGCCCGGCGATATCACGGGGACCGATATCATCCAGGAAGATCCCGAGACCGGGCGCAGAAAGTTTTTGTTCGAACGTGGGCCGGTCTTCACGCAGATGTTGCTGGCCGATGAGATCAACCGGACGCCCCCCAAAACTCAGGCGGCCCTTCTGGAGGCCATGCAAGAACACGAAGTCACCGCCGGTGGCAAGACTTACAAATTGGACGAACCGTTCTTCGTCTTGGCGACGCAAAACCCGATCGAGCAAGAGGGAACCTACCCGCTGCCGGAGGCCCAGCGAGATCGATTTTTATTCCATGTCGTCGTGGACTATCCGACACGCGAAGAAGAATCCGAGATCGTCGACCGCACGACTTCCACCTTTGATTCGACCGTGAAGTCGGTGGTGACCGGTGAGCAGATCATTGGATTTCAACGGACGGTTCGCAGAATCCCGTTGCCGCCTCACGTCAAAGACTGGGTCCTCGATGCGGTACGGGCCGTCCGTCCCAAGGACCCCCAATGCGCCGCTTGGGCGAAAGACTTGGTCGAGTGGGGTCCGGGTCCCCGTGCGAGCCAACAGCTTGTACTCGCTTCAAAAGCTCGAGCGTTGATGCAGGGGCGTCCTCATGTGACGTTGGACGACGTTCAAAAACTCGCGTTGCCCGTTCTACGTCATCGCATCGTGCCGACGTTCTCGGCAGAAGCCGACGGGATTACGGTCGATGATTTGATTCGGCGTTTGATCAAGGACTTGGAGCCCAAGCACGCCGGCGCACTCTAAAAGACCGTCCCGAACGAAAACGGGACAGATCACCCGAAGGCAACCTGTCCCTGATCGACTCAGCGGAGCGTTTCGCTGCAGCCGACGTGCGAATCAGTTAAAAGTCGGCGCCAGGGCGTCCGCCACGATCGCGGTCCGGACGACCGCCTCGGTCACCATCCGGACGACCGCCTCGTTCACCACCGCGACCTCCACGGTCTCCACCGGGGCCGCCGCGTCCTCGCATTTGAGGCATTTCAAAAGGCTCGCCCTTCATTTCTTCAAAGGACTTTTTCTGATCGGGCGTCAGCACGTCGAGCACCTTTTCTTCGGCACCTTTGCGTAGTTCTTCGATCTTCTCGCGGACATCGCCGCCTCCGCCACCGCTGAACATCTCTCTCACTTTCGCCATCATTTCTTCCCGCATGGTGCGACCCATCTCGGTGAGCTTCTCTTTCTGTTCCGTCGTGATCTTGAGTTCTTTGGCGACTCGCTCGTTCGACAGTGCTTGGACGCCCATCACTTGCACCTGGATCTGCTGCAGGCGTTCCATTTGCTCTGGGAACAGAACTTCGTCCAGTTTTTCAGTTTGTTTCGCCTCGAACTCCTCGCGCTGAGCCCGCATCTTTTCCATCATCTCTGTCATCTTGGCGCGATTTTCTTCGCTGCGATCACGAGGATCAAAGCCCTCGGGGCGTTCAAATTGGGGACGATCAGACGAGAGTTTTTTGATCGCATCGATCTGGTCGGGCATGAGTTCAAGCTCCTCCTGAACTTTTTCTACTGCCAGCAGGCCGAGGATGCTGCCTCCTCCGCCGCCGCCACGACCCATCATGCCGCCACCCGCACGCATTCCGCCTGCACCTCCACCGGGGCCACCACGGCGACCGCCCCCACCGCGCTGAGCCATCACGTCACTTGCGACCAGCGACATTGCCGCCATGAAAACCAATGCCAACGCGGCCCGTGAAATTTTCATCAAACTGTTCCTAGAGAATGGAAAAGCAAAACGACGAGCACACTCGATGAGAGTCTGTCCGCCCAAACCCGTGCACCCTCGCGTCTTCACCGCAAAAAAGTGCTGTACAGGGAGTTCAACCACCACTTTTGCGGCAGGTTTCACGGAACAGAAAATTTTCCGCAAAATAATCCCATTTGCATGACCCCCGCCATTCGCGAGCGATCGTTTGCGTGACCCGTTGACCGACTTGACTGCAGGGCTTGGATCTATCGCCCGGTCGTGGGAAGTGCCGGTTGGCTTTCGAGCTGTTTTTGAGCCAGCTGCAAGAATTGCATCGCATCCAGCGGTGTCATCGAATTCAGGTCCAATTCCTGAATCTTGCTGATCACCGGATGGTCGGAAAAACCAAAAAGCGTCAACTGATACGAGCCACCGCTTTCGTCCGGACGTCCCTCCGGCGGAGCAATCGTCGGGCGATCCAAAGAATCTCGGTGGTCCACTTCCAATTGGGCCAACACATCTTTCGCCCGCTCATTGACCATGGGCGGAACGCCGGCAAGTCGAGCGACGTGAATGCCATAGCTCTTGTCCGCTCCACCGGGAATGATTCGGTGCAGGAACACGACTTCGTCGTTCCACTCTTTGACCGCGACATTCAGATTCGCCACACGAGGCAACGACTCTTCCAGCTGAGTGAGCTCGTGGTAATGCGTCGCAAAAAGGGTGCGGCAGCCAATTTGCTCGTGCAGGTGTTCGGTGATCGCCCAGGCGAGCGAAAGACCATCGTAGGTGCTGGTTCCCCGACCGATTTCGTCCAGAATGACCAGCGAACGCGATGTAGCGGTATTCAAGATCCGAGCGGTCTCGACCATCTCGACCATGAAAGTACTCTGACCACGACTGAGTTCGTCACTCGCTCCCACCCGAGCAAAGATCCGATCCGCAATGCCAATCATTGCCGAATCCGCCGGAACAAATGAACCGGCTTGTGCCAGCAACGTGATCAATGCGACTTGGCGAATGTACGTGCTCTTGCCGGCCATGTTCGGACCGGTGATCAGCAAAATCATTCCTGTTTCAGGAGCGTGAACGCAATCGTTGGGCACGAACTCGCCCTGCGGCAGCGTCACATCAAGGACCGGGTGGCGTCCGCCTTCGATTCGAATCACGGAATCGTCCGTCATCGCCGGACGCACCCAGTGTCGTTGGACCGATAGCTCCGCCAGCGAAACCAGCACGTCCAGCTCCGCCATCGCCGAGGCGACTTCCTGCAAGGTCGCCAAGTGTTCGTGTGCCGTGCCTCGCAGTTGATGAAACAACAACTGCTCGCGGGCACTCGCCTTCTCATCCGCCGCTAAGACTTTTTCTTCGTATTCCTTCAGCTCGGGCGTGATGTATCGTTCGCAGTTCTTCAGGGTTTGTTTCCGGATGAAGTCTGCCGGCACTTTGTCTTTGTGCGCGTTTGTGACTTCTAAGTAATAGCCGAAGACTTTGTTGTATCCGACTTTCAAATTCGTGATGCCGGTCTCATCCATCTGCCGCTGCTGATACTCGGCGATCCACTGCTTGCCGCCCGCTGCCAACGTTCGCAGTTCGTCGAGTTCGCCGTCATAGCCTGCGCGTATAAAGTTGCCTTCGGCGGCATTGATCGGGCATTCGTCCGCCAAGGCCGACTCCAATTCACTCCGCAAGTGCGGACAAAGATGCAAGTGGGCCTCCAGATGTGCGAGACGCTTCGGTTCACGTTCGGCCAGCTTGGCTTTCAAGGTCGGCAGTCCTGCCAGTGTTCGTGCGATCTGTTGCAGGTCGCGTGGTCCAGTCCGAGACGTCGCCACGCGTCCAAGCAAGCGTGACAGGTCAAACGTCTGTTTCAAGATGTCACGCAATTCCCCGCGAACGGGTGAATGCCGAACGAATTCTTCGATCGCGTCGTGTCGCTCTTCGATTCGTTGCAGTTCGATCAGCGGGGCGGCAATCCAATCGGCCAGTAGTCGTGAACCCGCCGACGTGCAGGTCAAATCAATTGCATCCACCAACGAACCCGACCGGGAGGCGGTTCGCAGCGTGCGAGTGATTTCCAGACTTCGTCGCGTTGAGGCATCGATCTCGAGAACACCGCTTCGATGATGCGCCGCGATGCTTCGAAAGTGATCCAGTCCACCTGGCTGGGTTTCTTGCAAGTACGTCAGCACGGCCCCGGCGGCTCGCAACGCCGCTCCATCCTCATCTTGGAAACCGAACCCTTCGAGCGATCCGACGGCAAACTGTTTGCACAGTGATTCCTTGGAAGTGTCCTCGGCAAAACTCCATGCCGGTCGCGCCGTCCAGGCCCATGGAGCCGTCGTGTCGGGCGAGAAAGCCGGGTCGTCTTCCCGGAAGATGACTTCCGCGGGTCCGATGCGGGCGAGTTCATCTTCGATGCGAGACGCCGGAAAGCAGCCCGCGTAAAAACGTCCACTCGAAAGCTCCGCCCAAGCGATGCCCGCGATGGCGGGTGGAGGGTTGTCCCCGGATCGCTTGACGGGTTGGAGCACGACGGCCGCCAAGTAGTTGGCTTCACGGGGATCGAGCAACCCGTCGTCGGTAAGAGTGCCGGGGCTGACGACCCGCGTGATCTCACGTTTGACCAAGCCCTTGGCCTGCTTGGGATCTTCGACCTGTTCACAGACCGCCGCGCGATATCCGGACTGGATCAGTTTGAACAGATACGGGTCGAGCTGATGATGCGGAAAGCCCGCCATCGCAGTCGGGTTGGCGCTGTCCTTGTCGCGGGACGTGAGGGTCAATCCAAGGACTTTGGCGGCGACTTTCGCGTCGTCAAAGAACAGCTCATAGAAATCGCCCATGCGAAAAAGCAGCAGTGCGTCACCGCACGCCGCTTTCGCTTCGTGGTACTGCTTCATCATTGGAGTCATGACCGAAATCGTAGCGGGGAACGCCCGCCGATAACAGTCACCACGCTTGGCTGCCGAGCCAAGGGAGCCATCAAGGATCCGGGTCACACCGATCAGCGAATTTAGCCGGCCATGGTCCCAAGATCCACCCGCGCGAGCCATTGACGGCACTTGCAAAACCAAGTTCCCCCGCTAAACTTTCGCGTCCAGCCAACCAAGCACCCCTAGCTCAACTGGATAGAGCATCGGTCTACGGAACCGAAGGTTAGAGGTTCGAATCCTCTGGGGTGTACTGGAATTCCTGGTTTGTACGCCTCTCAACTGGATCTCGGGTGTACTGAAGGTAGTAGTGGACGCTCTCCCCGCACGAGCGTCTGCGCTATGAAACCCGAGAAACCATCTCCAGATTTCCCACTCTTTTCGCACGCTTGCGGCAAGTGGGCCAAGAAGATCAACGGCAAGATCCGTTACTTCGGTCGGTGGGATGATCCCCAAGCCGCCCTCGCCGAGTACGAGGTGTTTCTGGGCAAGGCCAAGGCCGAATCGCCACCGATGCTCACTGTTGAGCGTGGTCTCAATGCGTTCTTGCATTCGAAGCGAGACGCAATGCAAGCTGGCAAGATCGAAGAGCGCACGTACAGCGAGTACCAGCGAACCTGTTCCCGCCTCGCAGGGTTCCTGGGAAAGTCTCGCGACATCATGTCGCTCAAGCCTGCCGACTTCGCTGCGTTCCAAGCGGATCGATCGAAGACGATGAATCTGGTCTCGGTCGGTAACGAAGTGACCCGTGTTCGAACTGCGTTCAAGTGGATGCACGATTCGGGCATCCTGGTTCGCCGGATCCGCTTTGGTCCCGACTTCCGCAAACCAAGTCGCCGAGCTGTTCGAAAGCATCGAAAGGAACGAGGAAAGCAACTCTTCGAACCGGGTGAAATCCGCCTGCTGCTTGACGAATCCGGAATCCACCTCCGTGCGATGATCCTTCTTGGGATCAATGCCGCCTATGGTCCCCACGACTGCGCGATGCTTCCGATCAGTGCGGTGGATCTTAAAAAAGGCTGGTCGGACTTTGCCCGCCCTAAGACCGAGATTGATCGCCTGTGCCCTCTCTGGCCTGAGACGGCCGAAGCATTACGAACCAGTCTCTCGCGACGTCCTGAGCCCACGCAGGAGGCCACGAAGCGGTTCTTCGTCCAATACTCGGGCCAGCCGTACCACAACGAAGGCGGCGACATGTCGAAGTATTTCACTGCCGTACGACGTCGTGTCGTCCCCGAGGGCGGTTTTTATTGGCTTCGCAAAACCTTTGCCACGGTTGCGGGCGCCACGGGTGACCAGATCGCCGTGAATGCCATCATGGGACATGCAGATGACTCGATGGCCGCAGTCTACCGGCAAGAGATCCAGCAGGAGCGATTGAAGCGGGTCACGGACCATGTACGCTCGTGGCTATTTGACTGACATGATGTCACCTCGTATGATTCGCGAACCACAAATACTCTTGTTTCGCACAAACCCTTTGAAGCGTTGAAACGAAAGAAGCCCGATGGCCTTTTTGGCTACCGGGCTTCTTTTGTTCTTGGATACTTCTTTCCGATCAGACGGTCGACAGTGCAACGCCGTCGTTGCTGGCGACGCGCCACACGAAGGTATCGCCCGATCGGATCGAACGGAGCGTGATCTCGTCACCGGCATCGGCCAGCGTCAGCGTGTTGTTTCCCGCTTGGTTGACGGCCGAAGCTGCCGTGACGACGCAATCGCCGCCATCGGTCCGGAAGCAAAGCGTCATGACGATTCCGGCACGCTCGGGATTCTCCAATGCACGCGTCTCTGCCGCGGCGGTGACGAGCGGAAGAACGCCGCCGTTGATGTTGGGGGATGGAATGCTGCCGGCATTCCCTGGGTCCGCGAGTTCAAATTCAGCTTGCGAAAGCTCAATCGCTACGTTGTGACCTGACATGTCAAATTCTCCAAATACGAAAAAGGGTGTTAGCTAACGGGTACAATCGTAGCCACGCGGGTGACATCACGTCACCTTCTTTAGTGAGTATCGGAATTTCCGAGGTTTCCAGCCCTGTGACCTTCTGTGTCAACGGCTGTGAGGATGATTGCCGCATAGGAAACGCATCTGATGGAACGCCAAACACCCGTTTTTGGAGCCAATGACATGATGAATTCAGACTTCCGCCCCTGGGATCACAAATACCTCATCCAGCGAGCAACCGACATTGAGGCGGTCGCCAGTAACTGGGTTGAGTTCTACCGAGAGGTCTTCGGCCGGAATGGTCTGATCGACACTGTGATCGACGACAAGCACCGACACACATTCGATCGGTCCGAAACGAATGTGGCATTACTGAAGATGCTGACCGAATTACGAAGCGTTGATTGCGCCGCCCATGACGGCGACCCTCAACGGATGATTACCATCCGGATTCCGGCGAGTATGCACGAGCGATTGATTGATGAGGCGGCAGATCGCCGTCAGAGCCTCAACAAACTCTGCATCTCGAAGCTGGTCGTTCCAGTAGATGAGAGATTCAATCCGCCCCAGAAACCGAATCGGAAGATACGGGGGCGTCGGCCAGGCCCGCAGAAGGGAATTAGCTATGTAAGCGACATCGTGATGTTGCCGGCAATGACGGCCTGACTCTGGAAACTCTTCCACTCCGCGTTGCTGCAATTCAAGACAACAGCAACGCGGAGTGACACGATGTCATCTCCGGATCTTCCATCCGAAGACGAAAGGTGCAGTGTCTCGAAGTTCACTTTTCGGGACGTCTGCAGTGGTTTTGTCATCCAAATAACAAACACGAACATGATCGTTCGGTAGTTTTATCCGAATTGCACACTGCCGATCGCCGTGAAACCATCGATAACGCGTTGACACCTTCATGATACGGTTTCAACCTCCGATTCGCGGTCCCTCTTGATTTCCGTGCGCACGATCCGAATCTCGTCTGGCGCTTCGATGCCCACAGAGACCCGCGAACCCTTCACGGCAGTGATGGTGATTCGTACGCCATCGCTCAAATCGATCGACTGGTTTATCTTTCGTGACAAAACCAACATTTCATCTTCTCCCTAAGTGGCGCTTTGCTGTTCTGCGGAAGCCTCGCGCCGTGGCTTCCGAATCAGATGACACTATGTCATCTGCGTGTTTCGCTGAATCACAGATCGGAAGCAAGACCGTTTGCGTTCCGAATCACGTCCCAAGTGTCTGGATCTCCGTATCCGCATTGCCCCGCTTCGACGATGAAGACAATCGGCGTGTCCGCGTCGTAGAAAGACTCTGCTTTTGAGGCATCGATCGATCGTGTATCAGTCACTCCGAGGATTTCGCACTCAAACGGCCATTTTTCCTGGGTCATCAGCCGAACCTCGCACTCACCCACTTCGTTAAAGCGATCGGTAAGCAATTCGATCAATTCGCTTAGTTTCATCATGTCGCAATCTCCGATGCAAAACCGTGAAGAGAAACCTGCTCGGCGAATACAAGCCCGATGGCCGCGCCGATGGCCGATTGCTCACTGCAGTAGCGAGCGTCTTCTTTCTTAACCGGCTTCCAGTCAATGCAGTGGTTCCCGTACTCCATCCAGGTTTCAGGATGAAGGACGACGTATCGGTGTGATTTTCGATCACGTACAAAACCAGGAGTGATGAAAGGCTCACGTCCGATCACATAGTCGTTGACACAGCAGACAATCGATTCGATTCCGTAGAGTTCAGGATCTTCGATCAATTCGCACTCGGGTCGGATCTCGATAACCTCACCCAGCAATGGAACGCACTGTTTAAGAATTTCCAATGACATCATGTCACCTCTAGCAGTAGTGGGGGCGGTGTGTCGGTTCGGCCTGGGCGGGCCAAGCTTCGAGGCAAACAACAAAGTGCCCTTCCGAAGCGACAGACGACGGACCACGTCGTCGGCTGTTCTGGTCGTCGCACCATGCCCGCAGCGTCTCCAATGCAGCCTCGGCGAGCTCTTCCGTCTCGAAGTGACCGTGTTTCGGTGGCTCGACGTCGTACCACGCATCCGTGATCGGCGAATACGTGTCGTACCACCAGCCGCCCTCTTCCGGCCCGCCGTATGCCCGATCATGCAGATACAGGTTTGCATACAGGCTTGGGGTGACGTCCACAATTTCCCATGCTGGAGGCATGAGGTCTTCGGTGCCATCACCTGTGTCTGGGGTGGTCACTACGACTCCGTTGTCCCAGCGAATGGTTAGGGTGTCGATCGTGCAAGTGTCATCGCAATCGCGCGTGTCGAATTCGATTCCAACGACAACCCCCTTTTTCTCACCCTCGGGAATGTCCCAGCTACCATCGGGTTGGATGTAGCTTTTGGTCACAATGCTTCCGATTCTCATGCCAGTCTCCAATTCCAGGGTTTCTAGTTCCGCAACGGTGCGGACGGTCGGGCACTGGTCGCGCCAATGCCCTCGCGTGCGAACCGATGACATCACGTCACCTGCTTTCAAACACCTCCTTTGCCATCACCTCGCCCACGGTGATTGGCTTCCAGTGCAGATCGATCTCAACATGCCGCGAACGGATCAAGTCCACAATGTTGATGTAACCAAACTCCCGGCAGCCAAGATCAGCGATTCCGAAAGCCTGATGCTGGGCGTGTTCCGAGTCCTTCTCAGTGATCCACCAGTCACCGGCCGACGAGAAGTAGTGCAGTCGAACGACTGCATCATCGCCCTGGCCGTCCGTCTGCCCACTGTGCGGCATGTCCTGGAACGTTTGTTCCAGTTCGATCATCCGCTCGACGAAGAAATCCCGCTCGTCATCGCTTCCGGTCAATTCAAGCATGACCTGCATTTGGTAGGCGGGGATGATCCGGCGTAGCGTCTGCAATTGCTGGATCGTGAGTGCTGGTCGTTTCAAATCATTCATCTCGCAAATCTCCAAAGGGTAAGAAACCAAAGTGAAACGAGTGACGCCCACAACAAACGCAGCAGAATGGCGGGTAGTAAAGGTATCCCGCTACGCTCGTGTGGACGTGGTTCGGTTCACTCAGAGACTGCGTAAAGATCGACTTCAACAATTTTGGTGATGTTCCAGACAGTCATTCGAACGACATCCTGTTCGTCCTTGAGCCATTGCACGATGTCCCTTCGCTGCTGTTCAGTGTGCTCGGGACGAATGAACACCCAGTAAGAGCAACCATCTGGCCCTGCCAGTTCTTCGTCGTAGAGAATCCCATGTGGACCCTCATAAAACTTGCGAACCATGTTCGTGGTGAAATACCACTTGTCTCTCGGCGAGCCGTGCTGGGCGTGGAATTGTTCTTGCAGGTCTCCGTATTGGTCCGAGGTGTAATCGGAGGGAGCGTCGACATCGGCCGCAATGCATTGCCTGCTGTCGAGTTTGTGGGTGAAAAGTAGGTATTGCATCGCAAAGTCTCCATTCTGTGGTGGTTTACTGGTGCGATCCGCTCGCACCTAGCGATCCCGATGAACGGCTCGGGATCACACCGGGTGACATCACGTCACCTAAGCGATTCGTGCCGCAGCGGTCTTTTGTGCAGGTCGGTCCGTTCGTCGGCCGTCCCGTTTGCCATCCTCAAACGCATTTGATCGTGCGCTTGTGCGACTGCCTTTCCGTTTGAACAACTTGACGCCCATCGACTCCGACAGCCAATCCTTCGAAGCGTCCCGGATGGCTAGCTGGCGTTTCTCACTCATCGCAATGAGTCCACGCGACTGGTTGTCGTACGATTCGATCGCTTTGGTTTCTTTGGCGTG
Source organism: Planctomycetota bacterium (assembly GCA_039821235.1). GTDB lineage: Bacteria > Planctomycetota > Planctomycetia > Pirellulales > Pirellulaceae > Stieleria. The sequence continues at coordinate 34,828 of JBCBOO010000028.1, forward strand.
TGCTTCCCGAAACCCTTCGGCGAACCCCCAGCAATACGACCGGCCATCGCCGCGAGCCCATCCTCCGTACTTGGTGATCGCCATCGCGACAATCTCGACTCGCATGAGCTCAAACGTTTCTGCCGCGGCGCGTGCTTCTTCGTCTGGGCCGAAGAAGCGAAACTGCGTGGTCATCTTCCATTCACCATTGCGGTTGACAGTCTTTACGCCATCCACCTTTTGTGGTGCTTTCTGATGGTCGATGTACACGGACACCGCCGGGTACAGGTCACACACTGCTTTCGACAGAACACTTTCGAACGCCTGAACAGACCGCGTACCGCCCGATGCGGTGTAACGGCCGTAGCTGACGCGAGACACGTCGATCGTGCCATCGTCGCGTTCTTCGACGTCGTCACGCTCCAGATTGTGCTTGTGCATCAGCGAACGAGCGACACGAACCGCCTGCTCAATCTCTGCTTGTGCCGATGCGTCATTCGCCGCAACGGCGAGACATTGGCGGATACGGTCTTTGATGCGTTGTAGATCACTCACTTTTCTTCTCCTAAGAAGACAGAAACCCATGAAACCGAATCGACAGCGCCGCAGCGCCGCCGGGTCGGGCGCATGACATCATGTCACCTGTACGGACTCCCAGCACCAACCGCCAGGGCGTGTCGGATCTTCTGCTGGCATGGGAAACGGCGCCGATGGCCGTGCATCGTGGAATCCCTGCCAGAAGTCTGCATC
>JBCBOO010000290.1:0-8219 GCA_039821235.1 Planctomycetota bacterium
ATGGAGTCTGGGAAAGACATCGTGACCGCCAACAAGGCACTGCTGGCCGAACACGGGCCGGAACTCTTCGACTGTGCCAGACGCTTGGGCCGCAGCATCGCCTTCGAAGCGTCCGTGGCAGGCGGAATTCCGATCATCGCGAACATCAGCCAGTGCCTTTCTGCCAACCAACTTCAGTCGTTGGAGGGCATTCTGAACGGGACCAGTAACTTTATCGTCACTCAGATGGGTGAGTTCGGTTCCAGTTACGAGGCGGTGGTGCGAAAGGCGCAGGAGTTGGGCTACGCGGAAGCCGATCCGACGATGGATGTTGATGGAACGGATGCTGCACAAAAACTCGCGATCCTCTCGCATCTGGCTTTTGGCGCGACGGTCGACTGGAAGGAAATTCCGAAGGTCGGAATCGATGGTCTTGATCCGGACGATCTTCGGTACGCCTCGGAGCTCGGCTACCGAATCAAGTTGCTTGCGATCGCGACTTTAAAAGAATCGGGACTGGAGTTATCGGTCGCACCGACGCTCGTGAAAATCGGGACGCCTTTGGCGGAAGTTCGTGATGCCTTCAATGCAATTCGAGTGGTCGGAGACGCCGTCGGACCGGTTTTTTATCACGGTCTAGGCGCCGGCCAGATGCCGACCGCATCGGCGGTCGTCGCGGACTTGATCGACACGGCCGTCGGGCGCACGAAACTGACGTTTCAAACACTCGAGTACTTTTCAAGCGATAACCCGCCGCGTTCGATTCTTCGTGACGCGCAAGCGCTCCGTGGGCGGTACTACCTTCGCCTGTTGGTTGCTAATCACCCAGGTACACTCTCGTCGATCACCAGGGTGCTTGCCGAGCAAGGAATTTCGATCGCCTCGGTCATCCAGCATGAGGCGGAGACGGATCAGAAGGCGGCCGTGAAACAGGTTCCGCTGGTGATCATGACCCACGAGGCAACCGAGGGTGCCGCTCAAGCGGCGACGACGGAAATCCAGGCACTCGAAGCCGTCACGGGGGTGGTGGTGCGTCTACCCGTCAAAGGCTGATCATTCATGCAAGCGCAGCGGTTTCTTTGCAGCTTCTTTACACCCGGATTTATGCTGATTGCTATGCTCATCTTCCCTAATTGAGTCGTAGCGCACTGCGGATGAACTTGGAGAATACAACGTGATTTCAGGACGAATCAAACACCAAACCCTCAGCACACTTTGCGAGCGGGTGGGTATCTCTTTCGAGGTCGGACTCGATCCCCATCGTGTTTTTGATCGTGAGGCCGAGAGTCGACGCAGTCGTTATTCTCGCCGGATGAAGGCGGTCGCCGATCATGTTCGCAAAGGCGGTTCGTTGGCGGAGGCGGTTTCCTCGCAGGGCAACTATTTCCCGCCACACTTTTCGCGGCTGTTGGAGGCCGGGGAACGGACGGGGAGACTGGATCGCGTGCTCGCGAGGTTGGCGGAGTACTATCAGCAGCTCGCGGAATTTCGCAAGGTTTTTTCCCAGTCGATTCTCTGGCCGCTCGTCCAGTTGATTCTTGGCGTCTTGGTCGTGGGGTTGATGATTTATCTACCTGAACTGCTAGTTCCGGAGGAGTCGGGAGAGAAAACGGACTTGCTCGGCTTGGGGTTGGTCGGAAACGAGGGCTTGGTGACGTATTCGATTTTGATCGCTTGCTGCGTGGGCGTGGGATTGGTGCTCGTCGCATTGGCCAACCGAGGCTACTTCATGTTCTTGGTCGATTGGGCTGCGAGACTACCCTTGATCGGCAATACGTTCCGAGTCTTTGCGGAAGCTCGTTTCGTTCAAACCCTCTCGATGGCGATCGAGTCCGGTATCGACGCTTGGTCGGCCGTGGATCTGTCGTTCCAAAGCGCAGGAACTCCTCAATTCAAAAGCCGCGCAGAACCGGCAAAGGAAGCCATTCTCCAAGGCCGCGACATTCACAGTGTGCTCGGTGAGACGTCGCTCTTTCAACGCGAAACATTGGAAGCCGTGGAACTTGGTGAGGCATCCGGACGATTGGCAGAAACACTCGACAAACAGTTCAAGCAATTGAAGAGTCAGGTGAGGACTTCGATGGCATGGATTACTTACGTTGCGTCGGGTGTGATCTGGGGAGGCATCGCGATCATGTTAATCATGATCATCATTCAAGTCTTTTCATTACATGTCGATAACCTCGGCGACGCGGCGACGCAGACAATCAAGGGCGGTTCTCTTTAGACCACCCTCGAGCCATCTTTCGATTCGGTGGCGACCTCAAATCACTTTTTGACTGGATAGAAAGATGTTTAATTGGAACCGCGGGAACGGAGCTGGCTCTTCTTCCGAACCGAACGCCGATGCTTCACAAGCCGTCGCGGCCGAGTCGTCCGGTGGCGGAACGGATCGCGTCGCCCAATCGGAACCCCTCCGAAATAGGCTGGAAACGGGTGGCTCGTCACCGAACGGTGCCGTGTCTCAATCGGACTATGAAAACGGTGCTGATGGTGTGAAGGGGTTGGTGCAACAACGCAAGCAGATGGTTGAGCGAATCGGCCATCTGCGACCAGAGACAGATGCGTACGCGACGGAGTTTGTCGATCAACTGTTGGCATTTGCCGGTGCGGTGAAAACCAGCGATGTGCACTTGCAACCAACCGCGAGAGGGCTGGAGGTAAAGTTTCGCGTCGATGGTGTGTTGCAGCTGCTCGGCGAGTTTCCCGTCGGAGCAAGCTCGTCCATCGTCTCACGGCTCAAAGTGCTCTCGAGTCTGCTGACCTATCAAAGCGACGTACCGCAGGAAGGTCGGATTGAGTCCCCGGCCGCCGGGACAGAAATTCGCGTCAGCACCTATCCGACATTGCACGGCGAACGTGCCGTCCTGAGGTTCTTTGGGCATGGGCACCAATTCCAAACGATCGAGGAGTTGGGCCACACTGATGAAATCCAGTCGCAGCTAAAAGACTGCCTTGCAGAGACGAGCGGCGCGATCTTGATCTGCGGACCTGCGGGGAGCGGAAAGTCGACGACCCTTTACGCCAGCCTGCGTCATTTGGTGGAGGAGTCCAATGGGGCTCGAAATCTGATGACGCTCGAAGACCCGATCGAAGTTCCCCTTCGAGGCGTCAGCCAAAGCCAAGTCAATAATGGCGCCGGTTTCGATCTGAACGTGGGACTGAAGTCACTTCTTCGTCAGGACCCCGAGGTGATTATGGTCGGTGAGATTCGCGATCCGGAGACAGCCAGTACCGCAATTCAAGCGAGCTTGACCGGGCAACTGATGTTGACCAGCTTTCACGCCGACAGCGCCGTGGTCGCGATCAGCCGGCTCTTGGACCTCGGCATTGAGCCTTACCTCCTGAAGAGCGGTGTGATCGGGATCTGTTGCCAGCGTCTGCTGCGTCGACTTTGCGATTGTGCGGCGGAGACGCAGGACGGTTCGGAATTTTGCGGTTTGCCGATCGACTGGTGCAAGAAAGCCGCTGGCTGTGATGCCTGCAACGGCAGTGGATACCGCGGCCGCGTGATTGCGAGCGAGTTTCTGTCGCTTCGAGAATCGCAGATCGCCGATCAAATGTTGACGTTGCAAGACTCTCGTTCGGCGTACCGGATCGCGGTCGAGAATGGGATGAAATCGCTCTGGGAACGAGCGACCGAGCTCGTTCGCGAAGGAATTACCAGTCCACAGGAAGTCCGGCGCGTCCTGGGTGCGACGATGAGAATCTGAGTAGCGGTGTTCGTAGTTTTAATAGCAACGAAGTTCCGCACCCACCCGGACCAGCAGTCGGCCACCCGCAAACGCGGGCGTCGCTCCGACTGAGCCTCCCAGATCCACCGACAAACTCTCCTTGTATTTCGCGGTGGCTTCGAAGGCCGTCAGATCGCCTTGCAGGCTGATGACCACGATTTGGTCGCCAATTCGAATCGGCGAGGCACCATAGTTGCCTCCCAATCGCTTGGTCCAAAACGGTTTTCCATTTTCGAGACTGAAGCATGATGCGATGCCTTTGTCATCCACCACGAACAGGTTGCCATCAACCGTAACGCCCGTTGGAACATAGGGGGCATAGCGGTCAATCCGGAATGCTTCCTCTGGGGTGCCTCCGATCTCGGGTGCTCGAACCGCAACCAAGTGATTGCCACCACCACCGCTGCCAGCCGATCCGATGACCAACCCCTCGGCCATTACGGGCGAGCTCACACATCGCAAACCAAAAACCGGCAGACTCCAGAGCTTCTCACCTGTTTCCAGAGACAGGGCGAAAACACCGTCGCCGGTATTAGCACCGAAGACGAGTCCGTCGCGGACGAGCGGTGTTCCATAACAGACGCGTGTTGACGTCAGCCCCGTTTCCCAACGAGTTTTCCCGGTCGAACGATCGACGGCAATCATACGACTCGCTCTGGGGGTTCCCTGCCGAACCCGTTCCGCTTGTTGTGAAAAATTCAGCAACACCGTGTCTCCGGTGACGACCGGCGAGGTGCCAAAACCGTGCTGGCTCTGTGCCGTTCCAAAATCACGCATCCAAACTTCCTCGCCCTCAAGAGTGAGGCAGCGTAGGTAAGTGTGTTCGCGATCACTGTGTGCAACGAAGACGTACTTGTCGTCCGTCGCGGGCGTGCTGGAGGCCAGCGTGTTGCGGCTGTGAAGATGATTGTCGGCGTTCGCGAAAGCCCGCTTCCAAAGCTCTTTGCCACTGACCAAGTCCAGGCAAATCAACCGGATGGATTGCCGATCGCTTGCTGTCGAGAGCAAGTACACGCGGTCATCCTGGACCGCCATCGAACCGACGTCCGTGGTGCCTAACGCATAGCTCCATTGCGTCGTGTTTGACTTGACGGCTTCGGCAGGAAGCGTCGCGTCGCTTCGCGTTCCCGCCAGGTCGAGTCCTCGAAACCCCGGCCAGTCCTCCGCGTGAAGTTTCGAAAGAGAGTCTGGAGTCATCAGTAAATAGGTCGAAAACAAGACCAACAGAAAACGCGTCATCATGATTGGGCGGTGGGAACGGCGGGATACTTGCGAACGAGAGCTCGCTACAGTTTAACCGATCTCGTATCGCCCTCTGTCGGTGGGCAGAATTTGTACGGCATGCGTTTCATCTTGGTCTGACGCAACTGCCTTCGGAGACGCCACCGGCTCGCTGGCATCCGAGACGTCACCGTGTGAGCAACGGATGCGTACCGGCAACAATCCTAAGCGGACGATCGAGTCCTCTTCCACGGCGGACCTGTCGACTCTTGACCCTGCCACAAACACGCCGTTCTTGGAACCGATGTCTCGGACGTGCAATGAACCATCGTCCTCGGCGTAAAACTCGCAGTGTTTGCGACTGATCGAGCCATGATCCAGGCTGATGTGACAAAGCATTCCTCGACCCACCGTGACCGGCAACGGCAGATTCCAGCGTTGTTGCTCGGTACCCGAATCGGGGTCGATGAGCGTAAATTCGTATCGCATCGGATAAGTGATCTCCCCGAAAAGACTTGTGTGGGGTGACATCCTCGACGAAGAAACTCGAAGATGAAATTAAATTCTCGACCGTGCCAACTCAAAAGTCAATTCCGATGGACAGCCAGGATGGCTCCCAAAGCGAAAAGGGAGCGTATTTTCTTTCCGACCTCCACTTATTCTCCAATCGGAGCATCGGCGATCGATACCGAGAGGAATTGTTCGCCAAGACCGCACAAGCACACACGCTCGTCCTTGGAGGCGATATTTTTGATTTCAAGTGGAGTCGCTACGGCGGAGAAAAAATAACCTCCGACCATGCGGTCACGTGGTTGCGCGAGTTGATCGCGATCAATCCTCGCTGCCAGTTCCACTTCCTACTGGGGAACCACGATTCTAACCCGACGTTTGTGCAGCGTCTTACCGAGCTCGCGACCGCTGAGCGCAGCTTCTGTTGGCACCGTTACTTCGTTCGTCTGGGCGAGTGTCTTTGTTTGCATGGAGATGTCGCCGACGGAACGCTCCGGCACGATGCCCTGGACGAATGTCGGCGCCGAATCGAGGGGACGCACCGAAGCCATCCGATTTGGAAACTTGCGTATGACGTCGCCATCGGACTCCAATTGCACCGCCTTTTTCTTCGGACGATCCGGCCGATGAAAGTGGTGGCCCGCGTCGAGCGTTACGCGCAGCAGATCAATCAGGCTTCCGACGCAGGCGTGACCGATGTTTACTTTGGGCACACGCACCGGCCTATCGATGGTCTCGAATACGCAGAGCTTCGGTTTCACAATGGTGGAGCGGCGATCAAGGGACTTTCGTTCGAGATCCTGGACATGAATCTGAATGAAACGGAGTGACTACTCGACGAGTTTTCGATGCTCCACGATCCGTCGATTGTATGCCGCGATCATCCCTTTGCGCGTAATGAAACCCAGTAGTCGTGCCGGGTCATCGGCGTCCATGACTGGAAGCTCATCGAGTCCTTTCGCCATGAACTTCTGCATCGCAATGTTCAAGTCATCGCCCGGCAGAACAAATTCGAAGGGGCTACTCATCACGTCGCCCGCGTTGGCGAGTTGCCAAATGGTTTCGTCGTACAGGTAAACGCGGACATCCTCATCGGTGAAAATCCCCACCATTCGCCCGGCGCGATCGATCACCGGAAAATAGTGCTGATGGCTTTCCGCTAAGTGATGAACGATCTCATCGAGTGTTTCTGCTTCGTCGATCATCAACATCGTCTCGGAAGTTTGATAGACGTCGCGGACACTCAATCCCTCCAAGACATCCACCAAGAAGTCGCCTCGGTGTGCCGGTGACTCCAGGCGAGTCGGAACCTGATTGCGGTACAAACGCCAGCGGGCGGACGCAAGAAATGTGAAAGTACAAACCAGCATGGTGGGAACCAACAATCCAAAGTCTCCCGTCAACTCGCGAACCATGATGATCGTCGAAATGGGAGCTCGCGCGACGCCCGCAAAAAAACCGGCCATCCCAACGACGCCATAGGTCTCCGGGTGCGGCACCAGCCCTGGCATCCAAGCCTGGGCCATCAAACCGAAGGCGGATCCGGCGCATCCGCCGATCACCATCGAGGGACCGAACGCGCCGCCGCTACCGCCTGAGCCAATCGAAAAGGCCGACGTGAAAATCTTGAGCGTCGCGATCGTCACCAGGATACCGATCGTCAATGAAGGGTCGCCCACCAGCGCCAATTGCAACGTTCCATAGCCTGTTCCAAGAACGGCCAACAGATTCGCGTCTCCGCCGAACAAGTAGTATGCGGCGATTCCGATCAAGCCCGCCAGACCTGCGCCCACCGCCGGCCGCAACGCGGCCGGTCCGGGCAGTCGCTCGAGCGCCGTCGTCATTCGGTGGAAGACAGAGGAGTAAGCTGCCGCCAACAGGAACACGACGCAGGCAAGCACCAAATACAGCGGCAACTCCAGCGGGGAAGCGAAGCTGTGCTGCAAGGCATCACCAAAAATCGGTTGGAAACGAGCTTCGGCGGGAATCGATTGGGTGTAAACGCTGTATGCAACGATCGACGCCACCGCGGAAGGCACCAGCACGTCGGCTTCAATGTCGGCATCGCTGTACAGGATCTCGCCGGCAAAAATCGCTCCGGCCAAAGGGGCGCGAAACATGGCACCGACACCGGCTCCCATTCCCGCCGCAAGAAGAATTCGCCGGTCGCGCGTCGAGAGATGCAGACGATCGGCGAGCAGTGATCCCATCGCGGCCGCAATCTGGACAATGGGACCTTCGCGACCGCCCGATCCACCGGTGCCAAGCGTCACCGCGGACGCCAGCGTTTTCACCGCGATCACACGAGCCCTGATGGCGCCTTTCTGGTTGTGAAACGCATCCACCGACGCATCCGTTCCCGCGCCTGCCGTCTCAGGTGCGTAACGAAAAACCAGAAACCCCGACACCAAACCTCCCAGAATCATGATCGCCACCAGCCACCACGGCGAAAACGACAGGATGGACGGATTGGAAGAAAGCGATTCGAAGAACGTGTGTTCCGCCGCCGCCCCGGGTCGCGTATAGCCGGCCAACCAAGAAAGTGCGACGGCACCGACCGCTTGCGTCAAGAACTCGAGTGTGATGCACGCAAGGCCCACAAAAAGCCCCACGATGACCGCCAGCAACGCCCACCGGCCTGACGGCGAGAGCGCTCGCGCGAAACGACGCGTATTCGAAAGGGGCGGGGACTTATTTTCCATCGGTGCTTTTGTCCGAGTCTCGCAAGCAAGTGTGCCTGCACTCAACGATTCAGTACGCACTGTCTCCGAAAAC
>JBCBOO010000291.1:0-8196 GCA_039821235.1 Planctomycetota bacterium
CGAGGAAGATGCCATTGTCGAGGGCATCTTCCTCGGAACTGTATCTTCCTTGGTCAACAAGACCTTTCACGAAGTCATTGACGTCGCTTGGAAGGTTCAAATTCATGGCTTAACTCCGATGGGCCGGGGCAGACAACATGGTTTTTACGCTTAGGCCCTTCGGGCACACCTCCGCTGCGGTGCAGGACTCGCCTCCATTATACCCTCAAATCCAGCAAATGACATCGTTCGCTTCGTTTAGGGCGGTGTCGTAAAAACCTTCCGTTGGGCCGACGAGCTGGTATGATTCTGCGATGACTAACGCCGCTTGGGCTGCGGTTCGCGAACGTGCTCGACGCGAGGCTGGTTCTTGACAACTCCATACGCATCGCCTGCCTCACTCACGGACACCTCGGAGTCCCAAACAAACTCTTACGGTTTCTTGTGGGTTTGGCTAGCATTCGCTCTTACTACGGCAACTGCGTGGCTGCATTTCCTCCCATTCGACACCGTCAACTTCGTCATCGTTCTGCTCTTCGGGCTCCCGGCTTTTCTCGGAGGCGTGGTTTGCGATTCACGGTTTAGCGGGTTGTCACGCTGTGTTCTCGTCGCCACATGTCTGTCCTTCGTTTTCACGTCGCTTGTCCTCGTCTGGATCCCACAGGGGTTCTCACTTACGCTGCTTGCGATGATCTGCGGCGCTGTTCACGCGAGTCTCGGTGTTCTTGCATCGCGAAATCTTGCACAAGCGAGGGCTCGCTTCTTCGTGACCATTTCAATTACTTACTTCGTTGGCATCTACCTTGGTCCCATTGGATGTGCAGTTCTCACGACGATTCCCTTGCTTATTCTCCAGCTACTACATCGCAGTCCCGCCGCATAAACTTCACAGCGAGACGTGCTACGATTTCTTTGATCGAGACATACCCACTAGAGAATTCAACTATGAAACGACTCCTGCTTGCCGTCGTGACACTGCTGTTCTTCACTCAAACCGGTTCGGCGGATCGGCTGACGCCCGAAACGTTGTGGGACTTGGCGCGCATTGGCGACGCCGTTGTTTCACCGGACGGAAAGACAGTGGCCTATCTCGTCACCCGCTATGACCTTGCGGAAAACAAAGGTACGACGAGCCTGTTGATTCAGCCGCTTCCCTCCGATGACTGGCCGAATCCGGGCACAGCATCGATCGCATTCGGTACGCCACTGGCAACGGAGGAGACGAGAGCATTGCTGACCGAGGTCGCAGGACTCAACTCACTCCACTGGCTCAATCATTCCAGCGGACCCAAACTCGCCTACATCGCCCCTGGAGAAACTGACGGAGGAGAAGTTGGCGAAGACGACGACTCCAGTGCATCAGAGGAAAGCGAAGAAGATTCCGACGAAGATCCGAAATCGCAAAAAAAGTCGCCGCAGGCATGGATGCTCGATCCGGCCACGGGCGAAGCGCTGCAGTTGACTCGGTTGAGCGGTGGCATCGGCAACTTAAAGACTTCGCCCTCGGGCGACGCCATCGCATTCACCGTCGATGTCAAGATGGATGCGAAAGTCGGCGAGCTTTACCCCGACCTCCCAAAAGCAGACGCCCGCGTCATCGACTCACTGATGTACCGGCACTGGAACCAATGGCACGACTACGCCTACAGCCACGTCCATGTCATCAAGATTGACGAGGAAGGCAATCCGTCCGATCCGCTCGATCTGATGGAGTCACTCAAGGCCGATTGTCCCGTGCCACCCTTTGGCGGCAGTGAACAGTTTGCCTTCTCTCCTGATGGACAAGAGCTCGCACTCACTTTGAAGTTGGTCAATAACCCTGCCGAAAGCACTGACACCGGGATTTATCTGATCGACGTCGAAGGCGGACAGCTTAAGAACATCACACCGGGGATGCCGGGCTACGACATGGAGCCCGCCTATTCGCCCGACGGCCGTTTTCTAGCGTTTCACTCGATGGAGCGAGCGGGTTTCGAATCGGACCGAAATCGGATCATGGTTTACAACCGAAACAGCGGCGAGACGCGTGAGGTCACTTCCACGCTTGACCAGACCACCCATCACGCAACCTGGAGTGGAGACAGTCGCCAGCTTTACTTCTATAGCGAAACGGGTGGCACCGATCAGGTCTATCAAATCAATCTCGACCGTGGCGATACGCAACAAGTCTCCGAAGGCCGCTACAACTTTTCGGTGGTAGCTGCGATTCCCAACTCCGATCGAGTCCTGTTGCGTCAACAAAGCATGCTTCGACCGGTCGAATTAGCAGTGCTCGATACCAAGACCAAGGAATTGGTCACGATCACCGACGTCAATGGGGAAATCCTTGAGTCATTGGACTTGCCGGTGGTCGAGGAACGTTACTTTACAGCGACCGACGGAAAACAGATTCACAACTGGGTCATTCTGCCACCCGACTACGACGCGGACGCCGACAAGAAGTGGCCGATGCTGACGTACTGCCAAGGCGGGCCGCAGGGACAAATTGGACAGTGGTTCTCCTACCGCTGGAACTTTCACATGATGGCCGCCCAAGGTTACGTGGTGCTGGCCGTCAACCGGCGCGGGCTACCGGGATTCGGTCGAGAATGGAACGACCAAATCAGCGGCGACTGGGGCGGGCAGGCGATGCAAGACATCTTGGCATCGACCGATGCAATGATGGCGGACCCCACGATTGACCGCCAGAGAGTCGCGGCGGTTGGCGCAAGCTTTGGTGGCTACACCGTGTACTGGCTGATGGGGAACGATGCGAGTCGCTTCGCTGCGATGATTGCCCACTGCGGCGTGTTCAATCTGGAGTCGATGTATGGCTCGACCGAAGAACTGTTCTTCGTCAATTGGGACTTGGGCGGCCCCTACTGGAAAAGCAGCGAGACGGCGAACAAATACGACTCGTTCTCACCGCACAAGTTCGTCGGGAATTGGAAAACACCACTGATGGTCATTCACGGTGAAAAGGATTTTCGAGTACCAGTGACCCAGGGGATGGAAGCATTCACTGCGGCGCAGGTGCAGGGTGTCCCAAGTCGTTTTCTTTACTTCCCCGAGGAAGGCCATTGGGTACAGTCACCCCAGAACGGAGTCCTTTGGGGCAGGGTCTTCTTCGATTGGCTGGATCGTTATTGCCAACCGGCAGAAAAATAGGGCACACGGAGTCTGACATGTTGGAAGTCGAAACGAAATTCCGTGCGGATGACTTGGATGCCGTCGGCGAGCGTCTGTTGGCGTTGGATGCGATCGCAGGCGAGCCCGAACATCACGAGGACACTTATCTTCGTCATCCTTGCCGCGACTTCAAGACAACCGGCGAAGCACTGCGAGTTCGCAAAGTCGGCTTGGTGGCCTCCGTGACTTACAAGGGTTCGAAAGTCGCCTTGACCGACAGCGCCCTCAAAGCTCGAAAGGAATTGGAGTGGTGCCTGGCTCCGGGAGACACCGACGGCACGAACATGTTGGACTTGCTAACGTCTCTGGGCTTTACGATCTCTACGACCGTCAAGAAAGCTCGCCGTTCGTTTCGTTTCCCCGACGACCATCCCAACCAACGTTTCACGGTCACGTTGGATGACGTCGAACAAGTCGGCACCTTTACCGAGATTGAATGCCTCGTCGACCAAGCGAATGAAGTACAACTGGAACGAACCGGGCAATCGATTCGTTCACTCGCCGAAGAGCTGAGGCTGGGCCCGGCGGAGAAGCAAAGCTACCTGGCGATGCTGCTGGAGAAAACTACTTGAGCCAGCTTCTCATTCGCATCGTCCTTTCCGCGGTGTTGCTGGTGCTCGCATGCTTGCTCTGCGGTGTTTATGGGATACTGCACAACCAGCTGTCTTATTCGATCTCGCCGGAGTATTTCACCGCTTTCAAATTTCGTCAATTCGCGATCTCGCCCGTGATGCATGGACGGTTGGGCGCCGCGATCGTGGGATGGGAAGCGTCTTGGTGGATGGGAATGGTCATCGGTTTCTTCCTCATCCCTTTCGGCCATCTCGTTCGAACGACGTCAGGTTTTCTACGGGCGGTGCTGCGTGCCTACCTGGTGGTGCTGGCAACGGCAATCACGGTCGGCGTGTTTGCGATTGGGCTCGGCTGGCTGACAATCACGCCCGATGATTCAAAACCGCTACTCATCGGGGACAGACCCATTCAAGATGTTGCGGGGTTCCTCCGAGCAGGCATGCTGCACAACTTCAGCTATCTTGGCGGACTGCTTGGCATTGTCACGGGAGTGACCAGCATTATGCGGCGTTTTCTGCGAGGCGAGAAAGCTGACGCGCCAAACGAAGCAACTGACGATCAAACTTGCGAAGCGAATCATTAAAAGAACGAAGGACAACGTTTCATGTTCACAGTTTCCCGAACGTCCGCAATGCGCATGTTCTTGTGTTTGGTCGCGGCGTGCCTGACCGGCGCGAATGCTCTGGGCCAATCCGCAGCACCCCAACCTGAGAATAGCCAATCCGCATCGCCGGAGCCCGATCCATCGCTGGGTCCGAAAGAACTTTGGCAGGCCGCCTCGTCGGGCGACATGGCGGGTGTCCAAGCGTGCCTGGACGCAGGGGTCGATGTCGATGCCGCCAATCCTTACGGCGTGACGGCGCTGCTGCTTGCCGCCGATCACAGCCACACCGATGTCGCCAAGCGATTGCTCGCCGCAGGTGCCGACCCCGGAACACGCGATCGCTTCTATAGCTTCACACCACTGGCTTGGTCGCTCAACCGCCAGCAATATGACCTGAGCACGGCGCTGGTCGAGGCGGGGGCACCGGACACTTCGCAAGCCCTGACGCGAAGCGTTTACCGGGACAACGAAAAAGCGATCTCGGCGATCCTTTCGGCAAAGTCTTTGCCGACCGAGACAATTCGCTGGGCGGCGATCCGAGCACAGTTGCTGGAGAAGCCTGAGCGGCTGGAGCAACTCATTGAGGCCCTCCCCGAAGACGAACGCGAATTGCCCGAAGAGGACCCCGATCCGGTTCCGCCTTACGCGGGAATTTTCAAAGGCGACGCAGAGTTCCTGCAACTCATCGCAAAAGAAGGCTCGTTGTACTTGAAGCCGAAACCGGCATCCAAACCCATCCGGCTCACTCACCTCGCATCGGGTGAATTCGAACTCGGCTTGGGAAAGCTGCGTTTTGAGCGAGACGATGACGGCATGGTCAGCTCTTTCGCGCGGACGGTGCGCCGCAAGACGGTCACGTTCAACCGCATGCCGGAGCTGGAATCCCTTCCTGAGTCGACCGACGTTGACACTGAAGACTCATGGACTCCCTCCGACACGCCCGATGATTTCGTGTTCGACGACATGCCTTGGTCCGGATTTCGCGGACACCTGTCTCGGGGAATTTCCAACACCGCCGTGCCGACGTCCTGGGACATCGAGACGGGTGAAAACGTTGCTTGGAAAGTCCCGGTAAAAGGACTTGCCAACTCGTGTCCGATCGTTTGGGACGGACGGGTATATCTAACGACCGCCGTGAGCGAGAACGAAGAAGCCGACGGGTTCCAAACGGGTCTCTCCGGCAGCGTGGATTCGATCGAAGAAGACGACCCGTGGTCTTTTCGAGTCCTTTGCCTTGACTTGGAAACCGGCGAAGTGATTTGGAACGAAGAAGCCACCCGCGCCGTTCCTGCCGTCAAACGTCACGCCAAGAGCAGCCACGCCAACCCGACTCCCGTGACCGATGGCAATTCCATTATCGCAAGTTTCGGTAGCGAAGGCGTCTACTGCTTCGACCTCAAAGGCCGGCTCCAGTGGAAGCGTGATCTGGGTTTGATGGACAGTGGTTGGTTTTATGACCGAAGCTATCAATGGGGTTACGCCAGCAGTCCCTGTTTGATCGATGATCGCGTCATCCTGCAATGCGACATTCAAGACCAGAGTTTCTTGATCGCGCTTGATTTGAAAACGGGCGAAACGCTCTGGCGGACGGATCGCGATGAGATCCCGACTTGGGGCACGCCCGTTGCCTACAACACGCCCGACGGAAAGTCGGTGGTCGTCGTCAGCGGCACCAAAGCCAACGCGGCTTACGATCTGGAAACCGGGAAACTGATTTGGGAGCTGGGCGGGTTCTCCGAAATCGTCGCGCCCACGCCTCAAGTGTTACCTTGGGGTGTCTTGCTGTCGGCCGGTTACCCGCCGGTCAAACCACTCACCGTCGTTCGACATGAAGCTCGCGGCAAACTGGAACTGCCAGACCCGAGCCAGGGAGACCTGGCCGGTTCGGACGACGCATTCGTTTGGTCGCGGCGATCGGGTGGACCTTACATGTCCACCCCGGTCGTCCACCAAGGCTTGGCCTATGTCATCGACACCGGCGGAATCTTGACTTGCTATGACGCGACCAACGGCGAACGGGTCTACAAGAAACGACTTCGCGGCGGCGGCGCGTCCTCGTTCACCGGATCTCCTGTTGTTGCCGGGGAATACGTGTATTTCCCTAGCGAACAGGGAGTGATTCAAATCGTGCGGTGCGGTTCGACCTTCGAAAAACAAGACCCCTCGGAGATCGGTGAAGCCACACTCGCCACACCGGCGATTGCCGACGGCTACCTCTTGATCCGTGGCGAGTCACACTTGTTTGCGTTGAAGTACGATGACGCAGCCGAGAAACCTTGACGACCGAATTGAGATTCTTCAAAAGCTCCTCTCCACCACGACCAACCTGATGAACCGACCGCGATTTCGAACCATGACCGCACTTGGACGCTTGGCACTGCTCGGCTGCGTTATTGCCCTGGCCATGCCGAGCTTGATTGGCGGACTCGCCTGCGCGGCCGACGAAACGCTTGCCAAGTTTCGATCGATGTCCGAGTCGGACACGATGGTCATGGTACCGATGCGAGACGGCGTCCGCTTGGCCACCGACGTCCACGTTCCCAAGGGCGACGGGCCTTTCCCGGCCGTCTTGGTCAAGACGCCCTACAACTTCAATAAGCTCGGCGGTTCGACGCTACTGTTTGCAAGTGAAGCGATCGAGCGTGGATACGCGGTTGTCGTGCAAAATGAACGCGGCCGATACTATTCCGAAGGCGAATGGGAAATCCTGGGGCGACCACGTTCCGACGGCTATGACTCCTTGTCGTGGATCGCGGAGCAATCTTGGTGTACCGGTCGCGTTGCGACTTGGGGATGTTCCTCCACCGCCGAGTGGCAGATGGCGCTCGCGTCACAAAACCATCCCGCCCACGCCGCGATGGTTCCGATGGCTGCCGGTGCGGGGATCGGTCGCGTCGGCGAGTATTTTGAGCAAGGCAATTGGTACAAGGGAGGCGTCCACCAAACTCTCTTTACCGTTTGGCTGCACAGCGTCCAGCAGAACCTACGCCCAACGTTTCCCTCGGGACTCAGCCAAGAACAACTGCAGCGTCTGCGAGCGGCCTATGATCTCGCTGCCGAGATGCCCGAGGTCGACTGGGCGACACACCTTCGAACGCTGCCCGCGATTGACTGGCTGAAGACCGCGGGCGGCAACGAGGGCCCCGGCGTCGAGTTGATGCGCCGCAAACCCAATGACCCGGATTGGTACAAAGGTGGGCTCTATCACGACAACGAAGACTTCGGTGTTCCGGCATTCTGGTTCAACAGTTGGTTCGACGTCAGCCAAGGCCCCAACCTGGCACTGTTCAATCATGTGCGAAACAAAGCGAGCGATCCATCGGTGCGAGACAGTCAGTACATGATGGTTGCCCCGACGCTGCACTGCGCGTTTTACCGAACTCCCCGATACAGTGATTACATCGCGGGCGACCTCAACGTGGGCAATGCGTGGCACGACTACTGGGGAACCATTTTCGACTTCTTGGATCACTACGTAAAGAACGAAGAGAACGGTTTCCAATCGAAGACGCCGCGCGTGCGTTTCTACACCATGGGCCGCAATCGATGGGAATCCGCTCAGCAGTGGCCCCCCAAAGACAGCGTCATGACGCCCGTCTACCTTGGGAGCAACGGCGACGCCAATAGTCTGTTCGGTGATGGCGTGCTTTCGTGGAACCCGTTGGCGGACGATTCATCGGATACCTACACCTACGACCCAATGAATCCCGTCCCTTCACTTGGCGGAGGAGTCTGCTGCAATCGCGGTGCATCCGAAGGTGGCAGTTTTGACCAACGCGGTATCGAAGCGCGGGCCGATGTGCTGGTTTACACATCAGAGGTTTTGAAAGAAGACCTCGATGTGACGGGTTTCATTCGAGGGCTCGAATGAA
>JBCBOO010000292.1:0-8090 GCA_039821235.1 Planctomycetota bacterium
CAGAACGCTGTAGTCATACAACAGCACCTGATTGATGCCCTTGAACGACGCGATGATCGTGTCGTTGTCCGGCCCGAAATCGATTTGGTCCGGGAACGAATAGGGGATTTTCTGCGTCGCGCCGATGAACTGCGGATTGTCGCTGAGCGGATTGGCGAGAATGCCGATGTTTCCGCCACCACCGAACTCGGGCGAACTCGCAATCGCTTCCGGACCGTTGTACGTGGCGTTCATCAATACGAAACCGAGCTGGCGAATCACCAAGCCGGAATCGCCCACCGCAACGGGAACTGCCAACGGCGGCGCGATCGTCAAGTCTTCCGGCGAATCGATCGAAAACAGGTTCTTATTGATGAACCGGAACACAGCCTGCAGACCACCACTCGTGGATACTTCATCGGGCAGCGTGCCTTCATTGAGCCGCAAGTTGGTCGCTACAAAACTGGGACGACTGGCTTTCGCCGGATCGATATACGAAACCGACTCGGCACCACGCACGGCTACCGCAAACAGACCGTTATCGAGTCGCTTGAGTCCGAATGGTTTGTAACCGAGCGGAACAATGTTGACGCTTTCGGTTTCGAAGCGAGGTCGATTGTCCAACTGGAAATCAAGTTCAAAGTCTTGCCCAAAGTCGACAACGATCGCACCGCCGACCGTCGACTGAAGATCGGCACCGGCCCAAGACGACGATCCGGTCGTATTGATCACGAGGTAACGGCCATCTTCACTGAACTCCAGATCCGTCAGCGAACGAATCGGCCCATCACCGCCGACTCGGGAGAGCAACGAGTCTTCGGGGTCCAGGTCGACGATGCGAAAGAACTCACCCTTGCGCGGCGCATCGGTCCGGAACCACGCAATCGATCCACTATTGCGATCCGATGCAACACCGTAGGGCAGTGTCGGATGAAGCGCGAGATAGTACGGACTAAAGACTTGGGTATTGAAGGTGCCCAATCCCGGCGTGATGCGATCGATTTCCGCGGTGGTCGCGTCGTGATCGACCTCTTGGAGCGTCAACAGATCGATGACCGAAATCGTTCCTTCGCCACTGTTAGCAACATAGGCTCGCAACCCATCTCGGGTGATCGCCACGTCCGATGGTGCTCGACCAACAGGAATCTGAGCCACGATCGAATTGACCAAGTTGACGGGAACATGTGTCGTGTCGTTGCTTTCACCGGAACTTCGGAGCCGAGCGACGTCATCGGACAAACCGAGAACCTCGCGGTCATAGTCGGCGATGCTAACTCGGTTGGTGCCCGAAAGATCTGCCGCAAATAGCACGTCCACGACGGACACCGAGTTACTGGCGTTGTTGGTGACCACACTGTAGTACGGCGACTCGAGTTCGATCAGCGCCGGTGAGCCTTCGATCAACTCGGGTACCACAACTTGGTCACCCCCCGGCACGCCAATCAGGACATCGCGAATCACATCGACCCGCAACGCTCCGCCTCCGATCGCGGCTCCTTCGGGCGGGATGACTTTGAGTTCCGATGCGGATGCGGACAGCAGGATGCCGGGGCGCTGTCGCGAATCCTCGACTTGATCGTCATCGAGCAAATTGCTCGCGAAGAACAAGACTTCGTTTCGGTCAATGTCGGATGAGAAACGGGAACCGGTCAGCGTCAACACGGGTGCATAAACACCCTCGGCGATTTCTTCCACGTTATAAGCAATGGACTGGACGTCCGCCGACGCGTTAATGGTCTCGGGCGTGTTTGCTTGGACGAGCTGCTCGCGTGTTCCTCCGGGCGTGTACTCCGCACCGAACACGGTTTCCGCGAAACCGAACTGAGGGTTAAAGGCGGTTACCGTGATTTGATAGTCAGGACCTGGAATCGGAAGTGCAGCATCGAGGAACTGTCCTGGCATGAAGAAGAACGGTCGTCCCGACTGTGGTTCGACATCGATTCGGACATTGCCACTGCGAGCCGCTTGAATACCTGCATCCAAAGTCATTCCGACGGCCAGCCCCGCGAGGCTACCCGTCGTCAACCCCAAGACCAACGCAAAACTGCCGGTCGCATTGACCGATGGATTCGGCGGGCTGGTGCTGCGAGCCATTCCGTCGTCGCCAACGACCATCGAGTCGACGAGTTGCCATGCCGTTTCAAACGCCTCGGTCTCAAAGTTGTACGTTTGGCTTTCCCGGAAGATAAACATCGGGTCGCCGGAGGATAGACTCGCATCTGCGATCGCCTCCACCGAAAGTCCACCGGAGGCGATCGCTTCACTCGACTCCAACTCGAATCCGGCACTGAACTGGAAACCGGCTGGGACGCCTGATACGAAATCGCTTTCATCTTTCGGAGTCACCGTGACGGTGCTTGGGTCGGCGAATGTTCCCGGTCCCGCTCCAATGATGATGCTGCCGTCATCGGTCGCTACCAGACCCCCGGTGTTATCGATGACCGTTTGACCGACCGATGGATCGGCCACGATGATTTCGGAGACCAACGAGACTCCTTCGCGAATCACCGTGACCTGGGTGATTCCGGCGGCAATGGGTGTGAACAGTCCATCGTCGGAAACCTGTCCGACCGTCGGATCCGCAACGACATAGAAGGTCTGCGGATCGTCCGCAAAATCGATGACACGTCCGTCTTCGAATCGTTCTCGCACAAAGAACTGGCGCGTCTGATCGGTTTGCAACGCATAGCGAGTGGGATAGATGTCGAACGTGTTCTGTTCCAGATCATCTCCGACTTGCAAACTGGTTGCGGCCGTCAATCCGAACGCATGTGCGGTGACAAGTCCGCTGCCGTCTGAAATGCCCCCGACGGTTCCGCTTGCAGTCACAACCGCGATCGCATCACTGACATCGAAAGAGATTTCTTCGGGTGGAAGCACGTACTCCGTTCCATCGGCCAGCAAAGCGATCACGTCCACCGAAGCCGCATCACCGACGCCGATTGCGATCTCTCCGCTACGAATCTCCAACCGAGTGACTTCGCGCGAATCGATCTGAACGGTGACTTCACCGATCTCGGATCGTCCGTATCGATCGGTTGCGACAAACCGGAACGACGAGTCACCCGAGCCATCGGGATCAAACTTGACCGTCTTGCCATCGACCAATAACGTCGCCGTGCCGCCGGTGACTGATTCGAGCGCATAATCCAGATCGGTCCCTTCCGGGTCTGATGCCAGTTCGCCCAGATCGATCGTCGTGAGGACTTCGGGAAGTGTCGTGGCGGTGGCATCGCTGACGACCGGAGGCAAGTCGGCAACGAAACCAAAGTTACGTGCTTGCAAGACGACGTCCATCGCATCGACGATGCCATCACGATTCACATCGGATCCTTCGATGTATCCCGCGTCATTGACGTCCAAACCGATTTGTCCTCCAAGCGTCGCAACGTCGCCCGCGTCGACGTCATGATCGCCGTCCAGGTCACCGGCCAAGAACACGTTGACCTGATAGTCGCCCGACATCTCCGCGTCAATCTCGAACACAAACTCGTCCGCGGTGCTGATGCCGAACAGAGCCGATGCGAATCCATCGCGCTGTTGCAGTTCGGTCGCGGCCGCCGATGTGCTCGCCGATGTTGCCATCGGAGGCAACGGATCAAGTCCATTGGAACCGAACACCTCGACTCCAACCAAAACCGCTGCCCGATTTCCGCTGGCGAGTTCTTCCTCCGTGGTGGCGATGGCAAAGCGAGTCTGTTCATTCGCACTGATCGTCCCCGAAAGCGAGCTCTCGAATGCCGAACGAAGCCCACCGAGGAAGTCTGCAATCGGCTTGGTCTGTCCAACAGAACCCTCCGAGTCGTACTCCACCGCGAAACTCTCGTCACGAGACGAAGCAAGCACACGCGCGACACGTGCCTGCGAATCGTATCCAAAGACCTGGTTCGTCAGGTCATTTCTCACCGATGCCAACTGACCTGATTCGTTGTATCGCAATCGCACGACGGAAGCCCCGAGCCCACTGAGCGTCGCAAGCCGACCTTGGTCGTCACGTCGCAGCGAAAGTCGACTTCCATTGTCCGCAATCGCTTCGAATCCCGACCAGTCGATGTGATGCGAGTCCTTTGTGACTCGCGTCAGCTCGCCCGTGCTGGCGTAGTGATAGGTCGTACCATCGGTGTGTTGCAGTTGGATCGCGGAGCCGTCGCTTCCCAGCGTGAGTGGCTCGTAGGATCGACCGTCGCTGACATGAAAGAACTCTCCGTCGACCTGCTGCAGGGGTTGCGATGGCGTTGAGAGTGTCCACGTCGCGCCCGACTCGGCCTGCCATGCGGGCGTGAATATTGCTCCGACGTCGATGTCGGAGTTACCAGAACCCGCAAGAAGTGCCGGAGTGAACTGGAACCGCAAGTCCGAACCATCGGGCGCGACCAAATGAAGGATGCTGCCGTCGCGTAGGGTTGGAGCACTCGGACTGGAACTTGACTGTGAAGAACTGGAGATCGCGATGGGGGACGCGTTGAGCAGCGGCCACGACCAGCCCGCTCCAAGGCCTTGCTCAATCGTCGCATCGGAACTGCGGTATCGAAGTTGGAGCGGAACCTGGATGTCGCCAAAGTCCAATAGGTCCTCGACAGCGGTGTAAACAAACGAATCGGGTTGGCTCGCAGGCGAGACTTCAACCGTCGTTGCGGTCGTCGACTTTCGCCCGCTGATGTCGGTCGCGGACAGTTCGATTTCATAAACTCCCGCGGAAAGAAGCGCCGCATCAAGCGTGGCAACGTCCGTCAAACGCCCCGTCGCGCTGCCACTTGCGATGATCCGTGAATCCCCGCCTCGTAGGTTTCGAAGGGTCAACGTCCATTGGTCGAGGTTCTGATCTTCGACACGCAGCTCGACCGTTTGAGTGGTCTCGATTCGTGTGCCAGCCGGCAGTCCGATTCCGACTTGTGGCGGTGCCACATCAAATGCGTCTCGGACCAAGATCGCGGAGCGACGGATGTTTTCGAAACCTTGCACGTCGACCACGGTTGTGACGACTTCATAGCGGCCTGGCGATGCGGGCGTAACGAATCCGCGTCCGAGTTCGTCCAGCGGAACCGGTGTTCCATCGACGGTCACCGATACGGATTCAATCGGCGCGACGCCACTGCCGACCGGCTGCACGGCAACGATCTGCCCCGGGCGAGCCGGAAAGCTGGGCGTTACTTCCACACGAACGTCGGGAAGGATGGGTGCCTCGACGACCTGAATCTCCAGCGACTCGAGTGCGGTGCCGACACCATCACTGACTTCCAGCAACACATCGTATTGCCCGATGTCAAGCGAGGTGGGCGTCCACGAGAACACTCCCGTATCACTGAACTCAGCTCCGGCGGGCAAGCTGATCACACGATAGGTCAATGCGTCTTGATCGAGGTCACTGGCAACGACGGCAATCGAAAGCGTTTGATCCACCAAGGCTTGGCGACTGCCGGTCGGAACCACCTCGGGGGCACGATTGAGTTTTGAAAGATCGATCGATAGGGGAGCGGTCGCGACCAATCCCGATGGATCGGTTACCCGAATGGTCAGATCATAGCTGCCCGCGTCACCAAACTCGGTCGGCCAACGAAGCGTGAACAAACCGTCTTCGCCACGCACGAGTGCGGCGCCTTCGGGAAGCCCGTCGGCCTCGACTACCAACGAGTCTCCATCGAGGTCGAACGCGCTGAACGAGACGGCTAATTCGCGACTTTCCAATCCTGCGACGGGCGGAATGTTGGTCACGCTTGGTGGCCGATTGGTCGGCGTGACTTCGAACGCGAGCAGCGATGTCTGCGAAGCCACACCGTCACTGACAGTGACTTGGAATTCGTACTCGCCTGAGTCTTCAAAACCCGTTGTCCAACGCAGTTCACCCGTTAATCGATCCAACGTTGCCCCCGCGGGAAGTCCTGCAGCGACGTAGGACACGTCATCCGAATCGGGATCGCTGCCGACCAAATTCACCACTAACTCGGAGCCTTCAGCCACCGAAGGAATCGAACCGGGCACGAGCGAAGGTGCTTGATTGCTGGCGCGAATTTCCAGATTAAATCCGATCGTGTCCGAACGCTGTTCCGACAAGTCACCATTCCCCGAATCGGTAACCGTCACCGTGATCGGGTAGACGCCGACTTCACCGGCAAGCGGCGTAAACGAGATCAATGCCTCGCCATAACGTGCGGACTCTTGAAGCTCGATACCGGTCGGTAATCCGGTGGCTTCAAACGTCAGCCCGTCTTGATCCAAGTCATCCGCCTCCACCACAAATCGGAACGGTTGGTCGACCACGGCAACAACATTGGGTGCGTCCACCAACACCGGCGGCGCGTTTCGAGATTCCACGGACACGTTGAACGTGAACGATCCCGTCTGCACGTTCGCGGCATTCCCATTGCCATCATCGTCCGCTTCGATGGTGATGGCATAGTCACCGCGATCGCTAACGCCCGGAGTCACCGTGAGACTTCCCGTGCCATCGCCGTTGTCGAGGAGCGACATAAAATCAGGCAACGGAGAAAGCTGGCCGACTATGGTGTCGGCCAACCCGGCTCGCAACGTGATCGCGTTTCCGTCTGTATCCGTCGCCGTGAAGGGAATCACTAGCGTCGCACCGGCAACGACTCGTTGTGAAGGAACCTCGGCAACCTCCGGCGCGGCGTTCTGATCCAGAACATCGATCACGATTTGCGTTTGCGCAGTGGTGGCGGCAAAATTGCCATCACCATCGTCACTGACGGTGACATCGATTTCATATCGCCCGGCGGCTTCAAAGCTCGGCGTCCAACGAATCAGCTGTGCATCCGCGTTGAACTCCGCATCCAATGGCAAGCCCTCAAATGAGAAACTCAGCGGTGGCGCCGCGACGTTGCCGATATCGAACGTTCCGTCGGGAGTCACCACCGGCGGTGCGAACGGATGGTCAGGATCAACGGCGTCGACAAAGATCTCGAGCGGTTGTCCTTCGTAAACGACTCGGCGTGGAATTTCTCCAAGTTCGACGGGACCATTGACGTTGTCGACGTTGATCGTAAACGTTGTTTCGGCGGCCAAGTCACCGTCCGTGGCAACCAGAGTCAACTCGTAAAGACCATGTTGGTCGAATCGCGGTGTCCAAGAAAACTCGCCGTTGCTCGGGTTCAACCGCGCACCAACGGGAAGTGCCCGTGCGCCGTAGGTCAACGCGTCCGCATCGGGATCGCTCGCGAGTAGCGTAAACGAAAGCGTGCTGCCCTCGCGAACACTTCGATCGACCACCTCGACCAAGCGTGGGGACTGGTTTTGATTGGAGACGACGATTTCAAGCGTTTGCGTGGCAACGGAGATTCCGTCGCTGGCTGAAATGGTCACATTGCGATAGCGTCCGGCAGACTCGGCACCCGTTTGCCAAACGAGCACGCTGCGTTCCGCATCGTAAAAGGCACCCGGCGGCAGATTAGAAACCGAAACCGTGACGGGTTGATCGTCTGGATCGAAGGCCGCGATGGGAACTTCTAAGCGTTCGCCTTCGGACAAGCGAACTTCTTCGGTCGCCACGATGACCGGTCGTTGGTTGCCACCGGTGATGTCGACAACAAAGACCTGTTCGACAAAACCACCCAATGAATCAATTGCGCGAATGCGGAAGCTCTCTTCGCTGGCCGCCGCACTCGTGTCGAAGACGAGTTGCGAGGAACCCGGTTCGATGACGGCTCCCGCAGGTCCGTCCACCAAAACGACCGTCGGTGCCGGGCCATCTGGATCGCTCGCGGAAACATCGTAGACGAGTGTCTGACCCGAACCGATCGTCACCGGAGGCGTTGAACTGATGACAGGGCGAGCATTCGGCGCCGCGGTCGCAAAGAGTCGATTGAAGAAGACCAGTTCGTTGTTGAGCGGGTTGGCGATGCGAATCGTTCGCGTGACGGACTGCCCCGATTCCAGACCCTCCGAGCCAAGATCAAACACGACCGACTCTTCGTCATCCGGAGCTGCATCGACGAGGCGAACTCCATCGATGTCGCTCAAACCTGACAGCGACAAACGGACATCGCCGGTGAAGGATCGCGTCGACTGGTTCATCACCGTGGCTTCAAAGAGCACTGCGCCAACATTTCCGTGGCCCGAACCCAACTCAACCGTCGTGATGGCGAAGTGCTCTTTGA
>JBCBOO010000293.1:0-8019 GCA_039821235.1 Planctomycetota bacterium
GAGATCGATTTAGAACGTCGACCCGAAACCGGAATGCACTTACTGCAACTGCAAAACCCCAGCGGCCAGTTCAGTAACGACTTCATCCTGACCGTTGCTGAGGCGAATCCGCAAGAACAGAAAGATGATGACGAAGGAGCTAAACAGCCAAAACGAAAAACTCTGGCTGACGTTTTGAAAGGGTCGGGCTGGGATCGCTTAGTGGGCACGTGGGTCGACGAAGGCTCGAAAGGCCAAGGCCTGAAACTGTCATTCCAGTGGAAAATCAAAGACCGAGTGATCGAAGCAAAGTCAATCGATCCAGGCAGGACCTCGGTCTCATTGATTAGTCTCAACGCTGCCAACGGCGACACCTTCCAAGTCGGCGCCGACAGCACTGGCTCGTCTCATCTGGGCAAGTGGACCTTCCAAAAAGACGACACAGCCGTCCTCGATCTGGGCTACACCGATGGCGATGGCACCCAAGGCCAGATCACACTGCGCTACCAACTGACCGATGACGATACGCTCGACTTTACCCTCGCGACGGGCCAGCCAATCCGCGTTCGATTGGTCAGGGCGGCTGAGTAGCCCCTCGAACAACCTTCAAAACTTTCGGCATGGAAAACTACAACTGATGAATTTGCTTTGGGGAATCCTAATGGCCGCAATCAGGTTTGAAAGAAACCGTAACGCTTATTCACAAAGACGTATGAAGTACATCCTCATAGCATTCTTGATGTTGCTGGCGCTTCAATCAACGGACGCGGGGGCGCAGGAAGATCCTGGTCATTGGAATCAGTTCCGTGGGCCACGTGGCAACGGAGTTTCGTTTGCAAACAACCTGCCCGTCAAATTCGATGAATCCAAGAACGTCCGCTGGAAAACGGCAATCACGGGTGAAGGCTGGTCCTCTCCCGTCGTTTGGGAAAATGAAATCTGGCTGACGGCTGGCGACCGAAAAAAGAACGAGCTTCGCGCGATTTGTGTCGATATCGCGAGCGGCGAGATCGTGAAAGATGTCAAGGTCTTTGATACGGTCCCGCGCAAAGTCGATCCTGCGTATATGCATGATTCGCCACACCTAAACAGCATGGCGACGCCCACACCCGTTGTAGAAGAAGAACGCGTTTTTGTCAGCTTCGGATCACAGGGAATCGCCTGCCTGGACCGGAGGACTGGCGACAAGCTGTGGGAACGTCGTGACCTGCGTGTCTATCAGCCGGTCCGACAGGGTTCGTCACCTATCGTCGACGACAATAACGTGTATATGGCCTTCGATGGTACCGACCAACAATTCTTTGTTGCTCTCGACAAGCAGACAGGAAAGACACGTTGGAAGAGAGACCGCAACGTTGCCACCGATTGGGGGTCAACACTTCGCGCCCGGGGACTGGAGCCAAAAAAGGGGGGAGGTGGCAAGCCAGGAGATAACCACAAAGCATTTGCAACCGCTCATCTGATTGTGGCCGATGGCCAGCGACAGCTAATCGCCCCCGCCGCCGAAGCAACGATCGCGTACAACCCCGACAACGGTGAAGAACTTTGGCGAGTGGTTCATCCTGGTGGCTTCAATGTTGCTGCCCGACCGTTGTACGCCCACGGGCTGGTGTACGTCTTTACCAGCGGACTGACCGGATATTTGATGGGCATTCGTCCCGACGGCCAGGGCGATGTAACGAAAACGCATGTCGTCTGGTCAACGACTCGGGGAACACCACACATTCCATCGCCGGTGATCGCCCGCGACCTGATGTTTCTGGTGACCGACAAGGGAGGCATCGTGCGCTGTCTGGAAGCGGAAACGGGTGAAGAGATTTGGAAGACACGGCTCGGAGGCGATCACTGGGCCTCGCCGATTCTCGCAGGCGACCAACTTTATTTCTGCAGCAAACAAGGTGATGTCTTCGTCCTGAATGCCAACCGGGAAGAGCCCGAACTGATCGCGAAGAACAACTTAAAGGCGAGCTTTATCGCATCGCCGGCTGTGGTGGGTTCGTCTCTGATCCTGCGTTCAACGACACACCTCTATTGCATCCAATCTGATTACGCACGCAGCGAACAACAGGTGGCTGCGGACATTTATCCACGACCCTTCTCCCCAAAGGCGCAGCCAGCCAAAGAGCCCGCTCGGGACGCTGGACTCGCTGCGTTGGGAGCTAAACTGAAAGCGTCCTTCGCCCAGGGAACGCTGAACAAAGATGACGCCTTAGAATTGTGGCGGTCGGCCGCTGGCGGCAAAGACAATTTAAAAGCAAAGCCGGATTTATCTGGACTGAGGAAGAGACTCGCAGAATTTGTCAAAGCTGGAAAATTGACTCAAACACAAGCGATTGAACTCGGACAGACCATCGCTGGCACCGCTGGAAACACGGCAACAGCGTTTCAAGACAAATTCGATTGGGATGCGGCCTACGAGGCGCTCGTCAAGAAAGATCCTGACGTGAAAGCCAAAGTGGACAGTGGCCAAGCAACAAAAGAAGACATCATTGCCTGGTTAAAATCGCAGCGCAAAGATGGCGTCAAGGGAAAACGTGGTCGAAAGAAGGGCGGGAACAAAGCAGGCATGCGGCCGGGGAGTATCAATTTCTATGCGATCGTGATTGGAAGGTTGCGGTCCAAAGACATCGAACTCGGAGAATTGGAAATTGATGTCGACTACGTTATCGGCGACAAGACGCAGTTGAACAAAGAATTGGTCGGTTCGCGAGTCAAATTGGTTGGGGTCGCCGGTCAATTTCTCGACGCACTGTTACAGATCAAGCGCGGCGAAACGATCAAGGTCCGCACCGGCGACTACAACCCGGAGAAAAAACAACTGGGATTCGGTTACAAGTTCCAGGTCCTGGAACGCACGCCGCCGTTCAATCCAAGTGACTTTGGTGTCCCGCCGGAGGAATTCCGTGGCTTCAGCGGCGAGCTGACCGGAAAGATCGTCGAGGCTGCAGGCTACGAAGTTCTGCTCGACGTCACTGAAGTCAATCCTGCGGACGATAGCCAGGCAGCGGACGTCAGCAGCATCCAGGGCAAACGCGTCCGCATCGTCGGATTTTACATTAAGCACGCGGACGCCTTCGCCGATCTGCACGAAGGTGACCGCGTCCGAGTCAGCACGCGACATCGCAACCTGAAAAGTGACTCGCTCGACGTGACAGATGTTCTTGAGAAAGTTGAGAAGTAAGGTCTGATGAATCAAGTTGTCATCGCAATCTCACTCTGTTTCGTCGTTGAACTGTGTCTCGCCGTGGAAACGGTTGTCGCCGATGAAGTTGTTCCGCCGGTATCAACGCGTTTTGCCGACGAACAAATGAAGGAAGCTCCCGATTTCCAGCGACACATTGTGCCACTGCTGGGGCGACTAGGCTGCAACTCTGCCAAATGCCATGGATCCTTCCAGGGCCAGGGCGGGTTTCAACTCTCGCTGTTCGGGTTCGACTTTCGATCGGACCACGCTGCCATGCACGACACCGCTTCTTCGGCGGAGGGCAGCCGGATCAATGAGGAAGACCCAGGAAAAAGTCTTCTCCTTCAGAAACCGACGCAACAGATTGCGCATGAAGGAGGCCAGCGTTTCGCGGAGGGATCCTGGGAACATCGTCTGCTGCTGCGATGGATTGAATCGGGAGGTCACGGGGTCAGCCGCGACGATGCGAAATCAAACGAGACTGAACCACTGGTATCCGGCACGCCCATCCCCGAGCAAACCGCGTTCTTCAATCGGTCGATCAAGCCCCTATTCGAAGACCACTGCTATGAATGTCATGGTTTCAGTTCACAAAAAGGAGGCTTGTCACTTTCCAACCGTGAAGCCTTGCTGTCCGGCGGCGACAATGGTCCAGCGATTGTTTCTGGAAAGCCGAAATCAAGCTTGTTGATTGATGCGGTTCGCTACTCGGTCAATGAATTGCAAATGCCACCGAGCGGAAAACTATCAGATCCAGAGATTGCTGCATTGGAGAAATGGGTACGCATGGGGGCACCTTGGCCTGATGACGACTTCGCACCTGGCGAAACCGACCTGGTGCTGGTCAGTCTGCACACGGAACCCGCTGAGATTCTGTTTCACGAAAGCCATCAGACACAGCAGATCAAGGTGATTGCCGAGTGGGACAATGGAATCCGTGAAGACGTCACCTGCCTCACCCGTTTTAAGACGAACAACGATGCCGTCGCGACAATCAATCCAGATGGACTGGTAAATTCTGTCGGCACGGGTGATACCCATGTCATCGCGTTCTACGACAATGGCGTGGCTGCAATTCCGGTGCTCAGGCCGTACGGTTCGGTGGACGACCGCTCCGCAGGATTGCAAACGAGCGTGAGTCCATCGCACCCGATCGATCAATTCGTCAGCGCAAAGCTCGACAAACTGGGGCTTGTCCCTTCCCTTCTCTGCAGCGACGCTGAATTCCTTCGACGCGTCAGCATTGATATGACGGGCACGCTTCCAGCCCCCGCCGAAGTTCGCGCTTTTCTGGCGGACAAGTCGGAAGACAAACGCGATCGAAAGATCGACGAATTGCTGCGGCGTCCGACCTATGCCGCCTGGTGGACGAACAAACTTTGTGACTTCACTGGCTGTAATCCAACGTCGATCGCGAGCCTGCTGGAGGTCGCACGGGAAGACGGTTATGTCAAAGCGTCGGAGTGGTACAGCTGGATCTACGATCGCGTCGCAAGAAATGAGCCGTACGATAAAATCGTCGAAGGCATGATGCTGGCCGATCCGTCGGGTCGAGATGACGGCATGCCGTACTTCTGGACAAGGCAGAGTCTAAAGGAACCAAAGGACACAGCCATGTCGGTCGCTCACGCCTTTCTCGGTATCCAGTTGCAATGCGCGGAATGTCACAAGCATCCATTTGACCAATGGACGCAGGCCGATTTCAGCGAGTTTGCGCAATTTTTCGATTCGGTCACGCGGACAAAGCGAACGTCGTCGGTGGGCGACGCACAAGAACTCCGCCTACTGCGCAGCCACGTTGTCAAAATGAAACCCGGGGACGACCCGCGCCGTCCCATCATGCAGTGGTTGCGAGATCCGGAGAACCCATGGTTCGCCCGCGCGCTGGTGAATCGAGTGTGGGCCGGCTATTTCAACGTTGGAATTGTTGATCCGCCTGACCAATTCACACCGGCGAACCCACCCAGCAATCCTCAGTTGCTGGACTGGCTCACTCGTGGCTTCATCGAAAGCGGCTACGACATGAAATGGCTGCATCGACAGATTGCTACATGCGAGACATACCAGAGGTCTTGGAAACCGAACGAAACAAACCGTCAGGACCAAAGAAACTTTAGCCGGGCGATCCCGCGGCGGATTCCAGCCGAAGTGGTTTACGATGCACTGAAACAAGCCACTGCGGCCAGCGATCGACACGATGCGGTCCGCACCAATCTTCAGCGGCGTGCGTCCGGGCACCTGTCGATGCGAATGGCCGGAACCCATGCGATGAAGGTGTTCGGCAAACCTGATCGGTCGATCAACTGCGACTGCGAACGGGTTAATGAGCCGACGTTGTTGCAGGCAATCTTCACACAGAACGACCCACTGTTACGAATGAGAATCGCCGATAGCGGATGGATCATCGAAATCGAAGATGCGGAACTCGAAGGGAAACCGGTCGATCAGAAAGCACTCATCGATGAGGTCTGGATTCGTACCGTCGGCCGGTTTCCAACCTCGACGCAGCGTCAGAGGGCGGACCAGCATCTCGCCGGCAGCGACACGATTGCCGAAGGAATCGCCGATCTGATGTGGGCCATGCTGAACACCAAAGAATTCTTATTGAATCACTAGACCATGCGAAACGTTACACGTCGTCAATTTCTGCAAGTCGGTTCGCTCGGTTCTGGACTCACCCTCGCGGACTACCTGCGTATCCAGGCAGCCGAGACAAAGCCGCCGGAAAAACGCTCCGCCATCTTCATCTTCATGGAGGGCGCTCCTTCACATCAGGACACATTTGACCTGAAGCCGGATGCGCCGGCGGAAGTTCGTGGGGAATTCAAGCCGATTGCGACCAATGCGGCTGGTGTTCAGATTTGCGAACACATGCCGCTGCTTGCCAGCCGAGCGAACAAATTTGCAATCATTCGCGGTGTCACCCATAACGTCGCCGACCACGGGCTCGCTAAGAAATACTTGCTGACCGGTAACAAATCGTCCCAGACAGTCAGCTACCCAGAATACGGTAGCGTTGTCAGTCATGAATTCCCGTCGGTCCGCGAACTGCCCACCTATGTATCGATTGACGAGTCATTTGTCGGCCCGGGTTACCTGGGATCTCGCTACAGCGCGCTCACCGCGGACAAGCCAAAACACGGAGTACCCTATTCGGTGCGCGGTGTTTCGCTCGAGGACGGTCTGACGGTTGCTAAGTACAAATCACAGAAGAAACTGCTGGACGATCTCGACACGGCGTTTCGTGGTTTTGAGGACCTGGACGATCAAGTCCGTGGGATGGATCGATTTTCACAGCAAGCCTTTGACATCATCAGTTCGCCCGAGGCCCGATCGGCATTCGATCTGTCACGCGAGAAACCGGAAGAGAACGACCGCTTCGGCAAACACGAGTTCGGACAATCGTTGCTGCTCGCGGCACGGCTGATTGAAGCGGGCGTCCACTTCGTCACGGTGCGGCTGCGTCCAGCAGACTTCGACTTTGATACGCACTCCGATAATTTCAGTCGACTGCGGACCTTGCTGCCACCGTTTGACCGTGGATTGGCAGCCCTTCTAGACCGTTTGGAAGAACGCGGGCTTTTGTCATCGACGGCCATCATGGCTGCGGGTGAATTCGGGCGCACTCCGAAGATCAATTCTCAAGGTGGACGCGACCACTGGGCTCGCGCTATGTCCGCCGTAATGGCCGGTGGCGAAGTAAACGGGGGACGGGTCATTGGGGAGACCGATCGAACTGCAGCAGAGCCTAAATCGATCGGCTACACACCAGACGATCTGGCCGCATCTTTCTTCGCGAACATCGGCATCAGCCCCAAGATCGAATTCCAATCCAATGTTGGTCGCCCGATCACCCTAGTGCGAGACGGTTCACCGATTCGAGGCTTATTCTAAGTAGCTCGACCATTCGACCTTTTTCAAACATGCGATTTACTTTGAAAGGTCCCGCCGGGGTGGAACCATATCAAGACGGGGGCAGGTTCGTCGCTCGTCGCGTCGCTTTTTAAGGCAGGCCAAAAGTCGAGTACGTTTCGCTCGTGTTTCGTGTCATAAGCGATATCACGTCTTGGTTCAGCAGCATCCGAGAAACCGGACGCGATCAGCATGCAGGTGAAAACGTGAATTGTGAAATGCTTTGAGTTCATGAAGGCAAAACAGCTGGAAAATGGGCGATTAAGCATACACTTGCGAGTTTGATGGCGTCACGTTCGTTGGAAGGAATGGTGAGCGGCACGGCGCTAGCCGCCGGTTTGTTGACTGATTTGTTGGTTGGTTGCGGGGGACCGGTGGCTAGCGCCATTCCGCTTACCTTGATCGAGGAAATCCAGCAGCAGTTTCTCACTGATTCCGTGTGTGGCGCCGTGGCCTTCATTGATGGCTTTGTAGTGAACGACGTCGCCATCGAGATAGCGAAAGACTTCGGCGTTCTCGATGGTCCTGGTTGGACGTGATAACTGCTCTCCCTCGTAACCCATTTGGCGCGCCCACAAGAACGTCGACTCTTCCGCATCGACAAACGCCAGCTTCCCATCTTTGGCTGGAATCACTTTCAACCTTCTCTTGGGGGCTTCCGCCGCTGTTGAGTGCCCAACGAGCAGGAAATTCCAGGCTCCGGGGGAGGAGTGCCCGAGCATGGCCGAGCAACTTGCACACACCGAGCAATGCCACTAGCGTAAAACCTACCAAATACTCTGTATGTTAATGAGGGCCAGATGAGGATCGCGAAGCAACCCCGAGCGATCAAGACACGCTGCGAGTGATCCAGTCCGGCCGCCTTGCCAAGAAGGTGGCAGGCAAGCTGCGGCAGCACAAATCGTAACAGTCATTCAGTAATTGCCTACCGAAGGAGTTTGGAC
>JBCBOO010000294.1:0-8014 GCA_039821235.1 Planctomycetota bacterium
GGTGGTGCCGCGGAAGCTGGCTTGCGAGGGACCGAGATCGGCGTTTCGGATCTTGTCCAGTTAGGAGACATCATCACGGCGATCGACGACGAGCCCGTTTCAAGCATGAATGAACTGCTCGGCGAGCTCGAAAAGCACTCCGCGGGCGAGTCTGTCTTGGTCGAGTTTCTGCGTGATGGTGACCCAATGCAAGCCTCCGTCAGGCTGCGTTAACGGTCGCCCTTTCAGACGACTTTACCCACCCGCTTTGACCGGACGTTTTCGCTCGACTGCAGGTTGCCTGGGAGTCGTGCTGCGTGTGCTTACTTAGGAGGCAAGCAGGCCTGGCTTGGTGGCCGAGCCCCAGAGGTTTCACGGCGTTCCGAAAAATCCTGCTACCCACAGCGGTGCCCTTTTTTACTTTCCGGCCCCCTCAAGATGCATTTCTGAATCCTTGATGCATCGTTCGAAATTCAAGTGATCGCACTGCGATGTGTTGGCATGCCGGGTGCTTAATTGGGTCGGCAGGGAGGAAAGCATGGATGCCGTAATCGCCGATGGATGGCACCCTCGGAATGCAACGGGGAATTGCGTTCCGGGATTGAAAGTGATGCTGAGACACCTCGCTTGGCAACGCTGACAGATGGCATTTGGGTCGGGTGATGGGGTTCCGGTGCCCCATCGCCCGACCCGCCATTGTTTCTTACCGCGGACCGCTTCCGCACATTTGCCGCGAGTCTCTGGCGTAAGTGTTCGGGTCATTCGAAATGACCATGCACGAAATTCACCGACGAGGCGAGCAGGTGATTCACCCTGGAAAGGGGTCGAATGACGGGAATCTCAGTGATTGGTGGTTATTTGCGGTCCGAAGGTGGCAAGTCGATCATAAGATCCTCGATGTTCTCTTCTTCTTTCTCGCATCGCCGACTCTAGCGGATGACGGATTCACCCGATCCCCCCTCGTCTCAATCCACATCGCCTCAGCCGTTAGCACCGGGAACCATTCTTGCGGATCTTCGTGGCGGGCTGGTCGTATTCCTCGTTGCGCTTCCGCTTTGCCTTGGAATCGCGCTCGCTTCGGGTGCTTCGGACGAGCCAGGCAGCTTGTCTCTGATGAGTGGCTTGATTGCCGGAATCGTCGGCGGTTTAGTGGTCGGGTTGATCAGCGGTTCGCACACCAGCGTCAGTGGTCCCGCCGCCGGTATGACGGCGGTTGTCATCGCGCAAGTGGAAGCTTGCGGGACCGTTCAAGCGTTCCTCCTGGCGGTGGTGTTGAGCGGTTTCGTGCAAATCGTCTTTAGCATTATGCGAGCCGGTGCACTCTCTTCGTTTTTTCCGTCCAGCGTCATCAAAGGGTTGCTTGCTGCCATCGGCGTGATTCTGATCCTGAAACAGATCCCACACGTCTTGGGACACGATCGCGATCCGGAAGGCGAGATGTCCTTTTCGCAACCAGATCAAGAGACGACATTTTCGGAGTTGCTGTCGGTCGTCGACGACTTCCATCTTGGCGCCGCGGTCGTCGGACTGCTCAGCATCGGATTGCTGCTGTTGTGGGGAAAAGTCAGGTGGCTTCGCGAGTCTCCGTTTCCCGGGCCGCTCATGGCGGTGCTGTTTGGTGTCGCGATGCAGAGATTGCTCAGCTCGCTTGGACCCGACTGGTCAATCGGCGCAAGTCACTTGGTTCAAATTCCCGTCGCGGAGTCTGCGGCGGACTTTCGCAACTTCATCACCCTTCCGGACTTTTCAGCGTTTGCCAATCCGACCATCTACGTTGCTGCGGTGACGATCGCCATCGTCGGCTCCTTGGAATCACTCTTAAACCTGGAAGCAGTCGACAAGCTCGACCGTTTAAAACGAAACTCACCGGCAAACCGCGAGTTGCTTGCACAGGGTGTCGGCAATGTGGTCAGCGGGATGCTCGGAGGTTTACCGGTCACCAGCGTCATCGTTCGCGGAAGCGTGAATGTCAACAGTGGTTCGAGAACGAAGGTGAGTGCGATCTTTCATGGCGTCTTGCTGGTCGTCTGTGTGGGTGTTTTCCCAGCAGTCCTCAATCTCATTCCCTTGTCGGCTTTGGCTGCGATTCTACTGGTCACCGGATTCAAATTGGCGAGCCCCGCCTTGTTTCGGCAAATGTGGCGTGAGGGACGCTATCAATTCGCACCCTTTGCGATCACGCTTTCGGCCATTGTGTTTTCAGACTTGCTGCGTGGGATTTTGATCGGTCTGGTTGTGAGCGCCTTGTTCATTTTGAACAGCAATCTTCGCCATCCCATTCGTCGCGTGGTGGAGTCCCACCTGGACGGACAGATCATCCATATTGAGTTGTCCCCGCAGGTCAGTTTCCTGAATCGTGGTGCGCTCGACCGGTTATTCAATGAGGCAAAGCCGCAATCGCATTTACTGATCGATGCGAGCCATTCGGATTACATTGACCCAGATATTTTAAGCTTGATTCGAGAGTTCAAAGAGTCGATTGCACCACGGCGTGGCGTCCAAGTCTCGCTGCGAGGTTTTCGCGAAAAGTACCGCCTTAAGGACGAGGTCTTATTTGCCGACTACGCGACGCGTGAGTTGAAAGAACGCATCACGCCCGAGCAGGCTCTTACGATGCTCCGCGAGGGGAACGCGAGGTTCCGAAGCGGACGTCGGTTGACACGTGACTTGGGTCGACAAATCAACGCAACGAGTGTGGGGCAAAATCCTTTTTCCGCGGTGCTCAGTTGCATTGATTCGCGTGTGCCCGTCGAGCTGATCTTGGATCAAGGCATCGGCGACGTCTTCAGTATTCGCGTCGCGGGAAACGTGGTCGGAACAAAGACCCTTGCCAGTTTGGAATACGCGGTCGCCGTCAGTGGCGTCAAACTAGTGCTCGTTCTCGGGCACACTCGATGCGGCGCGGTGACCAGCAGTATCGACTTTGTCAGTAGCGGAAGC
The DNA here is from genome assembly GCA_039821235.1 of Planctomycetota bacterium. GTDB lineage: Bacteria > Planctomycetota > Planctomycetia > Pirellulales > Pirellulaceae > Stieleria. The sequence continues at coordinate 2,920 of JBCBOO010000294.1, forward strand.
GATGTTTTCGCGACCACGGGATGCCAGCATCTGGGGTCGATCGTGGAAGAAGTGTCCGCCTGCGTTTCGCAAGAGGAATGTTTGCGTGCCACCGATTCCGGCGGCGAGACGAAAGCTCACTTCGTCGATGAGGTGGTTCGGCGAAATGTCATGCACGCCTCGGCTGAAATCATTCGTCGCAGCGAAGCGATCGCGTCGGCCGTCGAATCGGGCCAAGCGAAGGTGATGGGCGCCGTTTACGACGTTTCCACCGGGATGATTGATTTTTTCGAACCCGACTCAAGATGGCTCGTCGAGGCCGGATGAGCCTCACGAAAAACTCCACTCGCCGATCGCTTTGGCGTAAACTGGAGTTCTCCTCGCCGTGCGGGACTTTCCTCGCCTCGATCGAATCGGCCTTCGGCTCCTCCTCTGGCCAAACCGGTGGAATTCGATCCGAGATTTGATCCGCGCCGTGTGGGGGCTGTTCACGTTGTGGGGGACGTGCCGAATAATCACGATTACGGATTCCATCTATGAATCGCCGTCCTGTTGTTGCGACGTTTTCGACGTGGCTCTACGCACTCACTTTTTTGTCCCTCGTCGGGACGTTCCTTCCTGCGCAGAAGGCGTGGGGACAGGGAGCGGGTCTGGGACCGAGCCTGGGACTCGAGCCCACCAACGTCGCTTATCCGCCGCGCGAGTACTACCTCGCGATGGAAATCTATCGAACCGGTGAATTGGACCGTGCGTTGGACGCGTTTGAGATGGCGACCCGGCGGACTCGTCGAGACATCAACGGTCGATGGATCGATGCGATCCCGTGCTACGCGATGCTGGGCGAATGCCAGTACTGGAGTGGGGATCTCGAGGGCGCCATGCAGAGCTTTGACATGGTGCTGAAGATCGCGATCCGATTCCGCGGCTGGCTCGCACGGCCGGAGTGGAATGAACTGTTGCAGGCCGGCACGCTTCGAGCAAACAAGCAATATTTGTGGCCGGAGGCGAACGCAGTCAATCGTTTGCCGATCTCGCCACGAATGAAGTTCTACTCGGGTGAAGTCATGACCGAGGCGCGGTTGGCCGCCGGGGGCGTGATCGAAGAGCTAAACATCAAGAACATCGATCTGTTAGAAGTCATGCGTGGCATTGCGATCGCGTCGTATCGACGTCGGATCATCCTGGGCCCCTTAGCGGAAGGCGACGCTTTGGCGACTCAACTACTTGATAGCACCAAGTATCCAGCGGGGCTGACGCTTCCGCTCGCCCGAAACTTGATCGGAGCGATGCGTGCGACGGAACGGTTTGGAGCGATGCAGGATGAACGGGCGGTGACCGATGCGCAAAAGTACGCGACGTTCAACGGCGGCGTGCATCCCCTGTCACCTTTGGCGGGGCTTTGCAGCGCCTCGGCAATCGCGGGTTCGGACAAGCCGGCGGCTGCCGTTCCCATCTGCCTCGCCATCACCGATCAATTTGCGTCCATGGATGCATTTGAATGGATCGGTGAGTCCCTTCAACTGGCGGCCGGTTGCGCCACGAAGAACGAAGCCAGCTTGGTGCAACAAGCCGGTCACCGGGCGGCCACCAACCTGTTACGCAAATCCAGACTCGCCGCACTCCACTGTTTACTGGCTTCCGCGGACGCCGCCGTGACAATGGGTGACTTGGTTTCCGCCAAAGCGCGGTTGCAGGAGGCTCAAGTAATCTCGATGCGCCGGGATGTGTTGCAACCTCGGCTGGCAGCCTACGGCGCCTACGTCTCCACGCGGATTGCCGCAAAAGCGAAACTCAATGTCATCGAGAACCCTCGACCTTGGGCCGAATCGTTCGGGGCGATGATCAACTTCGCCACCAAGAGTCGTAACCGGAAGCGAAACCTGATCTCGATGCCGACGCTCTTTCAATTGCAGCGAGTTCGGCTAGCCCTCAACCGAACCCTCGAAGGTGAATCCGCCGATGCGTTGCTGGCGCAGTTCGCGGGTGATCCCACGATCGACGTCTGGCGTCGCGATCCTGTCGATGCGATCGCTGGAACGATTGCCGACAAAGACATGCTCCGCGTGGAAAGGTTGCGTACGGCGGCCGGTCGTGAAAGCGGCCAAGACTTGTTGGCTCGTATCGAAGACGTCCAAACGGGACGGATCCAGTCGCAGTTACCACTTGCCGGTCGCGTGTTGCAGATCCGAGCGCTTTCGCATCTGCCGGATGAGTTGTTGCCGAAGACGATCGCAGACTTGCGCAATGTCGCGCCGGAATCGATGCGGAAGTTGCGTACACAGATCACCGCGTTTCAAACGAAGCCGCCGGCTGATCCGTCGGGTACCGAGGTCAAAATCAAGTCGCTTGAGTTTGATGCCTGGGCACTCGCGTTTGATCGCCAAGAAGTCCCACGCGTCATGCCACACCCGATCGACGCAAAACAACCGGCGTCCGCGATACCAACGGGAGTGGGGGTTCTGGTTTTCTTTCAAGATCGCAATCTGATTCATGCTGCACTGTGCACCCGACAAAAGTCGACGTACTGGTCGATCCGTGGTGCACCTCGGATCGGAACACAGGTGGGCCAGTTGGTTCGCGAATTGGGCGGCGCAAAGTCGCGGGGAGGGAGACTGCCGGATGGAGATCGCTGGCGAGAACTCGCGATCGAGCTGCGTGACCAACTAATCATGCCCGGAACCGGAACGCTGCTCGAAGGTCGCTTGGCAGGCATTGATCACCTGGTCATCGTTCCCGATTCTTTGCTTTGGTATTTACCATTTGAGACTCTGCCGATCGAAGGGGAACAATCGGAACTGCTGGGGGATGCGATCGAGGTGAGCTACGCCGCGACTCCGTCACTTGCGCTCTACCCGACGTCCGCGGCGGCCACCGATCCGACGGTCGGTTTTGTGGCCGGGCGTTTCTTTGCACCTCGCGAGGCAGAGGTCAATGCGGCGACGATTCAATCGATCGTTGACGTTTTGCCTGCCGGACAATGCTTGCCGCTGCCCGGCCAGCCCGCACTGGCAACCAGTCGCCTAGGCAGCAATGTCGGCCATTTGGTCATCGCCGAACCCGTCACGCCTCCCGAAGGAAAACTGCTGGACATGCCGCTGGCTTCCTACGAAGCAAGCTTACCGGGTGCGGGGTTAAGGTCTTGGTTGGAGTTTTCGGCCGGCGCTCCGAGCTCCGTCTATCTGGCTGGGTTTCGCTCGCACCTCGATACCAGCCAAAGTGTCAGCGGGAAAGAACTTGCCCAGACCATCGCGTTGTTGCAGTACGCCGGAGTGCGCGATGTGATCCTCAGTCGCTGGGCCGTTGGTGGTGAATCGACGGCCGTGTTGCTTCGTGAGTACAATCAAGAAATCCCATTCCTGGGTGCCGACGCAGCGTTTGATCGCGCGCGATCGGTGCTCCGACGCAGCGATCTCAACCCTTCGGCGGAACCGATTCTTTCCGGATCGGACATGGATCGCGAGACTCTCTCCGGGGACGAACCCGCGTTCTGGGCCGGCTATCTCCACGCATCACCGCCCTCGCCGAAGCAGGCGGCCAACGGGAATTAGAAGCGGCGATCGAGGAACCTGTAGACGTCCGAGCGGGATGTTCACCGTCAAGATGACGTGGTATCTTCTGGGAAACGTGTAGGACGATTTTGCACCTTGGATTCATAGGATCGTCGTTAGATGTGGTGTCTCTTTTTTCATCGTAGCACTCAGTCGTGAATATCTCCCCGGTCACGATCGCGATCATTGATGATCATCCGCTGGTGCAGCAGGGCATCTCCGCTCTCTTGACGAACGAAGACGGTTGGCAGGTTTGTGGGGTGGCAGCGAGTTACGACGAAGCCGTCGAATTGATCAGTCGAGAACAACCGAAGGTTGCACTGGTCGATTTGTCGTTGGACGGTGGCAGTGGGATGGAGCTCGTAAGCGAGATCAGCCGTTGTTCGCCGGACACCAAGTCGCTTGTGTCCTCCATGCATGATGAACTGGTCTACGCTCGACTGGCACTGCAGGCCGGTGCGATGGGATATGTGCACAAACAACAGCCACCTGACAAACTGATTCAGGCGATCGATTCGGTGTTGCTAGGCAGCATCGTTGTCAGCGATGCCGTGACGCAGCAGTTGATCGAAGACGCCCGGAATAACGAAGCCGCTAAGAACCCGCATCAAGTGCTCTCAAAGCGTGAACTGGATGTCTTGCGTCTGATCGGCCAGGGTTTCGAAAGCCGATTGATTGCCGAAAAACTCGAAGTCAGCCAGAAGACGGTCGATTCGTACCGCGAGCGTATTAAGCAAAAGCTCGATCTTCCCAACGCCACGCGTCTCGTGCATTACGCCACGCTCTGGTCGCAGGTCTGAGCGAGTGCTAACGGTCCTTACGGACCTGGCAAACACCACACCCTATTCCTGTTCAGAGGATGAGCCCGTCTCGGACTCATTCAACAAGTCACCAACGATTTTGTTCCAGCGATCTCGGATATTCTCGATCTGACTGTACTGCTGGCTGAGCGAGCGTTCTTTGGACTCCGCCTCAAGGAATTGACGTTTGGCAGCTTGGAGCTCTTGCAGGCTGACGTTCCCTTGTTCGTAGTTCTGATTTATACCATTCATCAGGTCTTTTACCGCTGATGAAAAGCTCGAAGCCGATTCGAGCTGGCCGAGCAACTCTTCATGCCGATCGTGCAAGTAATCGCGTTCAAGAGTCAGACGGAAACGTACTGATTCCAATTGGCCTTTAGCCGACTCAATGTTCCTCAGAGAAACCGCCCTGGCTCTTTCAAGATTCATCTTTGATTGATTGGGATCCCACCCCGACGCGGGCATCGCTTCCATCTTCGAAAGGCTCGACTCCATGCTCTCAATCGAACGTTGGGCGAGTCGATAACGCTCGACCAAGTCTTTGGCCGTCTGAAGCCGACCATAAGTGTCGTTGTAAGACGAAGCGTTTGCTTGTGAAGCATCACTCAGGACGGTGGCAAGCGGAGCTGGATCAGCTGCTTTGCTCACTACCACAGTTTCATCGGAGGCGTTGATCGCTTTGAACTTGGCTTCGGCTTGCGGGACAAGCATGATTCTGGGCTCGGCCCGATCCGCTCTCAAAATGTTACGGTCGACGAATGCTTTGCC
>JBCBOO010000295.1:0-8003 GCA_039821235.1 Planctomycetota bacterium
CCGAAGCCGTCGCGTCGGAAGTCCTGCTCGCACATCGAGAACAGTTGACCGCGGCGCTTCAAGCGTTGGGGTTTGAATCGAGCGAGATTGATATTTTTCACCAGCCATCGGCCGGAAGCGAAGATGCCGCTGGGCAATCGCAACAGTCGGATCAGCAACGGGAGAATCCTCGGACTCCCTATCGATCCGATTCACAAACGGAGCGTCGCGGCTCATCGAGTCCCCGCGTTCAAGAAGAATCGTCGGGAGTAAACCTCCTCGTTTAGCAACGGGTGATCAATCACAGTTGCCTTCATGACCCTCTCATCTCACTTCCCGTCCGCAAGGACGCACACTTGTTCCGGAGAACATCGCTATGGATAGCATCACATCACAAGCTGCTTCGGTTGACTACTTCCAATTGTTGACGATCCAACTGCAGAACCAGGACCCGATCGATCCGGTTGATCAAGAGGGCATCATCAATGACTTGACTCAGTTCTCGATCCTGGAAGGGATTGAAAGTCTCAATGCTTCCTTTAGCCAGTACATGGAACTGCAAGAACTGACGCAAGGCGTTGAGTTGATCGGCAAGCAAGTCGACTTCATGGATGCTGCGGGTGACATCCAAACCGGTTCGGCGACCGATGTGTTCAACGTCGATGACCAGATTCAAGTCTTGGTCGACGGAAACCCGGTTCAGCTCGACCAGATTTTGCGAGTCTCTAACCCGGCCGCTTAAGACTCATCCCTTGAGTCACAGGGCATTCGCCCCGGTTGCACCGCAGCAATCGGGACTAGCGCCCTGCGGCTCAATTGCCGCCTTGCGACGTATTCGACGCGGCCTTCCATCGAACACCACGAGCTTTGACACGCCATCCGGCTTCCAGTCGGTCAAGCTCGTTGACCCAGCCACTGGAAGCCGGAAACCGACCCAGTTTCAACACCGTCCTCGACGAAGGATTCAAAGATGTCACGTTCACTCATGACCGGAATTACCGGCCTGCGAACCCACCAACAAAAACTTGATATTCACGCCAACAACTTGGCGAACATGAACACCGTTGGATTCAAGTCGCAATCGACCGTTTTCAGCGACCTGATGTACAACACGGCCCGAGGGGGTTCGGCGGCATCGGAAACATCGGGAGGCATCAATCCGCAGACGATCGGTACCGGAGTTCAAACCGCACAGGTCTCGAGGAATTTCTCTCAGGGCACATTCGAAACAACCTCTCAGATTTTTGACTACGCGATCCAAGGCGAAGGCTTCTTTACGCTTTCGTCTCCAACGGGTGACAACGTTTATTCCCGCGCTGGTGCGTTCGGTCTTGATTCCGAAGGTCGATTGGTTGATCCCGCGACGGGATACCTCGTCCAGCGAATTGGTAACCTTGGTGAAGCCACCGATGGCGGCGTCCCATTCCAAACGGAAGGGACCAATTCCATCAATGTTCCGCTCGGCTCTGCGATTCCGGGAGAAGCCAGCAGTAGTGTGGAGTTTGACGGAAACTTGCCTTCGACGGCTTCCGAACCCGTTGCGGAAGTGCTCGCGACATTCCGCGGGTTTCAAACGTCGGGTGTCGCGGCCAACGGAACGACTCCGCTATCCTCACTCGACTTGAACAGCGCCACCTATGTAGCGGGCGATGTGATCAACCTGGATGGAACGAACCCGGATGGGACGCCATTCAGCACCACGGTCCCGGCCGATACGGGGACACTTCAGGACGTCGTTGATGCCCTGAACGCGGCGATGACGGGTGCAACCGCGGCGCTGCAAGCCGATGGTTCACTCACCATCACGGCGGATGCCCCAGGCGAGTCTTTTCTCACGCTGGTGATCAGCGATGATGCGGCCAACACGGGGGAAACGAACTGGGTTAGCAATGCCATGTTTGTTAGCACCAACGGTAGCGACGGTGATACGTTTACTCTCTCGATGGAGATCTATGATGAGCGAGGTGAAAGCCACCGTGTTTCGTTTGCATTCACCAAGGAGACCGTCAACAGCTGGAATGTGGAAGCATCGATCAGCAGTGACTCGGGAACGATGATCGATGGTTCGGTCTTCAACCTCGCGTTTGCAGAAAACGGAAGTTACGCCCAGGCGGGTTTAAACGGAGTGGGGGATGCAAACATTGAGATCCAGCTCAACGGAATCTCGCAACCTCAAACGCTCGACCTGAATTTCGAGTCGTTGACACACCTGGCGAGCGACTTTTTGATCACACAGACTCAGGATGGCATTCCGCCCGGAAACCTCACCTCGGTTTCCATTTCAACGTCCGGTGAAATGACAGGGTTGGCTTCCAATGGTCGTGCACTGCCGCTGGCCCAGATGGCCGTTGCACGGTTTAGTAACCCAGCCGCCCTGGATGCTATTGGTTCCAACTACTTCCTTCGCTCGATCAGTAGTGGTGATGCGGTACTGGGAACCGGGGCAAGCGGTGGGCGTGGTGAAGTCATGGGCGGCCAGTTGGAACGATCCAACGTCGACATCGCTCAGGAGTTCACCCAATTGATCGTCGCCCAGCGTGGTTTTTCGGCGAACGCGCGAACGATTACTGTTTCTGACGAGATGCTGGAAGAGTTGACGAACATCATTCGATAGTTCGTCCAGCTGATCCTTTTCTAGCCTTAGCCTTGCGATTTCAACCGGTGTTCCGCTGATGCGGACACCAGTTTTGATAGCGTGCCAGCTAGAGACGGCAATTGGAAATTGTGGTTTGAAAGATTGCCGATGCCCCCAAGCTTTCGAGCTTCTCCATCACGTCGATGACTTCGTCACTGCGAACCATGACGCGAACGCTGCGCCAAGCTTCGTTTTCGAGCGTCCCGATCGTGGGTGAATCGAAGCCGGGTGTGATTTGCTCGGCATCCGTCAACTTAGTCGATGGAATGTTGTATTCCAGAAGCGAGTAGTCGCGCGCGATGACGACACCCTGCAGTCGCCTGACGATGCGTTCGGCCATCTCGGGATCACGACACTCTTCGCGTTGGATCAAGACGGTTTCGTATGAACCGATCTCTTCGAGGATTCGCAAGCGATTTGCGGCAAGCGTGCTGCCGGTCTCCACCAGATCGACGATCGCATCCGCGACGCCCAACTGGATCATGACTTCCACGCTGCCTGACAGGGAAACCATGTGCGCCAGTGCGTTGTGTTGCCCCAGATAGGATTTAGTGATGTTCGGGAAACTGGTCGCGATTCGTTTCCCATCGAGCTCTTGGGCGGAACGGATTTCACTCTCTTCGGGGATGCAAATCGCGAGACGGCATCGGCCCACACCCAGTTTCATTCTCGTCGTGACGTTCGCGTTGGCTTCTTCCACTAAGTCGCTGCCGGTGAAGCCCATATCGATGGCTCCCTCATGGACCAGTGTCGGAATGTCATCGGTTCGCAAAAAAATGAGGTCAATCGGAAACCCTTTGACCTTCGCAAAGAGCCCTCGATTCTGGCGCCGAAAGTCGAGTCCGGCTTGTTTCAGCAAATCGCCTGAAATCTCGCTCAAGCGTCCTTTGCTGGGCAAGCCGACGCGTAGATTGTTCGCTTTATTTCCCATCGTTCTTTTCAGTCGGGTTCGTTGTTCTTGGGGGACGTGCGACTGGCTTTTTCTTGCAGTCCCGAGGTTCCTTCGCGGCGTGCCAACTCGTCGGCAACTTCATCGAGTGTGACGCCGCGGAAGGCCAGCAGCACCATCGCGTGATAGATTAAATCACCCGCTTCATAGACAAAGTGCTCCCGGCCACTTTCGCCGCTCTCGTCTGCGGCTTCGATCATCTCAGCGGCTTCTTCCAGGATCTTCTCTCCGATCCGTTTTGCGCCACCTTCCATCAGCTTCGTCGTGTAGGACTTTGGTGGACGGTCTTGGGCCCGCTGCGTGAGCGTACTCATCAGTCGAGTCAGTGGTGCAAGGGAGTCGGTCATGGTGCCCAAGCCGGCGAAGTAACGGAAACGTGTCTGCCCACGAAGACCTGTGGCGCAATCCAAGAGCGTAGATCAGACGCGGAAACTCGTCCAGGGACCGGGCGTTTGGCGGTTTCTTGGCCAGCCACTCTGAACCTGATCCTTCCGACCTTCGTCTACTCGAATGTCACGCCTTGGGATACGATGTCCCCTTGGAAGTTTCGCTCCGTAGATCTCTTGAGCTTTTTTATGATCACGATCGTTGATTACCAGATGGGAAATCTTCGCAGTGTCCAGAAGGCGGTCCAACGCGTCGGTGGCGAGGCTCACATCACTTCGGATCCCAAAGAGATCGCCGGTGCGAGTCAATTGATCCTCCCAGGCGTCGGTGCTTTTGGCGATGCGATGGCAGAAATCAATCGAAGAGATTTGGCGGCTCCGATTCGCGACTTCATTGAAACAGGTCGGCCGTTCCTGGGAATCTGCCTCGGACTGCAGTTGCTCTTTGAGGAAGGCTATGAGCACGGCACGCACCGCGGTCTCGGAGTGCTGGCCGGAGAGGTAGTCAAGTTTGACTTGCCCTCCGAGTTCAAAGTGCCGCACATGGGTTGGAATACCGTCACACAGTCGGCGCCTTCGGCTCTGCTGGACGATGCCAGTATCAATGAGCATTACTACTTCGTGCATTCCTATTACGTTCGTCCAGCCGACCCCTCCGTCACGTCGCTGACGTGTCATTACGGGATTGATTTCTGTGCAATGATTTCGCGTGACCAACTCTTCGCCACTCAGTTCCACCCGGAGAAGAGCCAGGCCGCGGGGCTCCGATTGCTCAAGTCCTTTCAGTCGCTCGAACGTGAAGAGCTCGCAACATGAGTGAAGCACAGGTCCTTCACCATCCGAGTCTCTCCGCCGTGGTCCGATTTCGTTGGGCGTCCGATCGGTATGTCCATGAGATCGACGCCGGAGGTCAATCACTCTCCACATTTGAATCGGACATCCGTCCCAACTGGCCCGCCGCGCCACCGCTGCAACAGCTTTCGATCGAGGCCATCTCAGAGCGGCCCGTGGCCTTCGGAGTTGGCTGTGCCGGCTCGAGCCATTGGAGCGTGAGCGTCGAATCGACCGAGACCGGGTTTCGTTTTGATTGGGCCTGCAAGACCAAGGAGTCCCCGGAGTACCTGGGGACACAGTACGAAGGCACGGCGATGAAAGCGGTCGTCGATGCATCGAACTGCCATCAGATCACGCAATGGGGACACTGCTTTCTACCCGCCGCGGAGTTGCAGGGTGCCGGAACGTACCGTTGGTGCTACGAGATTGAGGCGCGCTCGTCGGGCTGAAAAACAGCCGTCGCCTATGTTGCGCATTTTGTGCAGTCTTCTAAATTCAACAAACTTTTTCGCGACGGTCGTGATCGCCGTAAGCCCTTGCAGGCTCGAAGATAGAAACGTGCCAAACTTCCGAGGTTCGTTTTTTTGCGTGAACTGCGCAAAGCACCTCTTCCGTAGCGTCCAACAATTCGCATCCTTCTCGGCCACTCACACGACGGTGTTCTTCGAATCGCGTTTTCGAGTCCGTCACCATTCACGCGAGCCATCGAGCGGGCCTGAATGGGTTATTCCTCCAATGGAGTCCGAGTGTGCGAAACCAATTATTGCTTGTTGAATCGAAGACCCGAGCGAAGGGTTTGGGATTGTTCTTCGCCGCCCTGTTGATGTCACCGACCGGATGGGCGTTTTCGCAAGAAGTGATTTACACCGTGCCCCCACCTGTGGCGGGCACAACCACCCAGCAGTTTTCCCGGGTTTCCTATCCTCCCCTGCCACCCGGGGCTCGAATCGTTTCGACCCAGCCGGTGGCAATCGCGGGAGCCTCGAATACGGGGACGGTTTGTCCTAAATGCGGCCGCATTCACTCTAAGTCGCAAGTCGTGACGACGAGTTACAACGCCCCGGCGTCGGTGACGGGAGGTGGAACCCAGAATGTTCTGTCGATGCTCAACCAACAACGGTCTCGACAGGGGCTGCGAACCTTGCGATATGACCCTGCACTGCAAGCGGTCGCGGAACGGCGTGCCCGCAAAATGGCCAGTATGAGTTTGAAGTCCCACCCGCCGGGATCGTTTGCCCCCGGGCGGTATGAGGGCGTTGGCTGGTCGAGCTCGTTTTCGCCAAAGGGAGTTTACGCGTGCTACACCAGCGATCCGAACATGAGCGTCGCCGGAGCAGCGATGGTGCGAGGCCGCGACGGCGTTTACTTTGCAGTCGTTTATCGCTGATCACGTTACTCGTTTTATCCGTGAGCTCGCCGCTGTGCTTTGCAGCTGGCGGCGAGAAGATTGCTGGCGATGACCCGACTCACGCGAATCCGTCCGGCGTCATCAGTGACCAACAAGCTCGCGCGACGGTCGCCTCGCTGCTGGACTGGGGGCTCGAGAAAATGCCCCGCGAGTTTCGGGGCGACAAACACTGGGGTGACACAAAGAAAGTTTGGTCGGGTGTGCGGTTTCGGCGTGACGGCCTGCGGCTCAAAACGAATCGTCGTTGGCGAGAACTGCGTCATGGGCGCCCGGTCAAATATCGCGTGGCATTCCCCGCCAGCGAGTCGGCAAAACCTCCTGTGCAAGTCGATTTGCGAGCGGTGACTTTTCAGCCCGCGACGGCGGAGGCGTCGGCCGGCTGGAAGATCGAGTGTGAGTGTGCGAGTCCGCTTGACTTTTCAGCTCGCATCGAGCGATGGAACTTCGGCGTCCAGTGGTACAGCGTCGAAGTCAAAGGGCATCTCTCATTACGGATGCGAGTGACAGGACGACTTTCCGTCCAGGCGGACTACTCCGAAATTCCGCCGGCGATCGTGATCGATCCTTCCGTGGAGTCCTCGACGCTTACTCTCGAAGAGCTTCACGTCGATCGAATTAGCAAGATTGGCGGTGAAGTCGCGGAGCAGTGGGGCGACCTCGTCCACCAGATTGCGGACGAACTTCTGAAGGACAACCTCAACGAGAAGATCACTGAGAAATTGAATCGTGGCATCGATAAGAACCGAGATCGATTGCGCTACTCGGCTCACGATTTATTTGAGCTTGCCAGCAAGAAAATTCCCGCACCACGATGATTCATAGGGTCCGAACAGCGACACGTTTCGCAGGGTCGTCGGTGGGAGGTGCTTGGACGGGTTTCGTGCTCACAAAAAGCGAAAATTTGATCAAGATTTTGCTCGCTCCCATTCGGTTTTCGGTCCATGGTTAGGACAGAGGGGTATGCCGCTCGCCACCTGTTTTGCGTGTCGGTCAGCCCTCATCAAATTGGTCGCCTTGTCCTAACGACCGATCTTGTCGTTTCCATTTTCGTGGAGCCCCTATCCCATGCTACGCCTATCCGGAACGGCGCCCAATACGGACGTCGAAAATGCCGTGCTGGAGTTGCTGGAGGAAGACGCGTTTTACGACCGGACGGAGAATCGGTCTTCCCATCGTGAATCACTCGTACGTCCGGTCACGCTTTTGATCCGTGGTTCATCGGAAGAGGTCGTTGGGTTTTCCCGAAACGTCTCGGCTTCCGGATTGGGCATCATCACGAAAGACGAAATGCCCGAGCGAGCGACCGCCGTCTTGACCGTTGAGACACTCAACAACGGGCCGAGCAAGTTCCTGGTTCAGTGTCGCTGGTGCCGCGGCTACGGAGAGAACTGGAAAATCTCGGGGTGGCAATTCATCAACATTCACCGCTAAGGAGTGCCTGAGTTTTTCATGCCGCGTTCGCGACGAGCAGGGGCACTCGTTGGAGCGGAGATGACCCAGTAAGATCTGGCGTCATGGAAAAAACAAACGTTGCAATTGTCGGGCTCGGGACCGTTGGAAGCGGCGTCGCGCGCTTGTTGCTCGATCATGGAGATCGCACCGCACGTCACGCCGGTCGAACCATGTGGCTCAAGAAAGCCGTGGTGCGAAATCTCGATCGTGCGAGAAAGCGGATGACACTCCCCGAGGGTGTGCTGACGGATTCGCTGGAGGACGTCATCAATGATCCCGAGATCACCGTCGTCGCTCAATTGATCGGCGGGCTCGAACCGGCACGGACCATCATGTTGCGGTTGATGGAGTCTGGGAAAG
>JBCBOO010000296.1:0-7920 GCA_039821235.1 Planctomycetota bacterium
CCCCGCGGACTCGACGAGGCAACGAAACTCGTTCAGCGGCTTGAGCCGAACCTGCGGCTCGCCGGTCTTTGGTTCCTCGCGAGTCTCCACCCAGGCATCGCCGAAGCGTTCCCGATACCGATCGACAATGCCTTCATCACTTCGACGCACGATGTCTTTGAGGGACATCCAACGTTTCCCTTCGCTGAGCACGTTGTGATCGGAGAGCGCCAGAAAGTGATAATCTCGCTCGCGATACCAGTCGGCAATCATCTCCGGAAACTCGTCGCCGTCACTCCACAATGAATGCGTGTGAAGGTTTCCTTTCCACCAAGATGCCGCCCGCGCTTTCTCGTCCGGATCAGCCGCCAAGCCGAGCGACGGACCGAGCGAACTGATCAAAAGCGGTAAACAAAACATCAAACTCCGGGAGGCACGAAAGTTCATTGCACAGGCTCTGGCGGGAAAGGGCGGATCGACTTGAGAACCCGGCGATCTTACCAAACGTGCCCAGCCCAACCGTGTGAGCCTTTCGTGAATAATCCGAACGGCGAATCGTAAACGCCAGATCCGTCGGCACCCAAAAACGCGGGAACTTCCCCATTGCCGGCTACTCCACTACGCTATCTCGCTTTGAAAATTAGCCCCCGGCGGAGAGAAGATTCGATGTCCTTGTATGACGTTTTTGGCGTAGGCAACGCACTCGTGGACGTGCAGGCTCGCGTCGACGACGACCTCTTGCAAAAGCTGAGCCTCGACAAAGGCGTCATGACACTGGTCGATGACGAACAGCAGTCTGGCGTGCTGGCCAGTTTGGACGGTCGCCCCCTGAATCGGTGTGCCGGCGGATCGGCCGCGAACACCATCGCTGCCATCGCGGAATTCGGCGGATCGGCGGGTTACATCGGAAAGATCGGTCCGGACGCCATTGGCGAGTTCTTTCTCAAAGACATGCGTGAGCTGGGCATCTCCATCGAGGTCACTCCCTCGCAACAGCCCACCGGTACCTGTGCGGTCCTGATCACCGAAGACGCTCAACGCACGATGCTGACCAACTTGGCCGCCTCCGCCTCGTTGACACCCGATGACATCGACGAAGAGAAAATCAAGGCCAGCAAGTACGTTTACGTGGAAGGCTACTTGCTGACCGGCGAGACCACCAAGAAAGCGGCGTATCACGCCTTCGAACTCGCAAAGAAGCATGGCGTCAAAGTCGCCTTCACCGCGTCGGATCCGTTCCTGGTCAACATGATCCGCGATGAGCTCTGGGACTTGATCACCGGACCGGTTGACTTGCTTTTTTGCAATGAAGAGGAGGCGAAGTCGCTAACCGGCGAAAGCGATCCTCTCAAGTGTGCCGTCAAAATCCATGACCACTGTGAAAACGTCGCGTTGACCCTGGGTGACAAAGGCTCGCTTGTCATGCATGGTGGCGAAGAGTTTCCGATCGAAGGCATCCAAGTTGACGCGATCGACACGACGGGAGCGGGAGACATGTACGCCGGCGCTATGCTCTACGGAATCACCAACGGGATGGATTGGCGCACCGCAGGCCATTTGGCATCCCACGCCGCCGCAAGGGTTGTCTCGCAACTCGGCGCGCGGCTCGATCGCAAATTCACGCCCGAAGAGATCGCCGAGCTGAGTCGATTGTCGTAACGATCTTCGACACAAACTGGGATTCGCGTCCCGCTTCTTTTCCAGACAAGTAATCTGACGATGGCCAAAGCACCGAAAAACGCAATCTCTCCGACTCGAGCCGAAGACTATCCCGAGTGGTATCAACAAGTCATTCGTGCGGCGGACTTGGCAGAAAGTTCGCCGGTCCGCGGTTGCATGGTGATCAAGCCCTGGGGTTACAGCCTTTGGGAGAACATGCAGCGGGCCCTTGATGACATGTTCAAAGCGACCGGTCATCAAAACGCCTACTTCCCTCTGTTTATTCCGATGAGCTTTCTTGAAAAGGAAGCCGAACATGTCGAAGGATTTGCAAAGGAATGCGCCGTCGTCACCCATCACCGACTAGAACCCGATCCCGATGGAGGATTGCGCCCCGCCGGCGAATTGGAAGAACCTCTGATCGTTAGGCCGACCAGTGAAACCATCATCGGTGCGACGTATGCCAAATGGGTGCAAAGCTACCGAGACCTGCCGATTTTGATCAATCAATGGGCCAACGTGGTTCGTTGGGAGATGCGCACGCGAATGTTCCTTCGCACCGCCGAGTTCCTGTGGCAAGAAGGCCACACCGTCCATGCGACGTCCGAAGAAGCGATCGAAGAGACGCAGCGGATGATCGACGTCTACGCGGACTTTGCACGAAACTGGATGGCCATGCCAGTCACGATCGGCGCGAAGACCCCGGGCGAACGTTTCCCGGGCGCCGTCGAAACGCTTTCCATCGAAGCGATGATGCAGGATCGGAAAGCGCTGCAGGCCGGAACGAGCCACTTCCTGGGGCAGAATTTTTCCAAAGCTCAGGAGATTGTGTTCCAAAGCGAAACCGGTTCTCGAGAATTCGCTTGGACGACGTCCTGGGGTGTCTCCACGCGTTTGGTCGGTGCGCTGATCATGTCGCACAGTGACGACGATGGCTTGGTGTTGCCGCCGAAGCTCGCACCGACGCACATTGTCGTACTTCCCATCTACAAGGACGACTCGCGTGGGCCGGTGATGGAGTACATCGAGAGCTTGGTGAACGAGCTACGCGGGCAGACTTTTGCCGGCTCACCCATTCGCGTCGAGATCGATGACCGTGATCTTCGCGGTGGCGAAAAGAAGTGGCATCACGTGAAACGAGGCGTTCCGATTCGGCTGGAGATCGGACCCAAAGACATCGAAAAGCAGTCCGTGTTCATGGCCCGCCGCGATCAGCCAAAGAGTCAACCGATCAGCCGTGCTGAACTGATCGCCACGATTCCAGCCGTCTTGGCTGACATGCAGCAGTCACTGTATGACCGCGCCGATACCCTGCGCAAAGACAACACGGTGACCATCACTAACGAATCCGACTTTCGAGCCTTCTTCACTCCCAAGAATGCCGACGATCCAGAGATCCACGGTGGTTTCGCAATGTGTCATTTCTCTGACGAGCCCAGTCTGCAACCGCTGTTGAAGGAACTGAAGGTCACGATTCGCTGCGTTCCAAGCGAAGACAATGAGACGCCGGGATCGTGTTTCGCAACCGGGCGACCCGCGGAGAAGCAAGCGATCTTTGCAAAGGCCTACTAGCGCGCGTGCTAGACGACGAAACCATCACCGCCTACCACGAAGCCGGCCACGCCGTGATTGCCTTCGCACTTGGAGGCGAGATTGACTCGATCGGCTTGTATGCCGAAGCCGACGAGTGGCTGCCCGAACGGTTTGGTGACTGCCACATCAATTGGGGCAAAGTCAATGTGAACTGCAGCTGGCAGATCCAACGCGAAGTCCTCACGCTGCTTGCCGGCCCGGTCGCCGAGATGATCTATCGTGGCGAATCCTTGCACCCTGCCGTTTATCCACCTTGGCGCTATGACTGGGAAATGGCGTTGCTTCGTGTACGCGAAGTGGTCTCATCGGAAGAACAACGCGATAAGATCATGGAGATTTTGCTGCAGTGGCTGCATCAACGACTCAGCGACAATGTGAATTGGGCCGCCGTCGCGGCGGTCGCCGACGAGCTGCTCGCCCACGAGTACTTGGATGGAGAGATGCTGGCCGACACGTTGCGGTTTTGGGTCGGCCGCTGACATCACAAACAGATACTACTGATTGAATGTTTCTTCGATCGATTCGTTTTGTGCACGAGTTCCCAGTGCGCCCCACAACCCGAACGGACTAGGGCTTCCCGCCGCTTGAACGCCCTCACCACCATGGAAGACGGTACCACGGTTCGATTCACCACAATCAATGGTATCTGTCAGGAACACGACAGCGCCGTCACCCATCATGACGTGGCAGCCGCCTTGATGGCGACTGGAAGGAGGCAGGAGACCAACCCCGGAATCATATCCGGCCAAGCAAACCTCAGTGTTTGGCGGACGAATCGTGTTGAATGACGTGTAGTAAGCCGCACCGTCGGCCCATCGAAACCCACGACGATGACCCCCGTGGCCAGATTGAAGCGCCGCCGATTCCGACCAAAAAGTGGGCCGCTCGCCGGAAAGAAGTGACTGACAGGTTGTCGGATCGTTCAACAGGCTCCGCAGGTCTATCCGAAGGGGAGACATGCTGCGACGATCACGATCACCAAGATCGGTAACGATTTCGCCCGCCATGATTGTGTTGGAGAGACCGTCCAACACATCCCTGAAACGCATGGCCTTACGGGGAACGAAGATTCCACGCGCAGATGCCGCAACGCGATCCTTGGCCAGTTCACTCCAAGAGCCTTTCTTAAAGACGGGTTGGCCGGTATCCAAATGCTGAATCGCATCTCCAAGGCACAACGAGTAGTTCGTACGCCCCATCGAAGGCAAGCCCGCACCGGGATCGCTGGAGCACCGAAGCGTGCTGACTTCCGTTCGCCACGGTTCATACGCGGCCGACCACGGTGCGGGGCCCATCGATTGGTAGGCGAGTGATCCATCAAAGACATCTTCGGAAGATGAAATCGTCTCCCAAAGTCTCTGTTGTTCGATGAATGGAAGAACACCCACCCAAGCACTTAACCGCCACCCGTTGTTACCTGGAGCATCCGAACGGCCCATATTTGTCAGTGCGTACGTTCCGCCCATCTGCATCGGAAGCTGTTTGTACATGAAGTGATAATTTTGTAATCCCAGACCAAGCTGCTTCATGTTGTTGGAACAGGACATTCGTCGGGCAGCTTCGCGAGAAGATCGTGTCGCGGGAAGAAGCAAGCCAACGATCACACCGATCACGGCGATAACAACCAATAATTCAATCAGCGTAAATCCGGCACGCTGGGACGTTGTGTCAGAGATGAGTTTGGGTCGAAGCAACTTCTCGCACCAGACTTTCCACTCACCTCGCGTTTCATAGAGGGTCAAAGGAATTAACCAACTGAGCCAAGCGTTCAGCCGATACGTGAACTCGGATTCCATTCCCGTCACGATCGTCAAACCGGCAATCATTCGCAGCAGCAGCGGTGACCAAAGGACAAGATAGAGACGAATTGCCCATTGGCGGTGCGATCCAATGCGGCCGCGAATTGCCATCCATGCGGCCATTGAAACGGCGATCGCGGTGAAACAAGACTGCATCACGAATCCCGCTGCTGAAATCCAGCCTCCGTACGCACGAAACGACATCACAAGACCGCTTGGAACGACGAGTGCGAGAACCAAAAGAAACTGACATCGACCCAAACCATGGTGCAGCCGTTGCCACTGCCGTTTGCCGCCCGTCGCCAACAACGCGGTTCCTAACAGTAACGCGAGTGGAGACGATACCAGGTGAAAATAGAATGCAAGCCGGTATCCCGTATCGAAGGAATAACGTCGACCACTGAGGAATGGCGACGCATCGAAGTCAGCCGGAAAGTACCAGCGGTACTGCCAAAGGAGTGCGAGAAAAACCTTTAGTGAAAGAAGAGCACCCAAGCAGATCAAAATCCGCCGACACATTTGGTACTTCATCACCTTCGCTCCTATAAAAGCGGCATCGGAACCACTCTTGAGTGTAAGCGATCCGATGACGTGAGACCAATTTTGTGTTTGGATCAGCCTTGGATTTGGTAGAGCACGTTCACGGCATTACCGAGGATGGAGTCAAGATCAATGAAGCGAACTTGACGTGCAAGAACCGCCGCTAACGCGGTGCGGCTAATAGGTGCCCAACCCAACTTTTCAGTTGGACCAAAGCACTAGTCGACGATTGAATCGTAGATTTGCTTTTTGACACCGAACTCGGTCAGCCAGCGATACGGCATCACCTGTTCGATTGTGATCACGATCAATTCATCTTTGGGCGAAACCCAGTAGTGAGTGCTCGCCGCACCACCCCATCCGTATTCGCCGACTTTTCCATCAGGATCCCAATTGCTCATTTCTTCACGCACGGAAAAGCCAAAGCTGAATCCGACTCCTTCACGGACTTCTTGGCCAAATCGAATCCATCCAACACCTTCCGGTAATTGGTTAGACGTCATCAACCGGGTTGTTTCGGGTTTGAGATATCGTTTGCCAAACAGCTCTCCGCCCCGCTCGATCATCATCAGAAATTTCATGTAGTCACTTGCGGTGGAAACCAAACCACCGCCACCCGACTTGAACGCGGGTTCATCCAAGAACAGAGTGTCCTGTTCATCAAGACGCTTCAATTCACCCGCGCTATAACATGCCGCCAGTCGGGATTGTTTCTCTGGCGGGACGTAGAAATCCGTGTCTCGCATTTCGAGTGGATCGAGCAGCCGTGCCTGCAAGAACGTTTCAAAGGGAACTTCCGCAACGACTTCGATCACTCGCCCAAGAACATCCGTCGAAATCCCATATTCCCAACCCGTTGATGGTTCAAACCGAATGGGCATGTCAGCCATCTTCCCGGCCATCTCCTCCAGACTCTTGTCGCGATCGAGTAGCCCTCGTTCGTTCTGCACCCGAGCGAGACGATCGTTCGACCAGCCATAGGTCAGACCCGAGGTGTGTCGCATCAGGTCGGCAACCGTCATGGCTCGTTGGGCGGGCGTTTCACCTTCTTGAGAGACGATTTTCAGGCTCGAAAGTTCAGGAATGTACTTCGAGACGGCGTCGTCCACCCGCAGCTTTCCTTCATCCACCAACATCAGCGCCGCGGCCGTCGTGATCGCTTTGGTCATGGAATAGATACGCACGATCGTATCCTTCTCCATGGCTTGATTGCCTTCCCGGTCTGCCAGTCCGTAGGACTCGAAGAAGCAAATTTTTCCTCGTCGCGCGATCATCACGATCCCACCGACCATCTTCCCGTCCGCCACAAAGTCCTTCATCGCTTGGTCGACGTTGGAGAGCTTCGACGCAGACATGCCCACCGCTTCCGGCGTTGCAATGGGGATCACGGTCTTCGTTGCGAGACCATCCTGTGCGGATGCGGGCGCCACCACGAGAAAGAGGAGTGCGTGGGCGAGAATTGGACGGAACTTCATTTGTTCTCTCCAGACCAAGATGTAAGCGAGGCAGGTTTGGGGATTTGTCCGCTTTAAAAGTCGGTGATTCGGCGCGAAATCAATTTGACTTTGCGTCCAGACGGCGAATCCTGATTGTACACTGCGCTGGGCTCGCCTAAGTTGCGGCGGGATCCGCATCCGAATGTTTATTTCACAGCATTCGTTTTCAAACAAAACAACTCACGGGAATCTTTGATGAAATCTCTCTCTCTTTGTCTCGCTGTTCTGCTGATGACAACCCTCATCGGATGCGGCAGCGACGAAGCAACCCCCGAAACACCCGAGACTCCGGAAACCGCGACACCCGTGTCTCTCACAGGCGACGTCTGTGGAAAGTGCGGCGACATTGCCGGTACAGAAACCTGCTGCAAGGGCGAGACCTGCTCATGTGGCATGCAGAAGGGCTCTGCACTTTGTTGCTCCGGTGTCGAATCAAGCGATGTCGTCTACTGCAAAGACTGCGGTTTCGGAAAAGGCACCGACGAATGTTGCTCGGATGACAACACTGCGTGCACGAAATGCGGACTCGCGGCCGGCTCGGACCTTTGCTGCAAAGTCGCGACAGACGACTCGCACGAAGGTCACGACCATGATCATGGCGACGAAGGCTGATCCGCCGCGTCCCATCGAGAAACTTCCAGCAGTCGGATGACCCACAGTCATTCGACTGTTTTTGTTTTAACGTTCAGGTGCGCTGAGGACGTGAGGCCGTCCAACCCTCATGCATTTGGCCGGCAATGAATGCCTCGGCAGATGCACGTTGGGCGTCCAGCGAATTGAACTCTTGACTGAGCCCTCCCCGATCCCGACGCTCTCGGCAACAAGTCTCTGTTTGTACCTTTCGCGAGATCGGA
>JBCBOO010000297.1:0-7840 GCA_039821235.1 Planctomycetota bacterium
ACTGGTCCTGTTTTCTTCCGAACAGGGCCAGTGTTTGCTTTTGTTTGCCGCTCGCATCGAGTGCCGCCAGTAGCTCTCCGACTTGAGCGTCCATGTAAGTGATTTCGGCGAGGTAACGAGAGAACGCGTCTCGCGTCACGGGCGTGTCGGCGATATTTGGCGGCAGGACGAGGCTTTCTGGAGGATACTGGCTGGCATCACCCATCACCCAGGGAACATGCGGTTCGACGAGAGCCACGACCAAACAAAAGGGAGCGTCATCTCGCTCGATGAATTCAGAGATCGGATTCAGGTCATGTTGCCGCGTGGGTGACCGCACGCAAGATTTGTCATAACCACCCACGGATTCGAACGGAAACGAGACTTTCGGGCCGACGTGGATCTTTCCTGCGATGCCAACGCGATAGCCGGCATCTCCCAAGTAATGCGGCAGAGTCTTCAAATCACCATGGCTTGCGGAGTGGTTCCAGGCACAACCGTTCCCCATTGGATAGCGACCGGAGTAGAGCTCCGCGCGACAGGGCTGGCACATTGCCTCGGCCAAAAAGGCGCGGTCAAAGGTGAGGCCTTCACGCGCCAGTTGATCCAGGTTCGGCGTTTTCGCATTCGGCCCTCCGTACAACGGAAGGTCGTTGTACGTGCAATCGTCTGCGAGGATGATCAAGACGTTGGCCGGCGGATCGGCGGCACCGAGTCTTTGTTGCGAAAGGAACGTGACCAAGACGGTCGCGATAAAAACCACTCGGTGCGATCGGCGTCGGGTCCAAGTCATGCGATGATCTCGTGGATCGGATCGACGTGTTCGACGCCGACAAGTTTTTGATCGAGTCCGCCGTAGAAGTACGACAGATGATTGGGGTCGAGCCCCAACAGGTGCAGGGCGGTCGCGTGCATGTTTTTGACGTGCATCGGATTTTCGACAGCAGCCGCGCCGAGTTCGTCTGTTGTGCCGAAGGAGACGCCACCTTTGACGCCGCCGCCGGCCATCCACATCGTGAATCCGTAGCTGTTGTGATCTCGTCCGCTGCCTTTTGCGTATTCGGCGGTTGGTTGACGTCCGAATTCACCGCCCCAAATCACCAGCGTCTCATCCAGCATGCCACGTTGTTTCAAGTCCGCCAGGAGCGCGGCAATCGGTTGATCCGTCCGCCCGGCATGACGGTTGTGATTGAGTTCCAAATCACCGTGGGCATCCCAGTTGTCATCGTTGTGAGCGCCGCCGCTGTAGAGCTGCACGAAACGGACGCCTCGGTCGACGAGTCTTCTTGCGATCAAACAGCGTGTTCCGAAATCATTGGTCTGCTCCTGGTTCACACCATAGAGATCGAGCGTCCGTTGATCTTCGTCCGCCAAGTCGACTGCCTCGGGCGCCGCCGACTGCATTTTGTACGCCAGTTCGTAACTTGCGATGCGAGAGCTCAAGTCATCAAAGTCGCTTCGTGAGGCTCGGTGTTGCTCGTTCGCGGATTGAATCGAATTTATAAGCGTTCGCTGCACCTCGTCGCTCATGCCATCGGGGCGTTTGAGGTTTAGGATGGGCGCGCCGCTGGAACGAAAGACCGTTCCGGCATAGGTCGCCGGCATGTAGCCGCTGCTCCAGTTTTTGGCGCCACTGATGGGGCCGGCCTTTGGATCCAACATGACGACGTAGCCGGGCAAATTCTCGTTGACCGTTCCGAGCCCGTAGGTCGCCCAAGAACCGAGCGCGGGGCTGCCGGAGAGGATCTTGCCGCTGTTCATCATCAACATGGCCGAGCCATGGATCGGCGAGTCTGCGGTCATCGAGTGCAGAAACGCGATGTCGTCGACATGCTTGGCCACGTTCGGGAACAGCGAGCTGACCCACTTTCCACACTCACCGTGCTGTGAAAACTCCCACCGCGGCTCGACAATTCGGCCACCACTCTTGCGACCACCCCGACCGAACGTTTTTACGTCAACGGTCTTGCCATCCATGCCCGTCATCTTGGGCTTGTAGTCAAACGTGTCGATATGACTGGGGCCACCATACATGAAGAGGAATATCACGCTCTTCGCTTTGGGCGCGAAGTGCGGTGGCTTGACGGACAGCGGATTCAATGAAGGTGATTCCGCTCCAATGACGCCGTCGGAGTGGAGCATCGAAGCGAGTGCAGCGGCACCGAAACCGCCACCGGTTTGCCACAGGAATTCTCGTCGTGTTCGTCCGCAGAAGTTTTTCATCGTACCTGTTTGCTACCTTGATGTATTTCAGTTCAATTCGTCGAGGTTAAACCGACGGGTATTTTTTCAACGCGTCGATTCGACGGCCGTTTGGCCAATCGAGTCGGGCTAATCGAGAAAAAGAAACTCATTCCAATTCATCACCGAGAGGCAATACAGCTCGCGGGCCCGCTGGGGTGTGAGCTTGTGTTCGGTCGCTAATTGTGTGATCAGTTTCGTTGCGTTTTCAATTTCCTGGGCCGTCGGCCGTCTTGCAAAGACGGACTCGATCACACGCGACGTGAACTTGGCATCGGATTCCGATTCTCCTCCGGCACTCTTGCAGAGTTTCTCCGCCTGGTTCATCGCAAAGCCACCGTTGAGCATCGAGAGTGCTTGAGCGGGCTGCAACGTCATGAACCGACCTTCACAGGTTTGGTCCGGATCGGGAAAGTCAAATGCGGATAACATCGGCGTGAGCAGTGATCGCTTGACGTAGATGTAAACGCTGCGACGGTTCTGATCCGCCTCGTTGGATCGACCCCATCCATCGCCGGGACGCGACTGACCGGCAAGAACTTCTTGCGAAAGTGCCGGGTAAATGCTTGGCCCGTATACACGGCGGTTGAGCGAACCATTAACGGCGAGCATCGCATCGCGAACTTCCTCGGCACTCAATCGCCGAGGGTCGAATCGCCAAAAGGAATCGTTGTCTGGATCCACCTGCAGCGAGTTGGGATTCCCACGCGAAGACATCTGGTATGTCTTGCTGGATAAAATCAGACGATGCATTGCCTTGACGCTCCAACCGCTTTCCACGAATCGGTTGGCCAGAAAATCGAGTAGCTCCGGATGCGTCGGCGGTGTTCCGAGCTGACCGAAATTATTGCTGCTGCGAACGATTCCGCGACCGAAATGGAACTGCCAAATTCGATTGACCATCACTCGTGCGGTCAAACGATTGTTTTCACTGGCGATCCAGTCGGCCAAAACGCGCCGACGACCGGATGGACGTTCCTGCGTATCGTGTCGCGGTTCCAGCTGGGGCGGTCGATCATCAAACAAGTCGGGAAACGCCGGCGTCACTTCGTCGCTGGGCGAATGGGGATTGCCGCGGAAGAGAACAAATGTCGGCTTCGCGATTTTGCGATACCGTGCCAAGCCCAAGACTTGTTCACGGGCGGGGAGTTCTCGCAGTTCCTTTTGGTTGTCTTTGAGGGCGACTTTCAGGCCTTGGTATTCAACCCAGTCTTCCTCGGAGAGGGTGCCTTTTAACTTGGCATCCAGCACTCGTTTGCGGTCGCGTCGACTGGTTTCTGTCGCACGTTGATCGGGGGCCGACATTTTAGCGATGCCCGCTTGTTCGATTTCTCGCATTCGGGCTTCGATCGATTTCCGTTGCTGATCGTTCTTGGCGTAAGCCGCTTTGAGCTCATCCGAGCTCACATCAATTTGGCTCAGTGAGTTCAAGTCTCCGCGCCTTGCGAACGGCGTCACGTCTTCAAAAAACGACAACATGCTGTAGTAGTCGCGCTGCGGGATCGGATCGATCTTGTGGTCGTGACAACGAGCGCAGTTCATCGTCAGTCCCAAGAAGACTTGGCCGGTCGTCAAGATGATGTCGTCGAGCGCGTCGTACCGCGCCTGCAGTGGATCAGCCGGTTCGTCGTCCCAAATGCCCAGGCGATAAAAACCGGTTCCTGTCAACGTTTCTTTGGTGACGACATCCAACTCATCTCCGGCCAGCTGTTCGCGAATGAACTGGTCATAGGGTTTGTCGTCATTGAAGCTGCGGATAACGTAA
Source organism: Planctomycetota bacterium (assembly GCA_039821235.1). Lineage (GTDB taxonomy): Bacteria > Planctomycetota > Planctomycetia > Pirellulales > Pirellulaceae > Stieleria. Next base: position 3,986 of record JBCBOO010000297.1, read on the forward strand.
TCGCGGTACTTCCAGGCGTTGTGTTTCGGCCCGTCCCGTTCGAAAGAGTTGGTTTCGGCAAACCGGACCAAGTCCAACCAGTGACGACCCCAGCGTTCTCCGTAATGAGGCGAATCCAAAAGTTGATCGACCAACGTTTCGAACGCATTCGGCGAGGTGTCGGCAAGGAATGCGTCGACTTGGTCTTTCGTGGGCGGCAATCCTGTCAGTCCAAAGTACGCGCGGCGAGTGAGTTCCCGCTTGTCCGCAGGCGCATTCGGTACGAGTCCATTCTGCTGCACCGAGTCGTAGATGAAAGCGTCGATCGGATGCGTTTGCCATGACTCGGAATCGACGCGGGGAACATCGACCTGACGAACGGGCTCGAACGCCCAGTGACTTTGCCAAGCGGCGCCTTCTTCGATCCACTTGCGTAACAGTGTTTGTTCTTCGTCGGTGACACGATCGCCTTCGGGTGGCATCCGATCGTATTCATCTTCGGAGGCGATTCGTTCCAGCAGAGTACTCGCCTCGATGTTACCGGCGACGATTGCAAACTCGCCCGACTCGGTTTCCGCGAGCGCCGAATCTCGATCCACGAAGCTCAGTCCGCTTTCGGCTTCGTCCGGTCCATGGCAGGCAAAGCACTTCTTTGCCAAGATCGGCTGAATCTCTTTTTGGAAATCGATCGCTCCGTTGGCCGGAATCGTTCCGAAGGTGAAAAAAGAGGCGGCAATCAAGCCAATTCGCAAAACAGTCCGACGCGACATAGTCTTCAGAGAATCTGACGGAGGTGGGGAGGACTCGTCCGCGAAAGCCAAAAAGCTCGCGGCTGGACTCGTCCTTGGGGGCCTCTATTGTTACCGATCTGGAAGGCCAATTCCATGAGAAAGCCGATTATCTACTTGAGGATGCTTTCCCTACTGCTAAATCTCGATGGGTTCCTACGCTTGCATCGTCGCCATACGAGATGGAACGGATCCGCATCGGTGCTGCGTTACAGGAACAGTCCCGCGATCGCGCCGGTCATGCAGCAGGCTAAAAGCCCACCAAACATGGCGCGCAGGCCCAGTTGCGCGAGATCCTTTTTTCGAGACTCCGCCAGCCCCCCGATCCCGCCGACTTGAATTCCGATGGCTCCAAAGTTGCTGAATCCGGCCAGCGCGTACGTCAAGATGGTTGCGGTACGCTGCGAGATCGCCGGCTCGTCCAACTCCATTTCTTTTCCAAGCGCATCGTAAGCAATGAACTCATTGGCGACGGTTTTCAGCCCGATCAATCGCCCCGCTTCCGCACATTCGGCCGCCGGAATGCTGAGCAGCCAAGCGATCGGCCAACAGGCATAACCCAGAATGACGCCGAGCGTGACTCGCGGATTCTTATCTTGATCAACGAATTCCATCCAAGTGCAACCCAAGCCCAACAGCACATCGACCAGATTGAGCAGCGCGAGAAACGCAATCAGAACTGCACCGACATTCAATGCCAATTTGAGGCCATCGGTGGCACCGGAAACAGCAGCGGCGATCACATTGACCGGCGCTTCATCGTCGTCACTCAGATTCTGTTCGGTTGGTAACTCGAGAGATGAATTGATCGCAGCGCCATCGGATTCCGGCTGCATTACTTTGGCGATCAAGAGAGCCGCCGGCGCACTGATGACGGACGCGGTCAACAAGTGCGCGATCTCGATTCCCATGTCCGCATACACACCCAACAATCCGCCCGTGACGGTGGCAAACCCACCGGTCATCATCGCATTGAGCTCGCTGCGAGTCATCTTGGTCAGGTAGGGCCGGACGACCAGGGGAGCTTCCGTGTGACCGACAAAGACATTCGCAGCGGCAGCGAGCGTCTCGGGGCCACTGGTTTTCAACGTGAACTGCATGACCCATGCCAGCGCCCAAACGACCCACTGCATCACACGCAAGTGATAAAGGATGCTCATCAACGATGAGAAGAAGATCACCGTCGGAAGCACACCGAACGCGAAGGTGCCCAAAATGGACTCGCTGAACGCGGTGTCCCGCGCGTTAAATAAGAAACCGCTGCCGGCGGTGACCGAGCCCATCACCAACTCGAAGGCTTCACCGATCGCATCAAAAAACGCTTGCCCGGTTTTGGTTCGCAAGATCAGGAACGCCAGCGAAACCTGCAAAAGCAATCCACCCACGACCACGCGGACCGGGAAACGCCGACGGTCGCTGCTAACCGTCCAAGCGATGGCAATAAAAGAAAACAGCCCCAGCAGACAGATCAATCGTTCCATCAAATTCAACCGTGCTGTGGCGTGTCAAAAATTCGATCGCCCGCATCGCCCAAGCCGGGAACGATAAACGATTGCTCGTTCAGCTCGGGATCAATCGCGGCAACGAACAATTTGACATCCGGAAAGTCTCGGCGGACACGTTCCGCACCGGGCTTCGAAGCGATGAGCGCGAGAACTCGAATTTCATCCACCCCCCAATCTTGGAGTCGTCGAATGACAAGATCTATGCTGCCTCCGGTCGCAAGCATGGGGTCGACCACCAGCGCGACATTGGGTGCGTTCTCATGAGGCAACTTGTCGTAATAGCCGACCGGCTCGGCGGTTTCTTCGTTGCGATACATGCCGAGATGCCAGACTGCGGCATCGGGCAGCAACTCAAGAATTGGATCGACCATCCCCAAACCCGCTCGAAGGATGGGAACAATTGCGACGTGGACGTTCAACTCGTAGCCGGTCGTTTCGCAGATCGGCGTTTGGACCACTTTGGGACGCGTTGATAAGTCATGCGTCGCCGCGACACCCAGAATCATCGACAGCCGATGAACCGCCGCACGAAAATCACCCGGACGTGTTTCCACGTCGCGAATCGTACACAAGTGATGCTCGATCAGTGGGTGTTGAACGTGTTCGACAAGACTCACGCGGCGACCTCGAAGGATTAGATTGACTTTCAGCGAAGCCCTAATCTAATGCAATCCAAGAGTCGTTGTCGATCACCGGCAGCGCTGATGTGTCTGCCCTGCGAAACCGATGGAATGGTTTCTCGGAGGTATTAAAACCCTGGTGTCGGTGTTCGCCACTGATTGTTGTTTGCCGAAGCGGTTTCCACGGCAGACGTTGTCGGCAATGCGTTACTCGGCGGGCCGACTTCCGCGAAGGATCGACCAAACCCCTGATCGGACGGGAAGTTTGCGTTGACCGCGGCTGGAGGAGCTGGAGTCGATTGCCAACCCGATGTCCCACCGGGCGAACCGAGCGACGGGGCACCGAGCGACGGGGAACCAAGCGGCTGTGTCGCCGACGGATTGAATTGGGGAGTCTGTGCAGCGCCAGGAAACGGGATTGTCGATGGAAAACCCACCGTCGGACGGTTTTGCGGCGGAACGTATCCGGGTGGGTAAGGAGTTTGCGTCAAATCGATCGCCGGCATCCCTCCACTGCCCCGCGTTGTCGCGGGAGGCCGCATTGGTGCAGCGGATCCACCAAATGGGATCGATGCACCGGATCCTTGTGGCATGAAATTCGGATCGGGCGTCCAGCTGGTTTGACGAATCCCCGAGTTACCCGTCGGCACCAATTGGGTCACGCCAGTGGTTCGACCGCCGCCATCGGTCAGCGCTCCCGCCGGCAGATTACCGCTACCGTAGGGCACGACCGAGCCGAGCGTGTTCTGCGAAGGCTGCAAGTAGTTTGACGACGTTCCGTATGACGACGGTGAAGTGTACGAACCGGTCGGGGGAGGAGGCACCCGCGTTGGTGCACCGAAGGTGCTGATTCCCGATGCCGGCTGAATCGGCGAGAGCGACGCACTGCCCTGAACGGGAGCCAGTGGCGATAGCGGCGTCGCGGATCCGAGTGGCGTGATCGGCGCATTCGTGGTGTTGCGG
>JBCBOO010000298.1:0-7752 GCA_039821235.1 Planctomycetota bacterium
CAAAAGATCGCCGTTCAGCGAAAGGCGGAACAGTCGGGTGTTGAGGTCGAGTTCGATCCTGCGAAGTACGACGCAGTTCGACTGTACGTTTACGCGTTCGAGATGGGCATGACCAATGAAATTCGTCAGGCCCTTCGCGACAAGGCGGAAGCAGCCGCAGCACGACTGCCAGTGCAGTTCGAGCGAGTGGGTGTGCTGATTGACTCATCGCAATCGATGATTGGTCATGACACGCAGGCTCGTCGTCCTATCGCGACGGCACTTGCACTACGCGACCTGTTGTCGGCGACCGCGGATGATGCCATCGCGATTACTTCAGATGGCCGAGCAAGCGACACTTACGAACTGGTCGAACCGTCAGGCGACACGTCGCTGGCGGCAGGACTGGTTCAGTTGCTGAAGTCCGATCCCGACGTCGTATTCGTTCTGTCGGACGGATACGAAAACGCGCCGGCGGGACGCTTCGGCGAAACGGTCGCGGCCGTACGACGAATTGGTATTCAAACGCCGATTCACCAATTTACGCCGGTCTTCGCGGCCGAATCGCAGGGCGTTCGTACGCTGAGCGATTCCGTGCATGCGATGCCGGTTAGCAATCCGGAAGCAATCGGACTTGGATTGCTGAAGGCGTTGATCGAGTCCGACGTCGACCGAGGCGTTGCGGCTCTGTTTGGAATGACCAAAGTCGCTGGCTACTTGCCGGCGGCCTAATTCCATCGAATGTCCCGGCGTCCGATCCACGATCGGGCGCCGGGCATCTCGGTGAATAGCCAGGAGATCTTTGAAAAATGTTCCGTAAGCGAAAGAAGAACACGAGCACGCGCATCGAAGTACGTGAAGTCCTGCGCGGATGCGAAGCTGGCCGACTGCAAAGCGTTGGCTACATGCAAGTCATCCCGTTGGTCAGCGATTTGAACGACGATCGATTCGTATCGCCCGTCCAGTGTGATGCCGACGTCTACACGACCAGCTACGGGACGCTCGGCTTCCGCAACTCGAGCGATTCGGTGATGATCGTTCCGTGCCATGCCGGTTATGTCGTTAAGCAGCACGCACAGGACCACGCGATGGCACACGCCGGCGTGGTCGCTGCTGCGGGCGATCACCGCTACGACACCGCGGCCTGCATCCAGGCTTCGCAAGGTGGATTCATCCAGAAGGGTTCGTACCGCATGTTGATTCTGCCGCACGCGCTGCGCGAGCACGCGTTGCAGAAGCGAGGCGAGAAGAACTACCAGAAGCTGTGGGACGACATCTCGGTGTTCAACCAGCGATTCGGTGTAACCGGACAAGGTCACCTCGAGTACTTCTTGAAGGCATTCAAGAAGGAACTGGATGAATTCGTCGCCGAGTTCGAGTGCGTCCCGCGGCAAGTCGGAGCGATCGTCTTGGTCGATGACCGCGTTGTCGGCATCGAGCGGGCACCATCGCACGAATACTGGCTGAGCATCTGGCCGAGCCTGATTCGCGAGTGCTACGGATCGTTGGCGATCGAAGCGGCAAAGACAAACGGAGATCGAGCACCAGACCGATCACCGGGAGTCCAGCTGCCGGTCGAGATCGCATCGCTCGACGAGCTGGAATCGTTGATCGCCGAGATCGCTTCGCAAGAAGACGAACGAGCCCGATCAACGGTCCGCGAGCTACTCGACGAACCACTCGACCTGCAATACGAAGAAACCGTGGCCGACGTGTCCATCGACACCGCGACCTCGGAGCACTTCACCGGCCAAGTGATCCGCGATGGCGACAAGATCGTCTACGCTTCACTTCCGGCAACCAGTGCCTTCGTCAAAAGCCAAGAATGGACGCGGGCCGAACCGTTCGCGATCTGAGCGATAGTTGAATCGGGCTTCCAGGCGTGTGCGAGCCACCGGTCTGAACATCGGCGATTGTAAGCCGATTATTCAATGTAGCCAGGGATTCCCTGTCAGCCGAAAGGCGAACTGACATACGAAACGCCCGTGAGAGAGAAACTCCCTCATGGGCGTTTTTTCTCGAACGTGTATCTGATTGTTGCTATCCATGGAACAACGCTGCTTTCTCTAGGAATACCGCAACCCCAGAATCAAATGTTTGACGCCTAAGATTGTGTGCAGGCCGAGGTTGCTTGCCGTTTAACACATGAAGAGTAGGGTTGACGCCCTTGCCAACCTGTCCCGCCCGGGCAAGGTGGTCCCAAAAAGCGAGTCAACCTCTTGTTTTGGGCATTCGGCCAAAGCTTGGCAATCAAACGGACCCAGCAGCGTCAGTTCTCTTGTCTATTCCACTGGAGAGCGTCTAATGACGAACGAATGTGCAGATTGAGGATCAGGGGATTCACGCCAGAATTGTTCTTGCCTGTCTCCGCATTGCAGGATGGACCGGTATAACCCGTGGTCTTCCATGGCTTCACCCAAGGTCTGACGCCTTGATCAATAGCGTAGATGATCTGTTGTTTGATCGACTCGCGAATTTCAGTTTGCGTTGGCATGGTTTTCTCCGTGAGTGAGTTGAACGATGCAATAGCTGATATCCGTTTGCTCGAAATAGAAGGCAGCGAATTTGATCACGACATGGCTGTGTACGAGTCCGAATGTAACGGACACAGGCTACGTGCATGAACGCTGCTTGCAAGCGGCGGCAACGCAAAGAAGAGCGAAGGCAACTTAGTCGTGAGCGACGACGACTTACGCTGGTGATTCCCAAATCGTGCCAGTCAATTCACTTCCTGAGTACGATTCGACTTGAACGGCGAACTGTTCGACATTCTCAATCCGATACGGAATCGTTACCTCAGCGATGACTTTCTCAGGGCGTTGCTTCTTGTGCCGACGCCAGTCATCGAATGGGCACTGGCTCAATTGCACAAACGTATCTGCACCTCGTGGAGCAGCGTCGCACAGCGTGTTGCCAGAGTTGATTGGACTCAACATCAATTGACCACCGTACACATCGAGCAGCCGCTGTGTATCGATCGTCAAAACGTCGTGATCCTGATCGCCGTAGCTCGACAGCATTCCGTTGCAACGATCAAACGAGGGCCAAAGGAAAACGTATCTATTGAGCATCGTGTACCACTCGGCGGTTGTCATTCCTCGGAGTGCCGCCTCCAGCTTCGATTCTGAGATCGGTTTCTGGTCTCGGATAACAACGCTTTCGTGCTGCTCGTGTTCGAGACGCTCTGATGTGGCACGTCGTGCCGATTCGATAGCAACACGTATCGGCCCGTTGACCTCGAACCGGTCCAGAATTGCCGACGTACTCTCCAGTCCGTGCCGCTGAATGCTCGGCCAACTGCCACCTTCTGCGATGTGGTAGAGCCGTGGATGATGGGCAATGAATTCGTCTTCTGTCATTTGCCCCTCAGCAAAGTGCAGTACGCCTTCGTTGGCTTATCGAGGTTTCTTGCTCGGTCGTTTGCCATCGATCTGTGCGACAAGTTGATCAAGGGACTTGTCGTCAAGCTTCGCAAATTTGCGAAAAACCTCGGGTCGCTCCATCACACGCTGTTTGATTCGTGGCGGAACTTTCTCGGCAAGGATCAGCAACGTTTCTTCGTCGGTGTCCAGTGCCGTGGCTAACTTGCAGATCATGTTCTCGCTGGGATGTTCCCCAAAATCGAGTTTGTGATTCTCGATCTTGCTGATGTACGTGAACGTCACATCAACCATCACAGCGAGTTCTCGCTGCGAAAGATTGCGTTCTTGTCGCAATTCACGAATGGTCTCGCCGAATTTCATTCGAGTCCACCTGCTGGCCTGCTTGTTCGCTTCTTTGTGAAATCGTAAGCTGTGTTGCAGTAATCAGTCAACACGCTGAGCAAGAAATGTCGGACACGACTTTTTCGTTCGCCGTGCTGGCTGATGGTACGTGTGGGGAGCAATATGAACGCCGATGACATCCTTAACAAACTCAGTGAAGGAACCATCCTCGAAGGCCCTCATTGGACGGAACCTGTCAAAGTCTTGACGGCCAAGTCTCGTGGGAAACGCATCGAGGTGCAGGCTGTCGGTACGCACACAAAGAAGCTTTGGAACAAACTACTCAGACCTGAAGACTTCGACGAATCCATCTCGATCTCCGAAGCAGGTGAGTTAGCAGCACTAGACGGCAACCCCACCCACTTCCGTCTCGCTGCCGAAGCTCATCGAATCAAACTGGCGTTTCAATACGACCCTCACTTTGCGGTATCGGTGTCGCAGGTTGACCCACTGCCGCACCAGATGGATGCAGTGTATTCCCATCTGCTGACACAACCACGCATTCGCTTTCTCATCGCCGACGACCCCGGAGCCGGGAAAACGATCATGGCAGGGTTGGCGATCAAGGAACTGAAATTCCGTGGATTGATTGAACGCACGTTAATCATCTCGCCTGCAAACCTGACCGATCAATGGCGTCGTGAACTTCACGACAAGTTTGGTGAGACCTTTACCGTCATCAACCGAGCGACTGTCAACGCCGCTTACGGTCGAAACATCTGGGAAGACTCATCCCAGTGCATCGCATCGGTGGATTTCACGGCACGACAGGAAGACATCCTTGGAATGCTGAGGGATGTCCACTGGGATCTGGTGATCGTTGACGAAGCCCACAAGATGGCTGCCTATCAGTACGGAACCAAGATCAACAAAACGCAGCGATACGAACTTGGTGAATTCCTGCGAGACCACACTGACCACTACCTGTTTCTGACGGCCACTCCACACAAGGGAGACCCGGACAACTTCGCTCTTCTGCTGCAACTGTTGGACCAAGACCTGTACGTCAATGGCGACATCTTGGCGGAAGCCAGCGCCCATGATGAAAACAGAATCATGGTGCGTCGTCTCAAGGAAGACATGAAGCACTTCGACGGATCTCCGTGCTTTCCGCCAAGGCATGTTGAGACGCTACCGTACGAACTGTCCAACGATGAACTGAAGCTCTACGACGCCGTTACTGAGTACGTCCAGAATAACTTCCAGCGTGCGGAAGCTGCCGAGAATCGAAATGTTGGTTTGGCACTCACAGTGCTTCAGCGTCGTTTAGCGTCGAGCTTTGCGGCCATCCGTTCATCGCTTGAACGACGCCGCAAGCGACTCAAAGACTTGCAGAAACTTGGAAAGCTCAAGCAGGAATACGGCGAACTCCCTGAAGACTTCGAGGATCTGACCGAAGCGGAACGCTGGCGGTTTGAAGACGACATTGTTGAACGGCTCACGATGGCCGAGAACATGGCCGAGCTTGAAGCGGAGATCGAGGAAGTTGATCAACTTGTCCAACTTGCTCGTCATACAGAACGAAACGTTAGGGAGACGAAGTTTGAAGAGTTGCGGAGTGTTATCTCTCAACACATCTCGGGCAGCGACGAACGCCTGCTGATATTCACCGAACACAAAGACACGCTCGACTTCCTCGTCACCAAGCTTAGCAATCTTGGTTTCGACTGTTGCACGATCCATGGCGGAATGCCGCTCGAAAAGCGAATCGATGCCGAACGTGAGTTCTTTGAGAAGAAGCCTTCAGTCATGGTTGCCACGGAAGCGGCAGGCGAAGGCATCAACCTCCAGTTTTGTTCGTTGATGGTCAACTACGACCTTCCGTGGAACCCCAACAAGCTTGAGCAACGCATGGGCCGTATCCACCGATACGGTCAGCAGCACGAAGCCAAGATTTGGAATCTGTGTTCAGCGAACACCAGAGAGGGTGAAGTGATGAACCGACTGCTGCGGAAACTCAACGACATGAGAATTGCTCTGGGCAGTGATCGTGTCTACGACGTGATCGGGGAGATCATTCCCGGCCCCAGTTTTGATTCGTTGATGAAAGACTGGTTGTCACGTCGTCGCACCATGACGGAGATCCTCGCTGAAATCGACATCCAAACCGATGAAGAGCAAGTCACTCGCATTCGAGGGGAAATGAACAACAAGGCTCTCGGTTCACGTTACATCGACATGAGCAAACTGGTTGAGGATGTTCAGAAGAGCCGAGAGAATCGGTTGATGCCTGAGTATGTCGAGAAGTTCTTCATCGAAGCCTTCCGGTCATTTGGCGGCACGGTCTCTCCGGTTAAGGGCGAGAAAGGCATCTGGTCGATCAGCCGTGTATCACCGGATCTTCGTAAGATTCCAGATTCGCTGGAACGTAAGTACGGCAAGGTTGGCACGAAGTATCCGCAGTTCACTTTCGACAAAGAACGTGTCAAAGGTTACACGGATCTGGAATTCATCGGGCCGGGTCATCCGCTGTTTGAAGGTCTCGTGGATCGTGTACTACGAGAATACGGATCATCGCTTCGACAGGGAGCAGTCTTCTACAACGCTGATGCCACGAAGCCAACTGTCATGTGGCTCTTGAAGTGCGGTGTTGAAGACGGTCGTGGAACGCCAGCCGGTGAAAGACTCTTTGCGATTCACCTTTCGGACGGCGAATTCACGAAGAGCCAGCCGTATGCGTTGCTCGATTTGAAGCCACCAGAAAAGGTGGTGAATGTTCCATCGCCCGTTCGAGAGTCAGCAACCGACGAAGACTGCATCATAGACTGGTCAATCGACGAGGTGACGCCGGAATACTTCAATGAGATCGTCGATCGCAGGACCAACGAACTGAGCATCCAGGAAAAGTATGTTCGCAAGTCGTTGCAGTTTTTGATCAGCGAATCACTCAAGAAGATCGCCAAGTACGATCAGCAACTTCGTGAGATTCGAGATGAGAAAGACCCCAAGCGTCTGAATATTCAGGGCAACCGAGCGAAAGAAGATAACCGCCGCAACGAGTTGTCACAGAGGCTCAAGGATCGGTTGGCAGAAATCGAACAGGAACGACATCTCTCTGAACGACCACCCGAGGTCTTAGGTGTCGCCGTTATTCTTCCAGTGCCGCAGGAAGTTGTCGGGACAATGAAAGGCATGACGCCCGATCCAGAGACGGAGAAAATCGCCGTCGAAGTCTCGAAGAAGTACGAACGAGATCAGGGACGAGAGCCAAAATCTGTTGAGAAGGAAAACTGTGGCTGGGATCTCACTTCGTATTTGGGCGATGAGGCCAGTCGCTACATCGAAGTCAAAGGGCGTGCCGGTGTTGGACCAGTTGCGTTGACTCCCAACGAATGGATCAAGGCACAGCGGTTCCGTGAGAACTACTGGCTGTATGTGGTCGTGAATTGTCGCACCAATCCTGAGCTTCACATTATCCGAGACCCTGCATCGAAGTTGCATCCAACGGAAGAGTTCAGCGTTGTTCGATACATGGTTGGCGAGAACGACTGGCAGCAAGCATCGGAGGCAGTGTGACTATGGCACGGCTTTCGATGGTAGAGGCCCAAGCAGCCGCTGAGATGGCGAAGCTGCTGTATGACTTCCTTCCGGGTACGTTTTCGAGCGTGACGTGGCCTGATGTTGCCGCACGCTTTTGTCTGGAGGACTATTGGCCGGGCGGAAGCAAGCTTCCAGCAATTACGCAATTGCTACGTGACACACTGGAAAATCAACGTGGATGTTTCTGTGACTTCATGATCGCCACTGTGCAGGAAGGAATTGCCTACCGGATCAAGAAGGACAATCCAGTCAAGCGTGAAGAAATCGAACAACTCAACAAGCTCTTGTTGAAGATCGAATTCAAGATTCCAGAATTGAACGACACTGCCTTTCTCAACGGATTGCCAACTGGAGAAGCATCCGATGAACCTGCCAAGCCAAAGGTGACCATTGCTACGAACCAGCAAATCGAAAAGCTTCATCAACAGTTTCTCGATCTGTTTCAGGAAACGAATACTCAGAAGCGAGG
>JBCBOO010000299.1:0-7655 GCA_039821235.1 Planctomycetota bacterium
ACTTCATCCTCCGCATGAGAGACAATTGAGCGTTTCACAACCCTAACGTGTCAGAACCCTAGCGAGAGTCACAACTCTAGCTAGTGTCATAGGGGCGATTGCGTTTCTAACATCCCATTCGACATCCGCTCGTGCCGGTTTCCATCATGAAACCTCAACACTCACAACCGATCTCCCACACCACCGAATATGAAGTGGATTCGGAGACCGATGCGGGTGTGGCGCAATCGGCAGGCCCCGTGGCGCCGCCAGGCGAACAGGCAACGGTCCTGGCAGACTCCGAAATGTCTTCGGTGTTGCGTGAGGTGCTGGGTGAAACGATGATTCGCGACCAGGAAAACGTGGGTCAGCTGATCGGGGCGCTCGTGCACCTGCGTGAGCGTTCATCCGCGGGTGGCTGTGACGCGTCGATCCTTAAACAGATGATTCGCGTGGTTCTTCGTCATCGGCTCGGCGAGTCCTACCAAAAATTGCCCGACGACTTGTTTGTGGAAGTCAGCCAGTCCTTGTGGGAACACGAATCAAGCCGTCACCGCGTCGAGCGGCTTTGGAATTCCTTGGGAGCCTCACGATGACATCCGAATCCGATTCCGAACCGGACGGACCACCGCGTTCCATTGACGACTTGATCGGTGAAGCGCAGGGGTTGGTACGATCGCTTGCAATGAAAGTGCATCGTTCCTTGCCGATCCCGATGGATCTGGACGACTTGATCGCCTACGGACAACTCGGACTCGCCGAAGCGGCACAGAAATTCAAACCCGATTCAGGGGTTCGGTTCACCACGTTTGCGTACTATCGGGTCCGCGGGGCCATTTACGATGGCGTTTCGAAGATGAACTGGACCAGCCGGGCGCGCATTCGACGCATGCGTTATCGGCAAATGGCGGACGACATGCTCAGCAGCGACGCCGAATCCGCTGAAGGAACGGCCTCCGATTCCAACCCTGAAAGCGACGCGGATTGGCTTGGAAAAGTCAGTGAACGTCTGGCCGTCGTTTATCTGGCAAGCGGTGAAGGTGATGGCGACGACGCCGCTTTATCCGAAGCTGCCGATCAAACGGAGACACCCAGCAAAGTCGTCGCGAACCGCGAGATGCAATCAACCCTACGCAAGCTGGTGCAAGACTTGCCCGCGGATTCTCGACGATTGATCACCAGCATTTACTTTGACGGTTTTTCCTTGACCGAAGCTGCCGAACGCAACGGAATCAGCAAGAGTTGGGCGAGCCGGATTCATGCCAAGAGTCTGGACTTGTTGGCCCAAAGCCTCCGCCGTTCCGGCAACGATTGATGTCCTTTTCAATGAGACCCCGCGATGGCATCCGATCCGATCCTCGATTTTGACGCACTGCTGGCCCCCATCAGTGACGACGCCCCGAACGGTCCTTGGCTCCGTGAAAGTGATCGTGAGCGTTATCAGGAAGTGAAAGACGCACGCGCCGAAGCGGTTTCCGCGGAACGCAAGGCACGTGAGTATGCGATGTACAGCGAAGACGAGCTGGCGTCCTTTAGCGATGCCGGCCAGGCTATCGAAGCACCGCCCAGTCCCAATTGGCGACGTGTGCGAGAACTTTGCACCGAAGTCCTCGCCGGTCAGTCCAAAGACCTCTGGGTGGCGACTTGGCTGATCGAAGCAAACGTACGGCTGTCTGGCATTTGCGGTGCTCGTGACTCGTTTGAGCTCGTGGCGAGGATTTGCGAGACGTTCTGGGACCAGGGTATCTATCCACCGCACGACGAAGACGAAGGCTATCTCGATACGGTCTCCCAACTTGCCAGCTTGAACGGAGTCGATGGACCGGGAACGTTGATCGAACCACTCGAACAAGTTGCACTCGTTCCCGAGTATGGCGCGTTGACCTACGCCGGCTATCAGGAGGCGCTCAACGGAGGTGGCGGGGAAGTCACGGAGTCGGATTTTGAATCCGCGATCCGCCAGGTCAGTGAAGACGAACTGCGTTCCTATGGAGAAGACATCGCCGGGACACTGGAGGCGTACAGCCGGATGTGCTCGATCTTGGCAGAAAAGTGCAACGTGGAAGGTGAAGAGGACTGCACGCCTCCGAGCAGCCAGATTCAACGAACACTCACCGACATCCAACAAGCGTTCGTGGCGCTCACGCGGGTGATCCTCGGCGGAAGCGAAGTAACATCCGACGAAGAAAGTTCCGAAAATGACGCAACCGGTTTGACTCACGGTGCGAAAACAGTGGACATCGCACAAGCACAAGTGAACAACCGTGAAGATGCGTTCCGGATGTTGATGAAGGCGAGCGAGTTCTTTCGAAAGACCGAACCCCATTCACCGGTCAGTTACATGCTGCAACAGGCCGTTGAATTTGGACGAATGGACTTGCCGACCCTGCTTCAAAAACTGATTAGCGACCGAAGCGTTCTGAATAACCTCTCAGAGCGTGTCGGGCTCCCGATGAAAGAAGACGAAGATTATTGACGCCGCCGGTTGGCATTTCGGCGGGCTTGACGGACAACTTGCGAGCCCCCAGCGGACAGCGCCACATCACAACCCCAAGCGTGAACGAGGGATCCTTGCCATCCCTCGATCACGGTGCGGGATAGGATCCGTCGCAAAGTAGCGCTGTCCCGCTAAACGAACTCGAGATGATTCCCTTTTGGCCTGCAAACCAGCGAAACCTGGAGCGAACGGCCCAATTTCAAGACTTTCTTGACGGTCAGACGTCACCAGAAGGTTGCCCATCCAAGGGGGTTGATTTACAACCGCTTCTGAATGGTTCTGTATTTGAACTGCCCAAACAGTCGGCGTCCCTGCTGATCCTTACCTGCGTGTCCGGAGAAATTTGAGATGGCTGAGAGCCAGCAACAAAAACTCAACCGAGTTCGTAAACCTCGCGTTCACATCACCTACGAAGTGGAAACCGAAGGCGCGCAGGTCGTCAAAGAGCTCCCGTTTGTCGTGGGCGTGATGGGAGACTTCTCCGGTGACCCCACCGCCAAACTCAAGTCACTCAAGGATCGCAAGTTCATTCAAATTGATCGCGACAATTTTAATGACGTGCTGAAGAACATGACGCCGGGGTTGAACATGCGTGTGGAAAACACGCTCGCCGGTGATGGCAGCGAGATGTCCGTCAACCTGGACTTCCAATCGATGGAAGACTTTGAGCCGGCCAATATCGTCGGCAAAGTCGATCCACTCAAGAAGCTGATGGAAACGCGAGACAAGCTCCGTGACTTGGCGACCAAAATCGACCGAAGCGACGATCTCGAAAACGTCCTGGAACAGGTGCTGACCAACAGCGAACAACTCAAGCAACTTTCCGGCGAACTCGGCGTCGAGAACGAAGGCGAATCGTCGTAGCGCACCAGACAACGACTTTCGCATCCGAACGAATCTTTTCCTCACACACGCTTCCAGGAGTCTACCTCGCCATGAGTTCCGGTGAGTCCCAAAGCCAAGCGGCACAGTCAACCGAAAGCACAGCCGAATCTGGCAGCCTTTTGGAATCCGCCATCGCGGCAACCAAGAAAACTGAACGTTCACGAGCCGAAGAGCTGATCAAGACGCTGACCGAAGAGGCGCTCAAAGGAACGGTCTCGTTCGACAAAGACGTCATGCGTTCGCTTAACGCAGCCATCGCCGGCATCGATCAAAAGATGAGCGAGCAGCTCGCGGCGATCATGCACAACGAGAAATTCCAAAAGCTGGAAGGTTCTTGGCGCGGCCTGCACCACCTCGTGATGAACAGCGAGACCGGTGAATCACTCAAGATTCGCGTCCTGAACTGCTCCAAGCGAGACTTGTTCAAGGACATGGATCGTGCGGTGGAGTTCGATCAGAGCCAACTGTTCAAGAAGATCTACGAAGACGAATTCGGCACTCCCGGTGGTGCCCCGTACGGAGCGTTGATCGGTGATTATGAGTTTTCCAATCATCCCGAGGACATGGATCTGTTGACGAATGTCAGCGGCGTCGCAGCCTCGGCATTCTGCCCGTTCATTTCGGCGACCGCGCCGCAATTGTTCGGCTTCGATGAGTGGACGGAACTCAGCAAGCCACGCGACCTGGCACGGATCTTTGAAACCGCCGAGTACACGAAGTGGAAGAGTTTCCGCGAAAGTGAAGACAGCCGTTTCTGCGTGCTCACCATGCCTCGAACGCTTGCACGTTTGCCGTACGGCCAAAACACCAAGACGATCGATGAGTTTGCCTACGAAGAAGTCCCCGTCGGCCAAAGCGGTGAATCGGTTCACGTCGAACACGATTCGTTCTGCTGGATGAACACCGCGTACGTGATGGGTGCACGGCTGACCGACGCGTTCGCCAAGACGGGATTCTGCACCACGATTCGTGGCGTGGAAAACGGTGGGAAGGTCGAAGGGCTGCCCTCGTACATCTTCAAGGCCGACGATGGCGACATGGACCTGAAGTGCCCGACGGAGATTGCGATCACCGATCGCCGCGAAAAGGAACTCAGCGACCTCGGTTTTCTTCCGCTGTGTCACTTCAAGAACACCGACTACTCGGTCTTCTTTGGTGCACAAACGTGCCAAAAGCCCAAGAAGTACGATCGACCGGAAGCCACCGCGAACGCGGAGATCAGTGCACGATTGCCCTACATCATGGCAACAAGCCGATTTTCGCATTACCTCAAGGTTCTTGGTCGAGACAAAATCGGTTCGTTCATGGAAGCGAGCGACTGCGAAGCGTGGTTGGATCGCTGGATTCATAACTACGTCACCGCCGACCCGAACCCGCCCGCGGACGTCCGAGCCCGATACCCGCTCGCCGAAGCTCGTGTGGAAGTCAAAGAGGTGCCGGGCAAGCCGGGCAGCTACAACGCGGTCGCGTGGATGCGTCCGTGGCTGCAGTTGGAAGAACTGACGACCAGCATGCGAATGGTCGCAAGTATTCCAAAGCTCGGCTAAGACGAAGCTCCCGAACAAGTAGGACAGGCTTCCAGCCTGTCTCGCAAGTAACGTAGGACAGGCTTCCAGCTTGTCTCGCAAACAACGTAGGACAGGCTTCCAGCCTGTCATCCCATGGGCTTACGGTGAGATTTGATGAGCCGATGGACGCTTGCCTGGGCTGTTAATAGGTCGGGGTTGCACGTTTTGTTCTGAGCATCAGCCCCGAATGGGGCGACAGCACCTTGCCGGTGGGCTCGCCCACTGGTTTAGAATCGGTCCCGAAAATGAACGTTGACAAAGCACCTAAAGCTTTGCCTACGTGAACGTACTCGTCGGTCCATCCATGTCGCAGCAACCTTATCAACCTGCATCGACATCGCCGGCGACCGAAACGCTGACGATCGATCTGCTCCAGCAGGTGTTAGCGGCTTCACCGGAATCGATCGACCAGTCGCAATTCTTGGCGGCATCGGCGACGCTTGAACAGTTTTTCACGGCGGAGACGATCGCCGACAGCCTTGAGTCTTGGTTCGGGACGGATGTCTCCGAGTTGCCAGAACGTGACTCGTTGCTCACGCGTTTGGCAGGCGACATCGCTGCGATTGATACGTTGTTAACGAATCAATTGAACGAGATCCTTCACCATCCGAAGTTTCAGAAACTCGAAGCCTCATGGCGTGGACTGGAGTTCTTGGTCCGACGAGCCGAGTTGGAAAGCGATCCGATGATCAAGGTTCGCGTGCTGACGGCGCGATGGAAAGAGCTGGAAAAGGATTTTGAGCGTGCCGTCGAGTTTGACCAAAGCAGTTTGTTCAAAAAAATCTACGAAGACGAATTTGGTTCGCCCGGTGGACAGCCCTACGGTGTTCTCGTTTGCGACTACGACGTCCATCCGAAAGTTTCCTCGACGCGGGCGACGGACGATTTGTTTGTCGTCCGTTCCATCGCGGGTGTCGCGGCCAGTTCTTTTTGCCCCGCGCTCCTGGCGGCAAGTCCGGAGTTGCTGGACCTCGAAAATTTCTCAGAGCTGCAAGTCACACGTGATCATGAAGAACGACTCTCTCGAGTGGACTACTTGAAGTGGAATGCACTCCGCGACGAAGAAGACTCCCGCTTTGTCGGGCTCGTTTTGCCCCGAATCTTGATGCGAGGCCCCTACGAAGACGATGGGTCGCGAACCGATGGATTTTTGTTTCACGAAGACGTTCAAAAGCCGGACGGAAGCCAGTATCTGTGGGGCAATCCGGGCTACGCGTACGCGACGGTCTTGATGCGCGCGTTCGCGACCAGTGGCTGGCTGGCGGATATCAGAGGTTTAAAGCAGGACGCCGAGGCAGGCGGCTTGGTGACCGATCTTCCGTCACTGAGTTTCCCCACCGACTCACGTGGCGTGATACCGCGTCCGTTGACGGAGATCGCGGTCACGGACTCACTGGAACGCCAGCTAAGTGATCTCGGGCTGCTGCCACTTTGTGATTGCAAGGACACAGCGATGGCCGTCTTCGCCAGCGGCCAATCGCTACAACGGCCCAAGCAATACGACACCGCGGACGCAAACACGAACGCAAAAATCAGCGCGATGTTGCCGTACATGTTGACCGTCAGCCGGTTCGCACACTACGTCAAAGTCATCGCACGCACCAAGACGGGGTCGTTTGCAACAGCGGATGATCTCGAGCGAATGTTGCATGACTGGATCATGGACTACGTCACAACCGACCGGGAAGCCAGCGCGGAAGTGAAGAGTCGCAAGCCGCTTCGTGAAGCCAACATTTCGGTGCAATCCGACCCCAGCAAACCCGGTTCGTTTTACTGTATCATGCGGCTCGCACCACACTATGAACTTGACGAAATGATCGGCAGCGTCCGTTTACAAACCCGAATCGGTCGCTCCTAAACAGTCTAAGTCAGGCTCCCCAGCCTGCCAAAACCTACTCGCCCATTCGTCCCACCACACGTCGACCTTAATTCGAGAACCGCATGTCCAGCAGCGTGATGGAGCTTTATCAAGCCGGAAAGATTGGCGAAGCCGAGGAGGCGGCGCTTCAATTTGTAAAGGCGCATCCGGCCGACGTGCCGGCACGTTTCCGATTGGCCGAGTTGTCCTGCATCGCCGGAAACTTGGAACGTGCGGATCGTCAATTGGATACGGTGGGCAACCAGGACGCAAAAGCAGCGATCGGTGCCGCGTTGTGGCGCCAACTCGTGCGTGCGGAAGTCGCGAGGAGAGAGTGTTTCTATGAAGGACGCGTTCCCGAATTCTTGGGCGAACCCTCCGCCTCCGTCAAAGCCCACTTGGAAGCATTGACGGCCTTCCGCGAAGGCGATGTGGAAGCAGCCGCCGCGCTCATCGCCGGCCGCGAATCCGAGTGCAATCTAAACCAACCCGTCGAAGTCAACGGTTCCCAAGTCAGCGACTTGCGTGATTTGGACGATCTTTTGGGGCCGGTATTGGAAGTCCACACGACCACGGGCAAGTACTTTTGGGTCGATTGGAATCAAATCCTGGACCTCGAAGTTCACACGCCCGAAAGGCCGTTTGACCTCGTCTTTCGCCGCGCGACGCTGTCAATCGAATCGGGTCCGGATGGCGAAGTCTACTTACCGGCCATCTATGTCGAGCCGGATCGCGAAGCCGACGTGGACGAGCAGCTGCTGCTCGGTCGCGGCACCGACTGGATGGATACCGAAAAGGGAATTGTGCGTGGACGTGGGCAAAAAATGTTGCTGGCCGGCGATAACGACGTCGCACTCATGGAATTGCA
>JBCBOO010000029.1:0-35430 GCA_039821235.1 Planctomycetota bacterium
TTTTCAGCGAGTCAGAACTAGAGCAGCTGGTCTCGGATGCTAATGGTGATCGAGCGATTGCTTACATCATCGAGCAACCGGCTCACGGCAGCGTGTCGCTGGGCAATGACGGTTTAACCTACCAACCCGAATCCGATTTCAACGGGCAAGACTCGTTTCGGATTGCATTTACGGACGGCCAAGACACCTCCGAGTCGGTTGAGTTTGTGATCACCGTCGACAACGTGCCGGATGATCCCAGCGGCCTCGTGTTCCTGGGCGGGGACTTGCCCGAGAACGTCGACGGACCCTACGCGATCGGCGGTATCGAGGTCCAAGATGCAGACGCCGGAGACGATTACGAGTTCCTGGTTTCGGACTCGCGATTTGAAGTCCGCGATGGGATGCTGTTCTTGATGGACGGCGGATTGAATTTTGAATACGAGTCCGAAGTTCCGCTCACCGTTGATGCGTATGATGCGGCAGCAGGAGCGTTTGTGACGCAGAGTTTCATGATTCGCGTCTTGGATCGAAACGACCCTGTCTCGCAGATCTTTGCCATCGGCTACGGCTTGACGGAAAACACGCCCGGCGGTGTGGTTGCGGATCTCGGTTACGAAGATGAAGACGAAAACGACGTCGTGACTCTCTCGGTGGATGACGATCGATTTGAAGTCATCGGTGAAGAGCTGTTTCTTCGCGAGGACGCCACGATCGATTATGAATCCGAGTCGGTGGTCGTCATGACGGTTACCGCCATGGATGCGGCCGGAACCAGTCAAAGCACGGAACTGGAGCTGTCTGTCACCGATATCGCCGAGCCGGTCGGTGATATTTCGTTATCCAATGAGACGGTGGTGGAGTTCGAATACGGTGCACCGGTGGGCACCGTTTTACTCGGCGGAATCCCCGCGGCAGACAGCTACTCCGTCAGCGTGGATGACCCCAGGTTCGAGATCATCGATTCCGAGTTGAAACTGCGCGAGGACGAGTATGTCCAGCAGGAAATGGAGTCCGAGATTGAGCTCAATCTTTCTGCGCGAGATGTGCACGGCGCGTATGAAGAGATCACACAACGTTTCTTGATTCGAGTGGTTGCCAACCAATCACCGTACCACAACGACGACAATCCCTACGACGTCAATCAGGACGGAGCCGTCTCACCCCAAGACGCGTTGATCATCATCAACTACTTGAACCATTACGGACTTGGGCCCGTCGGTTACGGACTGCCCAACTTCGGCTATGACGTCAACGGAGACGGCCAAGTCACGGCGCTCGACGCGTTGCTCGTCATCAATTACATCAATTCGCTTCAAGGTGGAACCGGCATCGTCGGCTCCGAAGATCCCTCGGTCGAAAAAGAAACCGTGAACGGTGGATCAGGTGAGGGCGAAGGGGAAGACACCGGCGAATCCTCGGGCGAAGGTGGCGGCTTGACCATTGATGGAGATGCCGAAGGAGAGTTTGTCGGCGGCACCTCCAACTCAAGCTATCGTTTCGGGTCGATCAACGATTCGCCACTCGACGATGATGAAGACGACCGCCCGCCGTCGTTGTTCTAGACATCGACCTCACGCCATGGGGTTAGGGACTTCGCCGCAGTATCTTGCGGACGCATAGTGGCGGTACCAGTCCGCAGCCTTCACCATGAAACTTGCTCGCTCGGCTTGATCTTCGCCGCTTGCCTCTGATTCCAAGCGTCTGGCAAATTGGTGGAGCGTTTCGGTGGGTGATCGCATCATGGTGTAGCGTTTGAGCTTGCGATCCATCTGGACCAGCATCTGCCGGACCCGTTGCTCCTCTTCATCCGTCTGCCCCTTGATCCGGTTTCGATACCGTAGCCACAGCAGGCCGACGGCAACACAAAACAGTGGCAATTGCGCGAAGCGAAACACGACTTGCAGCGAATCCGAAGCGCGGAAAGACAGCAACCGTCCAAAGATCATTCCGAGAATCGAATCTTCGTTTTCAAAGTCGAGGAAACGATCGGTCGCTTGATCGGACGCCTCGGAGCTCTCGTCATCGAGTGCGAGCGTTCGGTAGTACCTCCCGACGGTTGACTCGACGGGAAACCAACGTTCGGTGGTGTCGTCGTACGCTTCCACCCACGCGTGCGCGTCACGGTTTCTCGCGATAAAGTAATCGTATTCGTCACTCTTTTCGTCGACGACATAACCCGTCACGTAGCGGGTCGGAACGTCGACGCATCGCAACATCAATGCGGTCGCGGTTCCGAAGTATTCGCAATGCGCGGGATGGCGTGTGACGATGAAATTCGCAATCGGGTCCATGCCGGATGGGCTCGCGTTGCGGTCCTGCAGGGTGTACTGGAAGTTGCTTTGAAAAAACTTTTGAATTGCCTCCGCTTTGGCTTTCGGAGTGAGCATGCCTTGGCAGATTCCACGCGTGATGGGCTCAATGATCTGGCGGACCTGCAACGGCATCGACAGCATGGTACTGCGTCGAATTTCTCCCATGGTCTCTTGGGGCGTGTCTTCGGTGACGCCCAGGACATAGGGTTCGCTGGTGTCGATGCCCGCTAAGACCTGGTCATGATGCGAAAGTTGAATTTCGCTGCCGGCGGCCTCCATCCAGTCGGTCGAAAGTGACGTGAATACTCGCGAGCCCTTGAGCGGGATGTTATGGATCTCAATCGTACCGACGAATCTTTCACCCGAGTTTTTGCGAACTTGGAACCGGCTCATCGGTGCATTGGTCGGACGCATCAGGCTGGTCTGTGCCTCCGACAGAACCGACACTTGTCGCGGCCGAAGTGAGTCGGATTCATCTTCGTAGAGTGCCCGCTCGGTTGCGTTTTTCCAAACACTGTTTTGGTACGTGTCAAAAATGGTGCCACGCAAGTAGCCGGGCGAGGCCTCTGCGTAGGCCCTCAATGCGACTTCGCCGGGATCACCAATCATGTGTTGGCGAATCGCACCGAGTCGACTGCCCGAAACGTATTTCGTACCACCGATGAGTTGGTTGGTGGCAACGGCTTCCAAAGACTGTGACAGGCTGTCAAAGAACTTAAGCTGCAATCCAGGGATCACTCGCCCGGCCAAATGCCCCGCTGCACTTGTGGTGGTCAGGACCAGGGACGCCGCAATGACCGTGTAGAGTACCGGTGTGCGAATGGGAGACCCCGCGATCGAAACCGTTGACGCCGGAAGCGGTGCCTTAGAGTTTCCGGACACATTTCCGGTGTCATCGATCACGAATCCTCTCAATCGGGCACGGCGTTTGGACTGGGTCTTCTGCCGGATCCGCCGTGATTTCCTGTCTTGCCAATACGGCAAGATGTGCCGCGCGGCAAACAGGTAACCGAGGACCGCCGCAAGAGCCGCCACCGTTTGACCGTTGATCGTGTGGCTCACTCCTCCCGCGGTGACGGTCGTCAAAACGAGAATGAGTCCCAGGGGCAACAGCGCCGGATGGCCGTGTCTTGGAAACAAACCCCAGAGGACGAACGCGACAAAAAGCGCGAAGTGGGAAATGGTATCGACGATCATTGCCACCGGATTCAAGTTGCCGGAGAAATGAAAGCCAATCCGAAACATTGCAACGCTGACGCCTACGATCAACGCCAACGGCCACGCCGCGAAATTCAGCACTTTTCGAACGGTCGCGTACCGTTTCTGAGCTTTGACGCGGGTGTCCTCCGTGCTGGCCGATGACTCCGCCGGGGGATCAGAGTTCGTGTCGCTGGTGAAGAGAAACGATTGGGCCTGTTGGACGATGAAAACCATCAAAACGGTGCTGACGAAACCAATCAATGCGATCGGCCACGTTCGGTAGGTGGACCCGACGAACAGGGTTTGGAAAAAGAGGATCCCCGGCAGCAAAAGCGACTGCAGAAACGTGGGTTTCGGAAGCTCGTCTGCAACCAGTGCACGACGTCGATGAACGGGCTGGTCGATCATGATGGGAGTGCGGGCGTGTCGAGGTGATCGAGTGAGATCGGCAGGTAGGTCACATGAACGGGGAGTTGTTCTGCCAAGCCTATCCGTGATGTATGTTCCAAAGGGACACGGGAAAGCACCAGCATCGGCTGAGCCATTTTGGTGTCCAGTAGCTCTTCGATTTGCTGCCGTCCGGTGGCGAGCGGCACCGCGCTGGCGGCTGCCAATCGCACCAATAAAGTCTCTTTCGTGTCACCGGCGGCCGAGGGTGACGCGATTGGCTCCCCGTCGAGCGACTCTCCCGAGATCACCATCGTCAGCTGGACGCGCCGGTGTAGCAATTCCGCGATTGCCGTCGCGGAGGTGGACATCAGTCGTTCGAATGAAAATAACTCGAAACGGCGCCTTCGCTTCGAGTCTGCTCGGGATTCGGAATGGGTCTCTTCGGGCACCATCGACGTATCAATCACGAGCGTCACGGACTGAATCGACGGCGATTGGTACTCGCGGACAATCGGACGTCCGAGTCGAGCCCAAGAGGCAAAATCCCAACGTCGCACAGGCATACCGACTTCGTACTCACGGTTCCCGACGTACTCCACCGGCGATCCGACCACCAGCCGTTTCGCCCACTCACCGATGGCCGCCAGCATGACGCGTGAGGTGGGGTCGTGATCGGTGCTAAGCGGAGCCGGCGTGATCGCGATCTTGGTCTTCGTTTCGATTCCCTTGCGAAAGTGAAACAAGTGAAATGGGAAGGAGGACGTGACTTGGAAGTTGGGCAACTCATGGATTCCACGTGTTTCGAAACGCATTTGACCATGCCAGTGCATGACGTCTTTGCCACGCAAGACTTCGATAGCGACCGGTGGAGAGGCTTCCCACGCCTCAGGGATTCGACTGCGGAAGACTTCGCGGGCGCCTTCCCGCTGCCAGCCGATACGCAGATTCAGTGCCGGCAGAATGCGTTTGTTTTCGAGGCGAGCGTTGACGGAAAAAGCCTGTCCGGCAACGCTCGATCGCGGCAGTGAAAGGCTCAGCCTGAGTGACGGTCGCATGAATCGATTGATCAAAAACCCAGCCCCCAGCATGGCAACGCAAGCACCCATCATGCCGCTCCAGGGAAAGCCCCAGATCACATTGAAAGTCATCAGCAGACACAGCAGCGACATCACGGACGCAACCGTCATGCTCTGTCGAAGCGACTCGTACATTCGCCACGGCAGTGCCAGTCCGCCGGTGAACTGCCTCGTGATTGCGCCGAGACGCTTCATGGGCCCGCCGTTCGAATCACGTTTTCCATGTCTCGATTTCCCAGACGCCCTCGCGTCCCGGAAATTGACGGGCGAATCCCACGGGTGAGGCGTGCCGCTTGATACACTTCCGTTTTGAACTGCCGAGTCACGCGTTACCGTGCCGGTAGTCTCCGCCGGAGCGGACGTTTCGACCGATGAATCGAGAGTCAAACGACAACCTCCGTCTGGCGAACCAATTCATCGATGACGAGCGCCGCGTCGTTCCACGTCCCGGATACGGCACGCATTGAAATTCGGTGGGCAAGCACGGCGACGGCAACTTCTTGAATGTCGTCGGGAAGTACAAATTGACGACCGTGCAGCACCGCCCGAGCTTGTCCGGCACGCAAGAGCATTTTGGATCCGCGTGGACTGCACCCGACACGAAGGCGACTGTCCTGACGCGTTTGCGAGACCACATCGACGAGGTACTGAACGACTTTACGATCCACCTTGACGTCGCGAACTACTTTTTGGAGCGCCGTCAACTCGTCGCGATGCATGACCGGCGTTAACTCATCCGATGGATTGTGCGTCGCTTGATCGAGCAGCAAATCGATCTCGCTCTCCGCATCGGGGTAATCCATCGACAACCGAAACAAGAAACGGTCCAGTTGGGATTCAGGCAGCGGGTAGGTGCCTTCGAAGCCACTTGGGTTTTGTGTCGCAATGACAATGAAAGGACGTTCGAGTTGGTACTGCGAAGAGTCAATGGTGACTTGCGATTCGGCCATGGCCTCCAGCAACGCGCTCTGTGTTCTCGGTGACGCACGGTTGACCTCGTCCGCGATCAGAAGATTGCAGAAGATCGGCCCGCGGCGAAAGTGGAACTCGCCGCTGGCAGGTTGAAAGACGGCGCTCCCCAAGATGTCCGATGGCAACAAGTCAGGCGTGCACTGAATGCGTTGGAAATCCAAATCGATCAGCGATGCGATCGATTTCGCCAGCGTGGTCTTGCCCACGCCCGGAACATCCTCGAGCAAAATGGAGCCTTCGGCCAAGACACTCGTCAGTACTGAATCAATGACTTCCGATTTCCCGCGTATGACTCCTTGCAGCTTGGACCGGACCGCTTCAACTTTTTGAAGCAATGCCTGAGTTTCCTCCGTCGCCGCACCGGAATCCATCGGTGATTCGGCAGGGGCGACAGCAGTTGGTTCGTTTCCGTCGGTCAATCTCAAGTTCCTCAATTAGTTGCCGATCCTGTGACCACAGTCCGGTGGTCGACGATCAGGCCGAAACCACGGACTCCTGGGATGCCCAAGAGTATATCCGACCCGCCGTTGTTGGTTCAAAGGTCCCCCAACCGAACATTCGCGTTCTTCACGCATCATGGCATTACCTGAGGTCAGCGGTGAGAACGACGCCCGAACGCACCGGAGGTCGCCTCGAGTGTACGTTGTCACGCTGCACTGGCCGAGGCCCGGTTCGTCACGGCCCGACGGGTACAATCCATCAGACGGGGCGTTCCACAAGGGCGGGTTGTTCTACGGCCACGCCCCTCCTCTTCGCATCTTTTCTCTACCGATTGACACATCGACATGTCCGAGACGACAAGGCAACCCCCGGTCGGCATCGACTTAGGGACCACTTTTTCCGCCGTTGCATTCTTGGATGAAACGGGTCGGCCGGAAACCATTCGCAACTCCGAAGGTGATTTAACGACGCCCAGTGCCGTCTTCTTTGATCACAAGCAACCTATCGTTGGGATCGAAGCGATGGAGGCGGGGTTGCTGGAACCCGACCGACTGGCAATCTATGCCAAACGTGACGTCGGTGAGCAGTACTATGAGAAGACCATTCGCGGCAAACACCTGCCGGCGGAAGTCATCCAGGCACTCGTGTTGAGAAAGTTAAAGTCGGATGCCGAACTCAAACTTGGCCATGTCCGTCAAGCGGTCATCACCGTACCCGCCTTTTTCAACGAGCCTTGCCGGAAGGCGACTCAGGACGCGGGCAAGCTTGCCGGCCTGGAAGTCTTGGACATCATCAATGAGCCGACGGCGGCGGCGATCACGTACGGTGTCGCACAGGGGTTCCTCACGACTGACGGCACCGTCAAACAAAGCGAGCAGGTTCTCGTTTACGACCTGGGAGGTGGCACGTTCGACGTCACCGTCATGCAGATCGAAGCCGGCAATTTTAACACCATCGCAACCGCCGGCGACGTGTACTTGGGCGGCATCGATTGGGATCAACGGATCGTTGACTTCATCGTCGAGTCTTTTCAAGCCGAACACGGGATCAACCTGCACGACGATCCTCAAGCGACGCAGGAACTGCTTCGTAAAGCGAATCAGACCAAGCATGCACTGACGCAACGTGAGTCGGTCAGTGTCGCCTTCGCACACGACGGTCGACGTCTACGGACGGAATTGACGCAAGCCGAGTTTGCGAAGCGTTCGGCGGACTTGGTGGAGCGGACTTTGATGACCGTTCAGTTGGTTCTTGATGACGCCAACATCGAATGGTCCAATTTGACGCGGTTGATTCTGGTCGGCGGCTCGACGCGGATGCCCATGATCCGCGACGAGCTGGAGCGGTTGAGTGGCATGGAACTGGACCGGTCACTCTCTCCGGACGAAGCGGTCAGTCACGGGGCGGCGCTGTACGCGGGAATGCTGATGGCGGGCAAACACGACCAGTCAGGCATCTCCGTTAGCAACGTGAACTCCCATGACCTTGGGGTGTTGGCCGTGGATCCCAAGTCTGGCAGCCCGCGACGACAGGTCATGATCCCTCGAAACAGCAAGCTTCCGGCCCGAAAAACGGTTCGCTTTCGAACGCATTCGGACAATCAAGCGAACGTGAAAATCGAGGTCGTCGAAGGCGGTGATGATCGTGGAATCAATGCCACGAAGATCGGTCAATGCGTTGTCGATGACCTGCCGCGCGGAACTCCCAAAGGGACGAACGTCGACGTTCGTTTTGATTACACGCCTGACGGACGACTGACCGTCCATGCCTCGCTTCCGGAAGTCGACCGCAAACTCACGATGACATTGGACCGGGCCGCCGGACTCGAAGATCGAGCCATCGAACGATGGGCGAAGTTGCTCGATGAGGAATTGAGCGATGCTAAGCTGGCCGAACTTTCCGAAGGTACCGAGGATTCAGGGTACGAACTCACCGCGAGCGAAGCGTCAAGACCAGAGCCGCGCGATGACCTTGCTGAACAGAGCGGTGCCGTCACGGGCGATCACGCTCTCAACGAAAGCAACGTCGGCGATTCCGGCGAAGTTGCCTCAAGCAGCCCAAGCCGCGAGAATATCGCAGCCGTCCTGGGCGTGTCGCCGGATGCGGCACTGAACCGTCACCCGTCATCGGGCAGCGACGCATCATCCAGTAACAAGACGCACGCTTCGATTGACTCCCTCGCCGGGCTGGTGGCCGAGGACAAGCCTAAGTTCTCTGTCGACGATGCCAAGCAGCTGTCGATCGGTGAGACGCCAAAGGTGATTCAGGAAAAGCCTCAGTTGGACACCGGAGTCACCTCCGAAGTGGTCAAGGCAGATCGATCGGATTTCGCGGCGCTCGCTGCACTGGGTGGTGGAGCGTCTCCTGCCAAGACACCGTCGCCCGATGTTCCCACCATTCAAACGGAGACTCCCGGTATCAAGCCGTCGTCGGAACCAAAACCCAAAAAGGCGGGAGGCCTCTTTGGACGCAAGAAAAAGGGCTGAGCTTGGACGGCCTATTGGAATGCCCATACAGCTCGCCTGCGTTTACCGGAGGCCATCGGTAGAGGAGTTAAACGCTTGTGGAAGTAAACAAGCAGCCCGACGTTCTCTTGGGCGAACCGTTGAGCGAGGCGTTTACTCGATTCCGTAGCGACTCTTGAAACAGTCTCGATGGACTGATGCCAGAGTGGACTCGGCGATGTACCCGGCCTGTTCGGCGGACGTTGAAACACTGCGGAGGATTTCGCCATAGACGGACATTGGTTCGGCTCCCATATCCCATCCGGCTCGCATCCATAACTGATGGGCCTGATGCCCCGACGCGGCCATGGCTTGGTCACGAAAGTACTGGAAGACTCTTCGACGACGCTCGCCGCCGGAATCGACATTCAAGCAGTTCAAGTAGGCTGTGCGGGACGCATGGTTGGGGCAAAGCCCTTGTTCCAGCATGCGTGACGCGGCGAACTTTTGTCCGTCGGGTGTAAATCCATGTGTGCGCAAGCGAACCGATTGGTCGGTAAAGGACGAACAGTCGAGTGCCTTTTCATATGCCGCCGTTGCGGCTTCCAATTGGCCTCGCCGCTCGAGCGCGTACCCGCGTATCTCCCAGGCCCACGATAAGTCCGGAGCCACTTGATTGCATTGCTCGGAACGCAACTCGGCCGACGCCCAATCTTGTGTCGTGCCTTCGAATCGGGCTTTCATTTCGCCGGTCGCCAACTCGTGATCGAACTGGACGCGCTGCCAGTTGGCATCCTCACATTGGGGCGGCGTGTCATGCTGTGAGAGTAGCGCGGATCGATCCAGTGCTTCGATGACCAGCTGGCAGAGGATTGCGGGCTGGCAGAGCTGTGAGTCCAACAAACACTTCGCCAGATCTCGGCCGGACAATTGACTCGGATCGGTTACCAACGCGTCACGAAGTGACTCGATCGCCCAGTCATGCAGATGTGAACCGTCATGCGAAGCGAGCGGTTCGGCGGCGTCTGCGGGAATGGCATGTTGTCGCGACTCGCCGGGAAGCCGTTTTTGCAACGCGTCAAAGAGCAAGGCCTCGGAGAGCGTGTTTCCCCATGGAATCCAATCCCCGCCTCCGTGGTACCAATGCACCACATCGCGAACGCTGTTGTCGTGTCCGAATCGGAGACACAGCCAGTCGCCGAGACGATTGCCCAGCAGCGGCAGGAAATTGCAGGGCATCAACGCAGGCCAAATCGCTTCCGGCGTCGGCTGGAGCAAGGCATCCGGGGCCAAAGCTTCCGTAAAGCCAGACTCCACGGCGACGCCCGGCCGAACTCGCCAGACCTCTTCATCAAACCAACGGATCAAGTCACCCGGAAGCGAGCACTGGTATCGCTCCGCGATCTGGCTGGACCACGAGGTTCTTCCGACGCGATTGAGTGCGGGTGGCAATTTCTTATCGAATCAAACTCATGTAAAAGCTGAACATCCGCTCGTCGTCGAAGTCGGCTTTGTTGACCGGGAACGCAAAGTCGAATGCGAGTGGCGCGGGGCCGAGAGCCGGAATCGCGACGCGAAGACCAAACCCGGGTGCCACGCGGAACGTGTCCGAGTCTAGCTTAACACTCTCTTCAACGGTACCGAAGTCAACAAACGCGACGCCTCGAAATGCGTCATCGGCGGTGATCGGGAACATGTATTCGATGGAATTCAGGAATTGGAACTCGCCACCAACCTCCACTCCGTTTGGCCCGCCGGCCACCGGACTGGCCCCACGGAAATCAAATCCTCGCAGCGTGGCATAGCCGCCGGCAAAGAAATGCTCGAAGACGGGCGTGTCGTTTCCACTAAATCCGACCTGGGTGCTGTAGGAGAGCGTTTGCTTTCCACTGCCGTCGGCTCGTGAGGCCAAAAGCCAATATTTGCGGTACTCCAACTCGATTCGCGAGTATTCGAAGTCACCGAAGGTCTCTTCGAATTGAAACTCGAAATAGTGCCCTTGGCTGGGCTGAATGGGACTGTCTCGTGTGTTGTGCGTCAGCGTGATGCTGCCGCTGTACAGTCCGTTGTCGCCTTCCAGAGCGTCCAGCTCTGCTGAAACACCCGGTGCACGGATGTCGTCGATGTTGACATTTTGGCCGCTGATTCCGACGCCGATCGAAAGGTCGGGCGTGATGCGGTAACCGAGTGCAAAACGGCCACCAAGCCGATTCTCGTCCCAGTCATTGAAACGACGGTCGTAGAGAAATCCGCTCGCTGAAAAGCTGATCGGCATGTAGCCGAACAAGTTTGGATCGGCAAACTGCACGCTGTAGCGATCAAACTCGCTACCCGGGGCGGCTTCCAGTCGGAACGTTTGTCCGGCGCCGCGAAAGGCGGTGCCGCTGAACAGATCACGAAACGACCGAGGCCAACGCGTGATATCGAAGTTGCGTTCATCGACGGTGATCTGTCCCGTGACGCCCGCATCACTGTTGACCGCACCACCAAACATGACTCGTCCGGTTCGAGCCGGGAATCCATTGACGACCAAGTCCGCGACGCGAACGTTGGGAGTGTAGACGGGGTCGGTGCCGAGCGGCGGAAACACGGTCCCGGTTCCGGGAACACTCTCGCCGGGCAGAAGAACGCGTTGCCGAGGCCCGAACTGATTCGGCGGAAAGGGGCGGGCTGCCGTGGATGCTTGTGGCGCCGCTGCGGGAGGCGCGACCGGAGGCAAGTTTGGCGTGTTCCCGTATCCGGGTTGCGTGACGCCTTGAGGAGGAACGTAGCCGGGCGGAGTCCCGTATCCCTGCTGTGTCTGATAACCCTGCTGTGTCTGATAACCCTGCTGCGTCTGATAACCCTGTTGAGGACGGTAGGCTTGTTGGGTTTGGTAACCAGGTTGACTCGCGTTACCCGGCTGCGTTGCATAGCCGGGTTGAGTCGGCGTTTGCGGCTGCGTGTAGTTCGGCGAGTTGGCGTAGTTCGGTTGTCCGCTGTAAGCGGGTGGTTGAACGGTTCCGCCCGTCGCATAGGGATCGAATCCTTGAGCCTGCGTCCGGCCTGCCGAGAGTCCGATGCCGACCAGCGCGGTCAACGACAACAACGCACTTCGTACGGGACGTGAGACAAGAAACCGTTGCCGGAAACTTGCAACAGCATCCGATTGGATTGGGTCTTGCTCGAATGGATCGCTGGAAGGCATGCGGTTGGTCGCTGGAAGATTCAGTGTTTGGGAGCACGTAGCATCACAGGTCTGGGACCTGGATGAAGCGTTTTGGAAGAGCATCAGTAAGCGTCCTCCCTCGGCTCGACGATGATGTCCGGCGGCTCCGCGATTTGCGGGTTGGTTTCCAGCAGTTGGCTATTGCCCATGCGGCGCCGACCGATCTCGAGTGATCGTCGATTGATCAGCTGACCTTCTTGCAATTCCAGCATGTTCAAGATGACCGACTCACGCATCAGGTGAGGTTCGCCTTCGATGTTGACTCGGATTTCGCCGATCTTCCATTGGTCGCCCTCTTCAATGCGGTAAACCAAATCGACAACACCTTCCGCGTCACGCATGATGGTTTGCGGCTGGACTTCGGCATAGATGAAGCCGAGCTCGCCATATCCGTAAATGAGTTCACCGACATCCTTCTGAAGTTTGCCGCCGTCAAACATGTCGCCGGGCTTCAGCGTCAGTCGGTTTCGAAGTGACTGCTCGGTGACAAACTGGTTTCCGACGATCTGGATGCTATTGATTTTGTATCGCTTGCCTTCTTGGATCACGAAGGTCAGATCCATGAATTTCCCCGACTCGTCATACTCGACAAATCTCCCGACGTTTGCGGTCAGGTAACCGAGGTTGTGATAGTGCCGTTCAAGGATCTTCTCATCCTGGTTGATCTTTGTTTGGTCGGCGGTGTTGAACGCGTACTTGTAGATGCCAACCAATGCACCACGACTCTTGATGATCTTCTTCAGCCGTGCACTGCTGAGAATCGTGTTGCCGATGATCTTGATTTTGTCGATCCGCTCTTTGGGACCTTCATTGATGCGAAAGATGACCACGCCGGGATCTTTGTTCAATCCCAAGATCGTTGAGATAGCGACTTGGCCGAAGCCCTCTTCCTTGTAGTAATCGATAAGTCGACGGCGAGCCGACTCGATGGAGAACTGACTAAGCGGATCTCCGACTTCGATTCCAGAGCGTCCTTTCAAGTCACGCTTATTGACGGCGCGACTGCCGTGATAGACCACTCGAGTAATTAAGGGGCGTTCCGTGACGATGAACCGAACCGCGACACCGGCCTGGTTTTCATCGGTGTCGAAGGTGACGCGATCAAAGGAACGCATCTCGTTGAGCCGGTGTACGTCGGCAAGCAATATCTCGCGGCTGTAGAAACGTCCCTTCTTCGTTTGCAGCTGTTGCAGGATCACATGATCGCTGAGCTTGCGGTTGCCCACAATTTCGACGCTTCGAACAAGTTTGTCGCCGCGTTCGCGTGCGATCGGCAGCTCGCTACGAGCGTGGATGTGGTCGCGAAACTTGGCGCGTTCCGAGGGCGCGGGGCCTCCGCCGCCCTGGGGTCCTCCCATGCCGCCACCCATTCCTCCCATCCCACCCATTTGCGCGAGGCAGGGAGTTCCGAAGAGGGCGATTAGCAGCGCAACCCGCACGACGACGCGAAGGGACGCCGAAAGCGTGCCCGATTGGCGAGACGTGCAGCGGTCAAGCAGCCGGCCGGCACGACGGGATTGATTCATGTTTTGCAAGCGGTCCATCTCTCATTCAGCGATGCGGATCATCCTTGACGCATCTGGTTATCGAGCACCGTCGGCAGCCGAACTCGCGTCGACGCGGTCCGATTGGGGCGGTCCTCACCTAGAGCACCCTTGTTCAGACCCGTGTTACCAACGTCGCGAACGACAGAGCAAGGCGGATTCGTGGCTTGGCTCGACAAATCCCGGTTCGACCGGGACGTTGCTACTCCGGCGACGACTCGCAGAACGTCTTGAAGCGGTCCATTTGGCCGGTGAGCACCTGGTCGACGGGCTCGGCAATCATCGGCAGTTGCAAGAATTTTGCACCGCAGACGTAGTAGCTCATTGCGACCTCCGTCTTTTCGTCGACTTTGCGAAAGTTGACCGTGAGCGCTCCACTGACACCGCGACGTTGGAGGGGACCGAGGCCTCCGGTCAGACGCAGCATCACGCCGGGCTGGTGGATGGCGATTTCCATGTGCCGAACGAAACCGCCACCGGGTAGTTTTTCGAGCATGCACTGTTTTTCGAGATCCAGCGAGAGATTCTTCGCGTCTTCTGTGTACGAGTGGCTTGCGTCGTACCAACTCGCAAAGTCATCCACGAATCGCGAGTAAGCTTTGTCGGGAGAAAGCGTCGTTGTACGAACGATGGTGATCACGAATCCATCTTCATAGGACTGCGTGACATCAGCAAAAGAACGACCGGACAAAAGACACGCAACACCGATCAAGGCAAGACGAGTCAAAAGTGACTTCGAATTCATTGTTCCGACCAGAATGAGGAATGATTGAAGAAGAAGGTTGGGGTGGGGACGCGGTAGTCGGACCTTGCGGCAGAGAGATCCGACAGGTGTTAAGCTTGGCTTTGAGACAGCAACACCGCGACAGGAACACCCGCTTGACCATGAGTTTACTTGCAAGGCCTCGATCGATCATCAGCCGACTCTCGCTGACATTTTTATCGCCGAATCGCAAATTCGGGCGGTTCAAGCCGCGGATGAGTTGGCTGCTTGTGTTCGTGCTGACAGGGTTCGCTCACGTTCGCGCCGAGACGCCGAAGTACAAGCTTCAGCCGCTTGAGTACAACCACCCCGGATTGGTCGTGGATCTGGGTGTCGGGTTGTGGGCGTATCCGTTGCCGATGGATTACGACCGCGACGGCGACATGGATTTGTTGGTCGCTTGCCCCGACAAGCCCTCCTCGGGCGTCTACTTTTTTGAAAACCCGACCCAAGATCCTGCGGTCAAGTTGCCGGTCTTCAAACCCGCCGTGTGGATTGGTCCGGCGAAGCACTACATGATGCTAAGCGAGATCGATGGCGAACCGGTCATTTTGCAACAGAACCAACTTTTTCGCAGAGATGCGGCCAAAGGGAAGTTTGATTTCACAAAGCCGACGAAGATCGAGGCACCTGCCAATCCGCATGCCAAATCTGGCGGCCGCATTCGGGGCAACATGTGGCGTCAAGTCGATTTTGATGGAGACGGTGATCACGACCTGATCATCGGCGTTGGTGATTGGTCTGACTTGGGCTGGGACCATGCTTACGACAATCATGGAAGATGGAGAAATGGCCCACTTCACGGATACGTCTACCTCGTCGAAAACCTGGGCAGCAACGAAAGTCCTCGCTATCGACAGCAGGGAGAACGATTGCGTGCCGGGGGAGGCGACGTCGACGTCTATGGCTGGCCCAGCCCCAACGTGGCGGACTTTGACGGGGACGGTGATCTCGACTTGCTGTGCGGAGAGTTCCTCGATGGCTTCACGTATTTTCAAAACACGGGTTCACGGGTCGCGCCGGAGCACGCCGCCGGCGTGAAACTCCGATCAAGTGATGGCGACCCGCTGATCATGCACTTGCAAATGATCACGCCGACGGCAATCGATTGGGATCGCGACGGTGACCTGGATTTGATTGTGGGTGATGAGGACGGTCGTGTTGCGTTGGTGGAGAATACCGGAAAGCTCAAACACCAAGTCCCCGTCTTTCAACCGCCGGTGTACTTCCGCCAAACCGCGGACACGTTAAAGTTCGGCGCGCTTGCCACGCCAACGGTTTACGACTGGGATGGTGACGGCGATGAAGACATTCTGTGCGGTAACACGGCTGGGTCGATCGGATGGTTTGAAAACCTGGGTGTCGGCGAGTCAGGCATGCCGCGGTGGAACGCCCCGGTGCAGCTGCACGTCAAAACCCCCGACGGCAGCAAACCGTTTCGTGTCATGGCCGGTGAGAGTGGCTCCATCCAAGGACCCTGTGAAGCCAAATGGGGCTACACGACGTTGTCCGTCGCCGACTGGGATCGCGATGGAGATGGTGACATCCTTTACAACTCGATTCTCGGACGAGTCGGCTTGATACGAAACGATTCGGGAGAGCTGGTTGAAACGGAATTTGACACGGGACGGTCCGAACTTCCGCCTCGTTGGTCATGGCAGCAACGCCCCGCGCCGGACACGTTGACGCAGTGGCGAACGACGCCGTTGGCTACCGATTTTGATCGTGATGGAACGTTGGACCTCGTGATGCTGGACCAGGAAGGTTACCTGACACTTCGGCGAGGAGGCCAGCAAGCCGAACGGGTCTTTGTCACCGAAGGCGGGCTTCCGTTTCGAGCCAATCCGGGAACGTGCGGCCGCTCGGGACGCGTGAAATTGGCCGTCGTCGACTGGGACGGAGACGGACGCGACGATGTGCTGGTCAACTCCGAAAACGCGACGTGGTATCGCAACCTCGAAGACCGAAACGGAAACGTCGTCTTGAAACGGGTCGGTAACTTGGCGCGGCGGAACGTGGCCGGCCACACATCCAGCCCAGCCGTGTGCGATTTCAATCGCGATGGCAAACCCGACTTGCTGGTCGGCAGCGAGAACGGGCGCATCTACCACATCGCACACGAGGACTGCGTGAGCTTTTCACGTGAGCAAATCACCCCCGAGGTCAATCGATCGAAACCCAAGGCGACGGCGATCGTCTTGCAGGAAGATGTCTTTGGAAACCCGCCCTTCAAGAGCTGCCATGCATCATCGATTTGCGAGACCTCCCGGGGGTTGGTTGCCGCTTGGTTCGGCGGCACGAAAGAGGGTGATCAAGACGTTTGCATTTGGACCTCGTACCATGATGGAATTCGCTGGAGTCGACCAAGCATCGCCGCGACGGGAATCCAACACGCAAGTCTGCGGTATCCTTGTTGGAATCCAGTGCTTTATCAGCCCCCCGGTGATGCAGCGACACTGTTGTTCTACAAGGTCGGTCCAAGCCCGGAGCGTTGGTGGGGCGAGGTGCAAGTCTCCTACGATCGAGGCAGAAGCTTTCGAAATCCTCGCCGGTTACCGGAATCGATTCTCGGGCCGGTTCGCTGCAAGCCGATCTTGCTGGATGACTCCGAAACGTTGCTTTGTGGCTCCTCCACCGAAGAGGACGGTTGGAAAGTCCATTTCGAAAGCGTGCGTTTGGTTAACGGTCAGCCCGATTCGACGTGGAACCGGTTTGGTCCGCTGGACGGTGAGGAGGACTTTGACGCCATTCAACCGACCCTATTGAGGCATCGCGACGGTCGCATTCAAGCGTTATGCCGTACGCGACAAAGCAAGATCGCATCGACGTTTTCGGCAGACGAAGGCAAAACGTGGAGTCCTCTTCGAGCGACGGATTTGCCGAACCCGAACTCCGGCATCGACGCGGTGACACTGCGAGATGGCCGGCATTTGCTGGTCTACAACCCGCTCGATGCGGGCGAGAAAGGATGGGGAAAACGCAGCGTGCTCAGTGTGGCGATCTCGGACGACGGCGAGGCTTGGCGGCCTCTGGTTCAGCTCGAAAACGAGCGAGATGCCGAGTTCAGCTACCCGGCGATCATCCAATCACAAGATGATCTCGTTCACGTGACGTACACCTACAAGCGTCAACGAATCAAACATGTTGTTTTGAACCCCGAGACCATCGAATGAGTTCTCCTTCGCCAGGATGCGACGGTTGATTCACGGACTGCGTCCGGAAGTCACGGCACGTCTAGCGGGAACGGATCTGAGCGACTTTATCGGCCGGCGTGGGAATGTTTGCGAAGCGCAGCAATAGAACGGTTTGCTGTTCCATCTGGTCGACGTTTTCGCCACCCAGCATGTCTCTTCCCAGGCTCTGCCGCTCGGTGGTTTCTCCGATCAAATACAGGTCACCTTCACCGCCGGTGAGTTCGAATTCCAGCTGACCGAGCGACCATGATTGCCGTCGAACATCGATTCGTAGGGCGGCGTCGCCCTGAACCCAGTCTTGCTGCATGTCGCCGTATTGAACTTCCGGTCGCATGCGAAGCGTGAGTGACTGGTTGCCGCGCCCGCGGTCCGGTGTGATTGCAAAAAGAAACTGTGGATCGAAAAGAGTCCGTCCGACGGGTTGCGGTTCGTCATCGACGAAGACCACGCGCGTGCCCTTAATCGGCAACCGAACCGGCAGTTCGTAGCGTTTGCCGATTCGCATCGGAATCGTTTTCGCACCCTGCATTTGGTGGCTGGCGATTTCCGCCGACTCCAAGAACGCATCGACGATGCCTCGCGTTTGTTCGCCGCGCAGTGTTTCCAGCTTGGCTTGGACGCGATCCGGCTGCGTGACCTTGCCGACCCGCAGTCCATTTCGCAGCAGTCGCTGACGAGTGGAAAGTGGAATCACCGTTTCGTCGACCCATTGCCAGACCGATTGCAGTTGATCGGGTTGCTGCGGATCGAATTGGATTTGAACGAAGTTGCTTTCAATTTCAATCGTTCGAGCGATCTTGCGTAGCGGCAACGCTCGGGTGGCCTCATTTTCGCTGGCAGATTCTTTTTCGGACCAAACCGACAGCGGCAGGCATCCGCTAGCTGTCATTAGGCCGAGCCCCAACAACGACACGAAGATCAATCGCATCCATTTGTGAAACGGGTTGGGACGGAGCATCATTTTACAAATCGATCCGCGAAAACGGGGGAAGGGACGGCGAGCGGCGAGGGGATGATCGAAAGCGACTTTCAAGCGGCAGTGAAACTCGCAATCTCGAGAAAACAGCCGGTTTTCACGGAGGCATACGAATTCGACCGTGCCCGAGTCAACTTCAAAGCCACGATTCAACGGGGCGTCAAATCAGGCTCATTTGGGGTTTTAGGATTACTCTTTCCGTGAAACACGACTTTGGCTAAAGTTCGCCCAACCCGCATCCGAGCGGTCCGCCCCCGTTAGACCCCAAGACGCTATGACGCGTCTTTTGGTGGACCACTCATATCCAATCATGCTGTGCCAAGGAGGAGCCAGGCTATGTTGCTGGATCGCATCGACATCGACAATCATGGTCCTTTGAACCGCGTCGAACTCGGGCCCTTTTGCGAAGGGTTGAACGTCGTGTTCACACCGGAGGGATCTGGAAAAACAGCCATCGCTCGGTTCGTTCGAGACTCCTTGGTTCGCCGAGAATACCCGCTCGGGATGATGAGTTCTTCCGCAGGACGCGTCGTCTGGGCTGACCGAAATGGCAAAATTCATTGCCGACGCGAGCAGGACGGTACCAACACCGGCCGGCGTACCGTGGAGTTCGAATCGCGTGGCGATCACATGCACCGTTTCGACTGGCTTCACGGGAGCTGGATCGAAGGAATCGCGGATTCGACGGATGCGTCACGTGCACTTGAGTCCATGCGGATTCCTGAAACCATTGTCGACGGCTTGATCACCGACACGGCCGTGACCAGTGTTTCACGCGTCATTCATGCCGCTCTGGCAAGCGGATTGAGCGATCCGGCGTTGTTTGCCGGATTGCCCGTGACGGATTCATCCGTCAGTGGCCTTTCTCCGGCGGAGAACGCGGCGACCCAGGCTTCGCGACGTGCAATGCGTGACGAGCTGGGACGCGTGGAAGCCGAACTTGCGTCACTCTCGGCAGTTGGCGTATCCGCCGTCGCACCGATTCAATCGCAAGCCTCGGTGGCTCAGCGACGGATGGAATTGGAGCAACGACTGGCTCACCTGCAATCACAACGGACTTCGGTCGCTGCGCCCGTCATGCCGATGCGTCATGCGTCGCAAGCCGAACTCGATCAGCTGCACGACCGGCTCTGGCGACTTCGCGTCCGCCAAAACGAACTGGCTCGTTGGCTGGACTCCTTGCGCGCCGAACGCAATCGAGCCCGTTACACCTCCCCGATAACAGCATCGCCTTACGCGTCCTCGACCGGCCTCGTCGCGCCGACCCCGAGCCGCACCACACGTGCTCACCACGAGTTGAACGCCCCGCTGCGACACCAGGTCAACGAAATCGACAACCAGATCACGCGTTGGCGTCGTGTGATTGCCGAGATCGATGGCTTGAAGCAAGCGATCGTTGCGGATGAAAACCGCAAGACCCTCGAAGGTTGGGTTTCGGCATCGCAGACGTTACCACTGTCGGACTCGTTCCTTCGTCGCGAGCGGATGCAGCACCACTTGGCAGCCGTCGACTACCTAGCGATGCACCCGGACTGGAACACCGACGCACCGCTTCACCGTCGGTTTGAAGATCGACTTCTCGGTCGAATGCCGATCGCACAAAACGGTGGCTGGGCGTCGAACATCACGGAACGATGGCCTGATGAAATCGATTTGCGAGTCGAAGCGGTACTGGGACACATCGATTGGCTCGACCGAGCGTATCGCGGAAGCCACTCCGTCGCTTGGTATCAAGGGGTTCCGGCATCCACATTTTATCGTGGCGCGTCGACGCTTCCGGAAGCACTTGGCAGCATCCGCACCGATCTCCATAACGCCCGTCGTTACGGATTCACGATGGGAGCCGCGCGACGCGAACAAAACTGGTTCGATTTGGAGCAATGCCGGTGCTGGATCGTCGCCTCCATCGATCGATTGATCTCGCACCGTGACTCGGTCATCCGTGACCGTCACTTGGCCGAGATGCTCTACTACCCGCGTTTCTATGAGCCAGCGACGGCACGACAGCACTATTCACCCTGGTACGTCGATCATGTGGAGGCTGAGTTCTCCGCACGATCCCGCGAGCTCGAGTCGGTCGAACGCGAGTTGGACGACTGCCTGCGGCGAACGTCCGACGTCCGACGCCAGATGATGACGCTGCCCGTGGTGGATTCCTACGCCACCAATGCAGCGACCATCGACGCGGAAATCAACGCCGTCATGGCTGAGTTGCAGAGCTTGGCAGCTTACACGCCCGCGGTGCCGGAAAACTCACGTGTCGATTGGTTGCAGCGCCGCCGGATCGAATTGGTGGATCAATTGGGTGTTCCAGAGACACCTCGTTCCAACACGCCGCTGGCCGACGAAGCGAGCCAGTGGCTGGTGCGTCTGACCGCCGGGCGACTCCGCCGGGTCGATTGGAACCCCGCCGACTTTACGGTTGCCGGTGCCACTTCGAACGGTCAAGCCGTCGCCACCATTGATGGTCATCTGGAAAATCAACGCTCCGCGATGGACCGAGCCTACGCAGCTCTTGCCGTTCGCATGGCGGCAGCCGACTTGCTGGCCCGCACGGGGCGTGCCATCCCGCTGGTCGTCGAAACTCACCGCGAACTCCTTCGTCCCTCCGCCGAAACCGCATGGCATCAGCCGGGCATGCCCGCAGCCAATCCCGTTCCGGCCGAAGTCAACTTGGCGGTCATCGCCGCATTGGATGACTTCACGAAAAACGGACGTCAGGTCATTCTGCTGGCAAGCGACGGTATCTTTGCCGAACAAGTTGCACGGCGTGGCGGACGAATCTTCCACATCGCCGGCGAACGAGTTTCACATCGTCACCGACCATTATGGCAACCCCATTTCAATAATGAAGCCTACGTGGGGCCGCACGGTCACACCATGAGGCATGATCCGACGCTGGCTCCCTCCGCTGTCACCCCCACTGAATTTCCAAACCCCGTGATGGGCGATCCTTTGCAACGCACCGATGCCTATATCAACCGATACGATGACGAGTATTTCGGTGACTTGCCCGTCGGTGCTTCCTTTGCCGATATCAACCGAAACCTCGACACGATCTGGCAAGAAGCCTATGGGATCTCTCCCCACGGAATGCAGCCCATGGACCCTTCGTTGGCTTACGGGGCGGCGTACCGACCGCAGGAAATGCCGGCCATGTATCCCAACGCAGACTTGGGCGTGAACCGGGGTTCCGCGATGCCGCCGCAATCTCCCCAGTCCACGATGCAAACGAACTGGCACGACGGATACTACTTCGCGGATCGCTACACCACGGAGCCCGGCCAGCCCCCTCGTCAACCGCCGACCGGCTACGACGCGACTCCCTCCCAGGTGCCGCCGCAACGTGGCTATGACCAAGCCATTGGCTTTGGCGAAACGCCGGCTCGAAAAGCATCTGCTTTTTTTTTAACCGTTGATAGCCCGATCGATCAGGCACCTTCCGTCGACGCCGTTGCAGCCGCTCGGCTGAGACGGCTGGAGGTCACGCACATCAACCATTTGATGAGCCAGGATCCAAATCGATTGGCCGACGCGCTTGGGCTAGCCGCCGTCAACGCTGCCACCATTCGTCGCTGGCAGTCCGAATGTCGACTCGTGTGCCATGTCCCCCAGTTGCGTGGATTCGATGCACGCGTCCTGGTCGGATGTGGAATCTCGAACGCCCAAGAGCTGGCCGCAACCGATCCGAATCGTTTGCTGGATCGTGTCGAAGCGTTCTTGGCGACCGAACGTGGTCAACGAATCCTACTCAGCGGCACCAGTTACGAACTTTCACGCATCACACGCTGGATCGCCGCGGCCAACGTTCACACCGATGAGCCCGCCGAACGCGTCTCCGGCACCATCGATGGGCGAGTTCTGCGTCGCCAACGTGGCCACCAAGCGATCGATTCCGATCTCGATCAAGATCGATACGACTATGAGTTTGTCGATGATCACGGTGAAGTCGTTCGGGCTCGATCGACACGCCGCCGCGACAGCCAGTCTCGAATGCGACGCGTTAGCCGGGGGACGAGACAACGTTCGCGCGATATCAGCTCCAGCCGATCGAACGAATCAACCTCGGCACAAAGCGACTCCGAAAGCGGTGAACGAAGCAACCGAACGAGTGGCAGCCGTACAGGTGGCAGCCGAACAAGTGTCAGCGGTACGAATGGTAGCAACGGCCGAACCGGCGGCAGCGGATCCAACCGACGTCGCCGTTCGTCGACCGGCACCTCGACTCGATCCCGTTCCAGATCGGGATCGTCCAGCAACGGGACGTCCCGAAGCGGCTACAGCCGAAGCGAAACCTCGCGTTCCGTCGGAACCCATGGTGATTCCAATGGCTACCAATCAAACGGGTCGGAGTCTGAATCGGAACGCGCCGCACGAAGTTACGAATCGCGTGAATCGCGAAGTGAATCGAGTTCGAGTTCAGGGCGTGATGAAGGCCATGGCGGTGAAGTGAAACAGTGGCGGTTCTATCTGGAGCGTGAAAGCCCCGTCGTCGATGCTCCTTCCATTGGCTCTCGCATGGCCGAGCGACTCGAGGCAGTTGGCGTCTACACGGTGAACGATCTTCTGATCTCTGACCCCGCATCGCTCGCCGAACAGCTCGACTATCGACGCATCGATGCCGATGTCATTTTGGCTTGGCAGCAACAAGCTTCGTTGGTCTGCCGAGTCCCCATGCTACGCGGCCACGACGCACAGCTTTTGGTTGCCGCCGGCATCGTCACACCGGAAGAAGTCTCCACCTACGACCCGCACGCGTTGCTTGCACTGATCGAACCGGTGGCTTCGAGCAGCGAAGGCCAACGGATTTTACGAGGCGGGAAGCACCCGGACTTCGAAGAGATCACAGAGTGGATCGAATACGCGTCTCACCATCGCGAGCTCGCTTCCGCCTAGCGCTTCGTCATTTTTAAATGACGGTTAGATCTTTAGATAGGGGTAGGGAAGTCCGGTTGAGCCGGACTCCCCTCCCTCCGAACCGTACGTGCGGTTTTCCCGCATACGGCTCTCCGGTTAGTGGGGGTAGATTGGACAAACCGCCAGAGGATGCTGCAGACTGTGTCTCCCCAGGGGGCAAAGCTCACGAGTGGGCTTTCACTCATACGGTGAGTGCGTCCAACATGCGTTTAGTCCAGACAGAGCGATTCACCCAACTCGAGATCTCAATTGTTGATCTCGCCTGGGGTCTCCAGCATGGCTAGCTTCTTGAGTCGAAGGTATCGATCCAATCGGCACTGTCACCGGGATGTAGTTTTCGTTCTACGTTTCGCTGTCATGTTCTAATTCGCATCCACTTTCCTGCCTCCCTTCGCTCGCCACGGGTTTGGTTCCCGCAGGTCAACACTACTATGAAGGCTCTGACTCCTCAGCTCGCGCGTCATAGGTCTGCACGCCGCCGAGGGATCCCTGCTTATCTCGATTGAACTTCTGAACATTCCATCTCCAACCACCGCATTACCATTTCACTTGCCTCAGTTTCTCACGTTACCAAGTTCGATCACCGTGCAAGGCGTCTCACCAACCGCTGAGAAGGACTCAGCAGACCTTAGGTCATCATCGGGCTGTTGCATGAGATCAGAGGTTCGCCAGTTGCTAGCAGGCTCCCCGACAGGTTTGGCCGAATCGAGTTCACAAATAGTTACGGACTGTTCATTCGCTTCCAGTTGCTCTCCACCCTTTCTTGCGAAAACGCAGTTACCTTCAGCTACGGGGCGGTAACGGATTCCCCGATCAGGACTCTCACCCGATAATTCAATCGCCTTCACAGGCGCACTAGCACGGCTGTCCGAGCCGTGAGGTCTCGGATCGGAGAGCCGAGCAAGTCTCTTTGCGATCCCAAAGTTTGCGGTCTCTCCTGGCCCTGCCAAACGCGGTTCGCCGGGAGACCGTTACCGCTCGAACCACTTCTTGATCGTGTGCAAGGTAGTTGCCCGGCCGGCTCGTGCGATCGAGGTCGTGAGCGGGATTTCCTTTGGACAAACCGAGACACAGTTCTGCGCGTTGCCACACGCGGCAACTCCGCCGGGACCCATCAGGGCATCGAGCCGCTCGCCGGCAATCGACTTTCCGGTGGGATGGTTATTGAACAACATGGCTTGCGAGATTGCGTGCGGTCCCAGGAACGCCTCATCGAACTCGGCGAGCTTTCGTTCTTCGAACTGCTCGTCCGTTTCACCGTCCTTTTTCGTGACCTCTATCTTCTGGTACTGGGGACAAGCTTCGACGCAACAGCCACAGCTCATGCACTGGCTGAGCGGATAGTTCTGCTCCTGTTGGGCGCGAAGCTGTCGCTCCCCGGGTCCCATGTCGTAGTAGCTATCGACGGGCACCCAAGCTTTCACGCGCTGCAGCCCTCGGAAAAGCCGCTGCCGGTCGACCATCAAGTCGCGTAGGACAGGAAACTTCGTCATCGGCTCAAGGACAAGCTCGTCCGGGTTGTCTTCAAGCAAGCGATCAACCAGTGCACTGCAACTTTGCCGCACGCGACCGTTGATGACCATCGTGCAGGACCCGCAAACCTCTTCCAGGCAGCCGCAATCCCAGACCACGGGAGCCGTCTTCTTTCCGTCGATCGTTTTCCCGAGTGCGGCGATCCGCTGGAGCACCGAAATCACATTCAGTTCGGGCTCGTACTCGATCTTAAAGAGTTCCCAATAAGGTTCTTTTCCCGGGCCGTCCTGACGCTTGACGCGGACGTTGATGAAATCGGGACGGGTTGCCTTTGGGTCAAGGGCAATCATGGATGGACCTATCTAGAACAGATTTGCAAAGGATTTTTGTTTGGGAATAACCGTGAAGACGCAGCGGAATTCACGTCGCCGCTAGTTCGGTCTTGTCAGTCTTCGTTTTGGCGTCCGAGCGTTCTTGCCAGACTTGTTCGATGATGTCGGCACCGACCAACCCATACAGTCGTGGTCGAGGCGGGATCAGC
Organism: Planctomycetota bacterium; assembly: GCA_039821235.1. Classification (GTDB taxonomy): domain Bacteria; phylum Planctomycetota; class Planctomycetia; order Pirellulales; family Pirellulaceae; genus Stieleria. The sequence goes on from JBCBOO010000029.1 coordinate 25,434, forward strand.
GAAGTGTCCACCGATTCATAGCTCAGGTTCGGCGACATGGTGCTGGCGTCGTACTCCGCAATGGTGCTCTTGAGATACTTTTCGTTGTTCTTCTCAAACGCGTCGCACCACTCTTCGGCCTGCTGGCGTCGATCCGCGGGATCTTCCGCTGTCAGCGAGGGCTTCTCGAAGTCAGGTTTAAAGTGAGCCCCCCGGCATTCGTCACGCTGAAGTGCTCCCTTAAGAATGCACTTGGCGATTGGGAACATGTCCTGGACGGACTTGGCGAAGATCACGTTTTGGTTGGACCAGCTGCCGGTGTCGGACAAATTGACCTTCATGGCACGCTCGTGCAGCTCACCGACCTTTTCGAGTGCCTCGGTCAGTTGGTCGTTCCGGCGGACAACGGTCGCCGTCCGTGTCATGATGTCGCCCAACTCCTGGTGTAGCAGGTAGGGATTCTCATCGCTTCCGGAGTTGCCGCCCAGCAGATTGTCGTGCCGCTCCTTTTGCTTGGCAATCGACTCATCGATGACCGACGACGCAACCTCCTCGTGGTTGCCCTTTTGCGACTTGATGTAGTTGACGATCGACGGACCGGTGAAGAGCCCGGTGAAAATACACGAGAGCAACGAGTTCGCACCCAAACGGTTCGCACCGTGATAGTGGTAGTCGCACTCACCGATGGCATAGAGGCCTTCGATGTTGGTCATGTGATTCTGCGGTGCGCCGGGTTCCAACCCGCCATCGGCTCCCTTCGCATAGTCGGCCCACAGTCCGCCCATGCTGTAGTGGACCGCCGGGAAGATCCGCATCGGTTCCACACGCGGGTCGACGCCCTGGAACTTCTCGTAGATCTCGAGGATGCCGCCAAGCTTGCGGTCCAGCTCCGCCTTGGGGATGTGCGTCAAATCCAAGTACACGCACATGCGTTCGGTATCCACGCTCAAACCGTCGTTGACGCAGATGTCAAAAATCTCACGCGTCGCGATGTCACGTGGAACGAGGTTCCCGTATTCGGGATACCGTTCTTCGAGGAAGTAATACCGTTCGCCGGCCGGAATGTCGCGTGGCGACCGCGTGTCATGAGGCTTCTTAGGCACCCAGACTCGGCCGCCTTCACCGCGAGCCGACTCGCTCATCAGGCGGAGTTTGTCGCTTCCTGGGATCGCGGTCGGGTGAACCTGAATGAACTCGCCGTTGGCATATTTGGCACCCGCTTGAAAACAACGGCTGGCCGCACTACCGGTGCAGAAGACACTCATCGTGCTCCGACCGTAAACCAATCCACATCCGCCCGTCGCCACGACGACCGCGTCGGCCGGAAAGGCTCGGATCTCCATTGAAACCATGTCCTGAGCGACGGCACCGCGACAGCGGCCGGTTTCGTCCTGGATCAGACCGAGGAAATCCCAGAATTCAAACTTGCGAACCGCACCTTCGGCTTCGCGTCGTCGCACCTGTTCGTCGAGGGCGTACAGCAATTGCTGGCCCGTGGTCGCGCCCGCGAACGCCGTTCGCTTGTAGAGCGTGCCGCCGAAACGCCGCCGATCGATAAAACCTTCACCCGTTCGATTAAAGGGAACGCCCAAGCGATCCATCAGGTCGATGACCTTGGGTGCCCAGAACGCCATCTCTTTGACGGGCGGTTGGTGGTTGAGAAAGTCACCTCCATAGACCGTATCGTCGAAGTGTTTCCACTCGTCGTCACCCAGTTGGCGGGTCTGGTCGTTGCAGCTATTGATCCCGCCTTGAGCGCAGACGCTGTGGGAGCGTTTGACCGGCGTCAAGCTGATCAGGTCGACTTCGGCGCCCAACTCTGCAAGCTTCATCGTGGAAGAGAGGCCCGCCAAACCGCCACCGATGACGACGACACGTTGCTTTGACATTTTCGTTCCGTTTGTGGTCCAAAGGTGATTCTTGCAAAAACTACGACGAGGACTCAGGTTTCGTCACTGACGCTTGCGGACTGGCGTCCCCGTCCCTACTGGCCTGTTCGGTTTTTTCTTCCGTTGCAGCCGGTTCGATCGGCTCACGTCCACGCAGGTCGCGTTTGTGCTCCATTTCGGGGACGACGCCCGCCTCGACACCGAGTGTGTACATGCGATCTTCGACGTCTTGCATCGCTTGGGCGTCTTCCTCCGACGGGAAAACCGATCCCGCCCACGCGGTCAGTGAGATAACCGTCAAAACGACGCCGAGCGCCACGCAAACCTTGGTGGCCCGTTTTTGAGCGGTCGGGCTGATCCACAATCCCCAGGTGATTCCCGCCGTCCAGATCCCGTTGGCGAGGTGATAAACCAACGAAAGCACACCGACCAGGTAAATCGCCGGCCAGAAGACGCCCCAGCCGAGGTTCATCGCGGAGACCAGAGAGCTGCCCGCGTTGTAGGGTCGAAACTGGCCCAGGCCGATCTTGCCGATCGCATCGAGCCACCATTCGGCGTGAAACCCGCCATGCAAGTGCATGATGTGCAGAAACAGGTAGACGAGCCCGATGATTCCGGTCCAGCGTTGCCAGCTGTATCGCTTGTTTGCCGTAAACTTGTATTGGCTGCTGTTGCTGCGACCGGTTTTGGCAATCCAGATACCGATGCCTGCGTGAAAGAGGAGTGGCAAGAAGATCGCGCCCCACTCGATAAGCGGCAGCAAGGCTCCGGGGCTGTGAATCAAGAAAACGGCACTCTGAAACGTCCCCGGCCCCGTGATCAAACTGGCGTTGGTCGTCAGGTGGATGCACATGTAGAGCCCGAGAGGGATGATTCCCGTCAACGAGTGGATTCGCCGAATCGCGAATTCGTGCCGAAGGAAAAACGACGTAGTCTCGGGGGTGCCGGAGGACGAATCGGACACTTGACTTCCGCTATGGGTGATGGTTGGGATTGAGCTTGCGTCTGGGACACACTAGCCCGCGAGAATTGTACACTTTCGACTGACAGCAATTTACGTCTGAAACGACCTTCCGCCTAGATCGGCGGATTGACGCAGAAAGTTTCTTCTTTAACGCCGGCGACGCGAACAATGACAATCTGGTGGTTGGTCGCTCTTTCGTTAGCGGTCGTTCTGGTCAGCCTGCTGTGGTTTCGTTTGCACGCGTTTGTGACACTCTTGGTCGCAGGCTTGCTGGTCGCCAGTTTGACGCCGACCCCGGCGCTGGAACAACACGCTACGTCACAACTCGACGCCGGCAAGATGACTTCCAGTCAAGCAACGGCCTTTGTTGATCGATCGGCTGCCGCCCGTTTGACCGCAGAGTTTGGCAACACGGCGGGGAAAATCGGCGTCTTGATCGCCTTGGCAAGCATCATCGGAGCGTTGCTGAGCGAATCCGGCGCCGCGGCAATGATTGTGCAGCGAATGCTTGCCCTCACCGGACCGAAACGAGCCCCCGAAGCACTCGCGTTCAGCTCGTTCCTGATCGCGATCCCGGTTTACTTCGATACCGTGTTCTACCTGATGGTTCCGCTGGCGCGTTCGCTTCGAAAAATCGTCGGCAAAAACTACGTCCTATTCCTTTCAGCAATCCTAGCCGGAGGTTCGATCGCACACTCGTTGGTCCCCCCCACGCCGGGACCGCTGCAAGTGGCTGAGTTGCTGGAAATCGACGTCGGCGTGATGCTGATTGCGGGCCTGACGATCGGCAGTTGCAGCAGCCTGCTCTCGCTGGCGGCCGCGCGGGTGATCAATCGAATGGTCGATGTGCCGCTGCGCGACGTGGGATCCGGAGGCTCCTTCACCGAGGGCATACCTGCCTCGAAAGAGGAAGCGAGCCAAGCAGCCGAAACCGGCCAAAATAAATCCGCCCACAATCGCCCCAGTTTGCTCGCGTCGCTGCTACCGATCCTCGTGCCCGTGGTCTTGATCACCGCAGCCAGTGTGATGCGCGTCCTGATCGATCAAGATCGAATCGCAAACTCAAACGTCAACCGGTTAATGTTCTGGCTGGGCGAAAAGAACATCGCCATCGGGCTCGGATTGGTTTTTGGGATCCCGTTGTTGCGATATGTGGCCAAGGAGCGGCGAACGGGGCTGACCAACGATGCGCTCGCCGCTGCGGGCAGCATCATCCTGATCACGGCTGCCGGCGGTGCCTTTGGGAAAATGCTTTATCACGCCGGGATCGCCGACGCGGTGAGTGACTTGGTGGATGCAAATGTCGGCCTGATGCTTCTACCGATCGCCTTCTTGGTCACGACTTCCATCCGCACACTACAAGGGTCGGCGACGGTGGCGATGATTACCGCAGCGGGTGTCTTGCAAGGCTTTGCATCCGCCGAGAACCTTCCGTTCCATCCGGTTTACCTGGCCATGGCGATCGGAGCTGGCAGCAAACCCATATCATGGATGACCGACAGCGGTTTCTGGATGATCACGCGTATGTCTGGATTGACCGAACGTGAGGGACTGCAAGCCATCTCGACCATGAGCATCGCTCTCGGCGTCTCGGCGCTCAGCGTGACCATGGTCGTCGCGTGGCTTTGCCCGTTTGCTTAGCAACGAGTGAGTGAACGATCGTCGCGAAGTAGTCGCTCACCGATTCCGGCGGAGACCGTATTTGCGCATCAAGCGAGTGGCAGGTTCCAAACTGACGGCTTGCACGGTGCGTTTGAGCCAGCTGGCATTTCGGTAACGCCACATACATGCAAACGCGGCCAATCCATCAACCCAGGTGATTTTCTTGCCTTCCTCGTAGCTGCGATATTGATAACCGGTGGGAACCTCTTCGATCGTGACCCCGCGTGCGGAGAGCTTGCCGGTGATTTCCGGCTCAAAGCCAAAGCGACATTCGCGAATTTCGATCGAACGAATCAGGTTACCTCGAAACGCTTTGTGACACGTTTCCATGTCCGTCAGCCGTTGCCCGGTCATGCAGTTGCTGGCCGTCGTCAGCGCCCAGTTCCCTAACTGGTGAAGCAGCGACGGATCATCGCTGCCATCAAGGTAACGCGAGCCATAGACCGCTTCGGCTTCGCCGGCTTGGATCGGTTCAATCACTCGCAGCAGGTCGATGGGGTCGTATTCCGTGTCGGCGTCTTGGATGGCAACCACTGCCCCCGCGCTCCGGCGAATGCCCAACCGGACCGCGCTGCCTTTGCCATGGTTGCATCTGCGAAACACGATGGTTCGATCAGGTCGCTCTGGCAGAGACATCAGCCATTCGGCGGTTCCGTCCGTGCTGGCGTCATCAACGACCAGGGTTTGAGTTCCCCCCGGCATGACTTCGTCGATGCGCTGCAGTACCTTCGGCAGGGAAAGACGTTCGTTGAATACCGGAACGATAATGGTCAAAGGGCATGCGCCGTTACCCTGCGACGCATCGCTCGGATGATCCGCTGGACAAATCCCTGGCGCTTGGTCGAGCGTCGTTTGCAATTGATCCAGCGTTTCCGTCACGCGATCGACGACCGGATCTTGCGGGTTCGATTCGGTGACACCGTGCCCCGATTGGGTGAGCGTCGGTGGGCTTGCGGATGGAGCAGACATGAAGTCACCGGTCAATCTGTCAGGCGGAGCGAGTTTAAAGGTGTTCGAAAGTGTGCGTTCGGCGTCCGGATGCTTCCCCGCGCTGCCCGTCAACCCGGACGGCGATTCAGCGTTTCGGAATCGATTGTGCGGGTCGCGCCGATTGGAGACTCGCTACACTGTGCGGTCATGCCTATCGAACCACTTTATTTATTGATCGCCCTCCTGCCCCTGGTGGCGTACCTCCTGGTCCTGGGGGTCATCCGCCTCAGCGGCCGCGTGCTGGTCACAACGGGAGGCCGCGACATAGCGGCGCTCGGGTTTGCCATCAGTGGACTGGTGGCAATCGGACCGATCGAGTTGTTTTTCCCCAAAGCCGCTGCCGGAGTCTTTGGTCCCTGGATCTGGGTCACGCTCGGCCTGTTTTACGGTTTGATTGTCACGTTGATCGCGCTGACGTCACGTCCGAAATTGGTCGTTTACGGTCGTTCTCCCGAAGAGGTCATGGATGCGCTGCATGAGGCATCACTTGAAATTGATGCGGACTCGGAATGCGATCGCGAACGGATGCAGATTTTTCTTCCTCGGCTGCGTGTCCACCTACGTGCGGCGGGATTTAAGGGAGTCGATTCCACGTCGATCGAGTCGTTTGAACCGATCACGTCGACGGCGTTTTGGGAGACACTCTTGGGGCAGCTCCGCGCGAACTCCGACTCGATGCCCAAACCGAGTCAACGTCGCGGCGCTATGATGATCGTCGTCGCGTTGTCGATGGCGGCCATGATCGGTTGGCAGATCTTAAAGGACCCACAGGCCGTCGTTGAAGCCTTCAGTCAATGGCTTTGGCGTTAGTCGATAACCGCAAGTCCATCTAAGATCCTTTCTTGGTTGCCGCTTCGACCATGGCTTTCGAACGAGCGGCTTCGAACTCCGCGAGTTGGCGATTCATGGTGGGCGCGTGCGGCTCCAGCTTCAGCGCTTTGCGTTGCGTCTCGATCGCCTTGTCGTATTGTTTCAGGCTGAAGAAGCATCGAGCGCAGGTGTCCAATCGCGCCGAGCGGTCGGCGTCCGAAGTCGCGAATTCGATCGAGTCTTGGCTGAACTGCAGCGCCCGATCAAAATCGCCTTCGGTGTTACTGACCAACCAAGCATACTGGTTATAAAGTTTGCCAAGCTCACTCCGAAGCGAGCTGTTGGTGGTCACCCCACGTCTTGATTGCAGACCAACGATCTGCCGATTGAGTTTCTCAAGATTCTGACGTAATTGTTTTTCAACCGTCACTTTCCAATCGGGGTCGTTTGGATCGTCGAGACGGAACATCCGAATCAGCACGTCGATGTTGTCGGGGTCCAGGTTGTACGCCATCTGCATCAGACGTTTGACTTCCTCGAAGTCGTCGCCCACCGGATCCTGTTCCAGCATTTCGAGCGCTGTCTCGTAGTAATAAATGCAGCGGTAGGATCGCACGTTGATTTGCCAACGACGCATTCGGGTATCGTACAAGCGATCCTTTTCGGCTCGCTCGACGATCGGTGCCAGCGTGTCAATCGTGTCACGATGCCGCAGCTGTTCGCTCAGCATGAGAGCGAGTGTCAACCGGGAGATCAGGCCGATTCTTGATTCGATGTCTTGGTATTCCTGGATACGGCGATACTCGCGTTCGGCCCAATCGAATTGACCGCGATCCTGGAGTTTGCGGGCGATCATTTGCTTGGCAATCGAAATCTCTTGCAGCTTGAAATCCGTCACGCCTTCCGGCAATGACCACTCCTTGCCCGCCTCGGCATCCTCTTCCGTTGCAGCAATGCGTTCCGGAAACGCGTCGGTGTTGAATGCCTTTTCGGCGTACTGCTTCATCGTCGCCGACTCGTCCAAACGCGAATACGCTTCGGCGACCGAGTAGAGCAGCCCGGCGTTTTGCGAAAAGGCGTGTTGGTGGAGTTTCTGAAGCGAAACGACGGCGCGGTACAGCCCTTGAGTGAGCGACCACTCGGTCTGTTCGGTGAGAGCACGAAGGTCTGGAGCCACCAAGTCCAGGTGCTTGGTGACCAAGGCATCGGCGGCCTCGCGCGATCCCTCTTCGATTGCACGAGTCGCCAAGACACGAGCGAGTTGGACCACCGAATCACCCGTGAGTTCCTGATCGATACCAAGGTCAAGCATCCTGCGGTGTTCGGCAACAATCTTTGTCCAGCGAGCCGCATCGTAGGCACCGTCGCGAAGGTCACTCGCGTAAGCCAGTAACCAGGTCGAGGAATCGCGGTCGTTCTCACCAATGACTTCGATGATTTGATTCGCAATGCGGTTCTGTGTCGTGGAGTTATTGGCCATCGGACCTGTCCCGATGGGCTGAGCAAGTATCAACATTGCGGCGCGGCGGCTGAGCGACCCCAGTCGTTCAAACCTCACGATCCTTGCCAACGCTTCGACGCTCACTCGAAGCGGTAGCTGTCCAAGCATCTCAATACGCCCCAATCGATCGGATTCCGATTGGGCACCATATTCGAGAAGGATGCTCCGTACTTCCTTGGGGTCCGACTCCTTGGACCAACTCACCTGGAGGCTGCCGATCAAATAACGAGCGGCGGCCAAGATTTCGATGTCTTCGTGGTACTGGGCTTCGCGAAGCGCGTCGAAAGCCTCCAGCCCGAACAGTCGCAATCGATCTCGGGCGCGGATTCGCGTGGCATAGCTGTCGCTGCCCAGTTTATTGATCAACTCCCGAATCAGCTCGTCGGTGGAGGACTTCTCCGCGGATGCGGTGCGATCCGATTCCAAGTTGGGCGTGGAGGTTTGAGCCGAGACTATTGGGGTCGCAGCGGCAAAAACCGAACCCAAACCGAGCAGCATGAGGGTGGCGCGCGGAACTCGAAAACGCAACGATGCGGTCGAAAACCTTCTTTGGGAACCGAAACAGGCCATGGGGTATCTCGCGGCGAACAGCGATCCAGCGACGATCGACGGACAAGTGCCACGGTGCGCTTGAGCCGAAAACCGTCTGTTCAGCAGGGCATTTTAGGCGTTTGCTGGAATTTTGTGTGCCAGAATCCCAAAATCGCCCGCTCGTAATCGAAGTTCACAGCGACACGCGAACCAGCTAGGATTCAGCGGTCGCGATTGAACCGCTTCGTGTGTCTGGGCAATTTGGGACCCTTCCTGCCGCATTTCATCTTCGGAACCTTTCCGGCCATCATGTCACGAAAGAAAAAACGGGCCTCTTCGAAACCGCAGGAATCCGAATCGTCTTCGACTACCGGTTCGAGCGACGAATCCAAGCCGGAGTCAAAAACGGCGAAACAAGCCGCGGCAAAATCCGCCACCGCTGGCGTCGACAAACGCAGCAAAGAGCAGCGTTTTGCGGACTCGATTCGAACCGCCGCCCAACGTGAGACGGTCGAAGCATTCGTCGTGGCGTTCATTTTGGCTCTGCTTTTTCGCGCTTTCATCGGCGAAGCGTTCGTGATCCCGACGGGCTCCATGGCTCCCGCGCTGATGGGCGCCCATAAAGATCTCTACTGCGAACAATGCGAACAACGGTTCCAAGTCGGAGCCAGTTTGGAGAATCGCGGCCCCCAGCAGTTGCAAACCGTGGTCGCTGGGATGTGTCCGAATTGTCGTTTCGTCAACACGTTGGACCTGGCCGAGAACAGCCACCATCAATCGTTCAACGGTGACCGGATCCTCGTCAGTAAATACGCCTACACGATCTCGGAGCCCGAGCGCTGGGACGTGATCGTGTTCAAGTTTCCCGGCAATCCCAAACAGAATTACATCAAACGACTGGTCGGTTTGCCGGAAGAATCGCTTTCCATCTGGCACGGGGATGTTTACCGGCTCGATGACGACGGCGAGGAACAAATCCTGCGCAAACCCGCCGACAAGCAGATGGTCATGCGGCACCACGTCTACGACAGTGCTCGCCAAGCCGAATTGCTGATCGAGAGCGGCTACCCGTCGCGCTTCCAGCCCTGGAAACCCGGAGCCACCTCACCGCCTCAGGATTCGTGGCAAGTCGATCGCGGCAAAGACGGCATGGTGGCGTCGATCGACTCGGCTGGCGAACAGCCCGAGTGGCTGCGCTATTTTCACCGATGGCCCGATCGGTTCGAGTGGGAATTGGCGGCGAAAGGTGGTTCGCTGGACACGGTGGATCCTTATTCCAGTCGAGCCATCACGGACTTCTACGCCTACGATTGCTACATCAAAGTCGACAGCAAGAAGGTCTATACAAATTACCCCTCCAACGCGCGATGGGGTTCGGATCCGCCTTTTTCGCCCAAATATGAATCAGGAGGGCCGCTCTCGCAGTTTCGCGGGCAAGCCCGATTCGGCGACAGCGGTCAAGCAATAACGGGCAAGCACTGGGTCGGCGACTTGATGGTGGAAGCCTCCGTTGAGCCCAAGTCCGGTTGCAAAGAAGTCATCAGATCGTGCAGCCTGATTTTGTTTTCCGATATCTCGCCCGGTGGTTTGATCCAGAGCATTCGTCAGAAGGCGTTGATGCATTTTTGCCGAAAGGTGATCTGCCCGTCCTGCCCGATGACCGCTATCAAA
>JBCBOO010000002.1:0-86938 GCA_039821235.1 Planctomycetota bacterium
GTTCCGTTTACGCGCAACTTGGCACCAAAGTTTCCGTCGTGGAACTCGCTGACGGACTTCTACCCGGAGCCGATCGCGACTTGGTCAAGCCACTGGCCAAGAAGATCAACAAACTCTGTGAAGGCCGAGTGATGACGGGCACCAAAGTCGGCTCGCTTGCCGAGGTCGGCGACAAGATCGAAGTCACCTTTGAAGGTCCCGGTCATTACGGGCACGAGCAATTCGATCGCGTCTTGGTCAGCATCGGTCGACGACCTGTCACGCGTGGACTGGGACTGGAAAACACCCGCGTCGTTGTCAACGAACGCGGCTTCGTCGAAGTCGATTCATCCCAGCGAACCGCCGATCCAAACATCCTGGCCATTGGCGATGTTGCCGGCGATCCGATGCTCGCGCACAAGGCGACGCACGAAGGCCGCGTGGCGGCAGAAGTCGTCGCCGGCAAACCGGCCACGTTTGATAAAAAGGCTATCCCCGCCGTCGTCTTCACCGACCCGGAAATTGCCTGGGCCGGCCTGACCGAGTCCGAAGCGAAACGGGACAACATCAATGTCTCCGTCGAAGTCTATCCCTGGGCGGCCAGCGGTCGCGCACAGGCACTTGGCATCACCGATGGACTCACCAAGTGGCTGGTCGATCCGGACAGCGGTCGCGTGCTGGGCTGCGGGATCGTCGGATCCGGTGCCGGCGAACTGATCGCCGAAGCCGTGTTGGCGATCGAGATGGGCTGCGAAGTCTACGACGTGACCGAAAGTGTGCACCCCCACCCGACGCTCAGCGAAACGCTCATGAACGCCGGTGAAGTTCACTTCGGTACAGCGACAGAAATCTACAAACCAAAACGCAAAGCCGCGCCGGTGGGTTGAATTTTCCATCATGACACATCGCGTTTACATCAAAACGGTCGGCTGCCAGATGAACGTTCTGGACAGCGAGATGGTGATCGCGGATTTGCGTCGCCATGGCTACACGGTCGTCGATGATCCCGATCAAGCGGACACCGTGCTCTACAACACATGCAGTGTTCGCGAGCACGCCGAGGAGAAGATTTATAGCGCACTGGGCAAAGTACGCATCGCCAAAGAAAAGGCACCCGAGAAAGTCATCGGCGTCATGGGTTGCATGGCGCAAAAAGATCAGGAAATCATCTTCCGCCGGGCTCCCTATGTCGACCTCGTCGTCGGACCGGGACAGCTGCACACGATCCCCGATTTGCTCGAAAAGGCTCGTGGCGGTGAAGGACGCCAAATGGCCGTCTCGCTCGGCCGCAAAGACGACAAACAAGCCATCGTCGCGCGGAGCCACGAGACATTCGATCCGCTCCGCGATCCGTCCATGCGGCCGACGCCTTTCCAGGCTTACTTGCGAATCCAAATCGGTTGCGACAAGTTCTGCACGTACTGCGTCGTCCCAAACACGCGTGGCCCTGAGCAGGGACGACACCCCGATCAGATCCTTTCCGAAGCTGCGATTCTGGCCGATCAAGGTTGTCGCGAAATCACGCTGCTTGGACAAACCGTCAACAGCTACAAGTTCCGACACGACGACGGTTCGGCAACCGACATGACGGATCTGCTGCACAAGCTTCATGACGTCGACGGCATCGAGCGAATTAAATTCGTTACCAACTACCCCAAGGATATGACCGAACGGTTGCTGATCGCCGTTCGTGATCTTCCCAAAGTCTCTCCCTATCTGCACGTCCCCGCACAAAGCGGCAGCGATGAAGTTTTGCGGCGGATGAAACGCGGGTACACGATCAGCGACTACATGGAAATGATCGAGCGGATCGAACGCATCGTTCCCGAAGCCGCCATCAGCAGCGACTTCATTGTGGGCTTCTGTGGCGAAACCGACGAGGACTTTGAAAAGACCGTGGCTCTGGTCGAGCGATGTCGTTTCAAGAACAGCTTCATCTTCCAGTACAGCGTCCGCCCGGGCACCAAAGCCTCCGAACGGTTGGAAGACGACATCCCTCGCGAAGTCAAAGCGGCTCGTAATCACCGTCTCCTTGAAGTCCAAAACCGCATTGCGAAAGAAGAAAACGCAAAGCTGGTCGGCCAGGACGTACAAGTCTTAGTCGAAGGCCCCAGCAAGAAAGCGGCCGAAGTCGATTCGGATCAAGCCGTCCTGCAAATGACCGGACGCACCCACTGTGATCGGATCGTCGTGTTCGACGGCAACCGACGCCAAGCGGGACAACTGCTGGACATTCACGTGGACGACGTCAGCAGCCACACGCTGATCGGACGCGTCAAAACAGTCGACGTGGTTTCCATCGGTCTTTAACACCGGCGGTTCAGCCGCCAACCACGTCTTCGCTCTTCTCCCACGCGCCCCACGCGAGCTATGGCGACATCTTCACAGTCCGAGACGGCTCCCATCACCACGCACCGACTTCCAAGCGGTATGACCGTGTTGGTTCAGCCGATGCCTTGGCTGCGAACCGCCGCGATGACACTCGCACTCCGTGCCGGCATCCAGTACGAGGATGACTCCGAGTCTGGTTTGGCGTCGATGGTTTGTGAGATGGTTCAGCGAGGCGCAGGCTCCTACAACAGTCGCGACCTGGTCGCCGTTCAAGACAACCTCGGCATCGATCGCAACAGCGGAGTGTCCACCGCGACGGTCTCCTTCGGTGCCGCGATGCCCGCCGAGTCACTCGCGCGAGCCATCGAAATTCACGCCGATGTCGTTCGCAGGCCTCACCTGCCGGCCGATCAGCTGGACGACGCGCGGATGATGATGATTCAGGAACTGCGAGCCATCGAGGACGAACCTGCGCAGCGTGTCATGCGCCGCGTTCGGGAACTGCATTACGGCAAACAGCTGGGGCGTGGCAATCAAGGTACGCTCGAGTCACTGGAGAAAATCACCAGTCAAGACGTGCAACAGTTCTATACCTCCCGCTATCAAGCCGGTGAATCCATCCTCTCGGTTGCGGGAAACGTTGACGTCGACGAAGTCTTGCAAATGGCATCCAACTCATTCGGTGATTGGCATGCCGGTGGCGGTTGCGATTCACCAAAGCCGGACGGCAAATCCGGTTACGAACATATCGAAGCCGAAAGCAGCCAAACGCACATCGGGTTTGCGTTTCCCAGTATTCCCTACGGACACCCCGACTACTTCCGCATGCGAGCGGGAGTGGGCATCCTCAGTGACGGCATGAGCAGCCGGTTGTTCGATCGTGTTCGAGAGAAACGCGGACTCTGTTACACGGTTTCGGCCAGCTGCCATTCGCTCGTCAACGCCGGCGGCGTCTTCGGCTACGCGGGGACGACCCCGGCTCGGGCACAAGAAACGCTCGACGTGACGTTGCACGAAATCGAACACCTGATTGATGACCTTTGCGAAGAAGAGCTCGATCGTTGGAAAGTCCGGATCGAGAGCGGACTGATCATGGAACAAGAGTCCAGCGCGTCCCGCGCCGGCTCACTCGCGAGTGACTTCTTTCAACTCGGCCGTGCAATACCGACCGAAGAGCTCAGCAAACAAATCGAATCCCTGTCGCTCGAGTCGGTTCGGTCCTACTGGGAACAACACCCGCCGACCGACTACCGCATCGTCACGCTCGGCGAAGACAAACTGTGCATCCAATCAGATGGCTGTGATGACTGAATTCAAGCAGGCTGTGCTACCCAACGGATTGAGGGTGGTCGCGGAGACGGATCCTCGTGGTTATTCGATGTCCCTCGGATACTTCGTCCGAGCCGGTTCACGAAACGAACTTGACCCGCAATCCGGGCTCAGTCACTTCCTGGAACACATGATGTTCAAAGGAACGAAGAACCGATCGGCCGAAGACGTCAATCGAGAACTGGACGAACTGGGCGGGCAGTCAAACGCTTACACGTCCGAGGAGCAAACGGTTTACTACGCCACGGTGCTTCCAAAGTTTCAGCACCGGATCATCGATTTGCTGACGGACATGATGGAACCCACTTTGGATGAGGAAGAGTTCGAAACGGAACGCAACGTGATCCTGGAAGAAATTGCCAAGTACGAAGACCAGGCACCCTTTGGCGGCTTTGAGCGCGCGATGGAAGTCTACTTCTCTCCACGAGGGCTGGGCCGACGCGTGCTGGGAACCGGTGAATCAATTCGCGACATGACGGCATCTCGGATGCGCGACTACTTTGCCAGTCGCTATCGTCCGGAAAACATCGTCGTCGCGGCGTCCGGCAATGTCGACTTTGATGGTTTGGTCGCAGAGTTGGAGACACGCACGGCCGACTGGTCCATGCGATCGAGCACGGACCACCTGCCGGGCGATTCCTCGGATACATTGCCCGACGGCATCTCATTGGATCGGCAAATTGCGATTCCCGATGCGGTGCAGGCCTATTGGATCGGGATCGGCAAGGGTCCCTCCTCCGCAGACCGCAACCGACACGCGTCGCGTTTATTGGCTTCCATCCTCGGCGATGAAGGTGGCAGTCGATTTTTCTGGGAATTGATCGATACCGGACGCGCGGAAGTGGCGACCTGTTGGCCGCAGGAGTTCAGCGACTGTGGTGCCTGGTTCACGTACCTCGTCTGCGTCCCGGACGACTTGGAATTCAATCGCAAATTCCTCTCCGATATCGTTCAGCGAGTCGCCAATGACGGCGTGACCGCGGACGAGCTCGAACAAGCGATCAACAAGACGACCGCCGGCTACATCATGCAAAGCGAGCGGCCCAGCAACCGGCTCTTTAGCATCGGCAGTCGAATGCTGATGCACGAAGACTACGTCAACTTGGATGAATCACTGGAACGAATTCGTAGCGTCACGCGTGAGCAAGTCGCCGAAGTCGCTCGGCAGTATCTTACGGAACGTCCCACCGAAGTGACCGCAAGCCCGGTCGCGTAAGGAAATCGAGCCTTACTACTTGCCCTGCGAAAGTAACCATTCGTGAGCGACCCAGACAACGGCAGCGATGGAGGTTCCGCTGCAGTTCTCGACGACATCTTGCTCGGTGTGCCAGTACGACGGCGCACCGATACCGGGTCTCGGGTAATCAAAGTCAATCACATCGATCGTTGGAATGCCAGCGATTTGATTCAGCGGCAAGTGATCGTCACGGATCTCGTGCCGTTGCCGCATAACGAATGCATTGACACCCAAACGCTGCGCCGTCTTCCAGAATGACCTGGCGACCGGCTTGGCATAACGAAGGCTGTTCCCTTCGTAGTAGATCTTCAATTCCTTGTCACCGATCATGTCGAACAAGACTCCGGCCTCGTACGGGATTTCCGGTGGGTTGTTCTTGTAGTCCTCGGCGAAGTACGTCGAACCGATGAAGTACCGATCACGACGCTCACGCCAAACGAATTCCTCACCGTCAAACAACACCAAGTCGACGCCCACGTTGTCGGGCAGGCTGCGCGTGTGGTTGGCAAGCTCCATCAGTCCCGCCGTGCCACTGCCACCGTCGTTCGCACCGACAAAGACACCCCGCTTGTTTCGTTTATCGCGATCGGGGTAGGGCCGCGTGTCATAGTGGGCGCAAAACAAGAACCGCTTGGGCCGGTCGCGATAGAAGGTCACGATCAGGTTCGTCATCGGAACGGCCGAACCGTTTTCAGGATGGCGTGTTTCAAACTCTTGACGCCGAACCGTTCCGCCGCACTTCTTGAAGTATTCCTCCAGCATGTCTTGCTGCATCACCATGGCGCGACTGCCCGAGGGACGAGGTCCCAAGTCGCAAACGGCTTTCAGGTAACTCTCGGCACGTTCTGGACTGTAGAGTTTGGGGATCGGCCCGCGTGCCGGGTACGTGACGTTGGGGCGGGATTGGGACTGGGTCACGAAAAACATTGCGCCCAACACGGCCGCCGTCCCCAACCCGATCGACCAAAGCCATGCTTTGGCGGAAGACTTTGATCCCGCCCCGGAACCATCCAGAGCAGGCCTTTCATCACGTGTTCCTTCACGCAGGGTTCGCCGACGACGCGATGAAGATTCGGATGCCATAGGGGATGTCAGTTCGGCCATGAACGAGAGGCAACTGGAGGTGAGACGGTGTCGTGGAACGTCAGTGTCGATCAGGCAGACCGCAGCCCTGTGCCCTGTTGATTGGATTGGTTCAAATGGAGCACGCCCGATTATTGTACGGCAAGATGGCTCCAGCGGCGATTCCGATCCTTTTGATGGAGCTGCAGAGCCACGACCCCGGTTTTTCTTGAAGAAACTGCGGCAAGCACCGCGCGGCTCACTTCCAAACTCGAATCGGAACAAACCACTACGGTCGGCGGTAGTACTCGTCGATGGAGAGATCCTCGACCGGTTCTTCATCCAGCTCGACGACTGCAGGAGGCGGTTCGGCGGGCTCGCGTGGTGGCGTCAGGTCGGGACCACCTGGCAGCAATTCCATGATGGAATCCGCCTCGGGCTCATTCGGCTTCGGGACCGGTGACTGCTCCATTGATACCTGGCGGACCGGAGTCAGGTCGATGATTTTGGTCCGCAGTTTCGATCGGTCCGCTTTGCGGGTTTCGTTGGCGCTGGTTTCGAGGTCGGGCGTGCTCGGACCTCGGTCGAGTGCATCATTGAACGCGATGGCAAGCTGTGTGTCCGCCCAACGTCTCCATTCAGGTCGCGTTTCGATCAAGGCGAGATCTTGTAACTGCTCGCGGATCACGTCATCCCGTTCTCCCAAACGCACTCGCAATCGAACCAGATTTCCAAGGTAATGGGGGTTCGCGGGTTCCATCGCGCTGGCAATCTCGTAGTACTCACGAGCTTCCATGACGCGTCCTCCCGACTCCAAGGTGAGTGCCAGGTTGTACGCCGTGGCGGGATCATCGGGAAGAAACTCATGCGCGTGTTCGAACGCGAGAACGGCTTGGTAGAGATTGCCTTGTTCGTAGTGCAGCAGGCCCAAATTGTTATGGGCCGGGCCATAGGTAAAGTCAGCCTTCACTGCGTCGCGAAAGTGCTTTGCGGCAACTTCGATCTTTTGCTTCGATAACGCGTGGATCCCCTGCCGCGTCAATCGAGCCGCCTTCAACGCATCATGCGGATTCGTGACTTGCAGAATCGACTCGTTGGACGTCTTGAGCGTACCACAGCCCACCGAAGTCAAGCCGCAAGCGAAGCCCCAAACCAGGTACACCAGCACTCGGACGCACGCACCCAAGTCGGACCGGAACCGCGCAGCGACAACCCCGAGTCGGTGATCGCACGTCGATTGGAAACCTGAAGGCAGCATCGAAAACTCGAAAAGTGACCGGTCAAGAGTCGCTTTTCGGGGAAAAGATCACCTGGGTCAAGATCATCTGACTCTTCCAAGTTTCACGACCTCGGGTGGTTTCCGGATCGAACACCTGCAGGTCACGCACCAAACTGCCCGTCGATTCGTCGCGCAGAGCTTCACAAAAACGAATGACCTCGGCCATCGTCGCTCGGCCGAGTGTGATGTCGACCTTCCGAAGTTGAAAGTCACTTTGCCCCAGACGTTGTGGTTCGCTGGGCGTCTGGTTGGACAGCGTTGTCCTGGCCAAGCCGGCTTCATCGAGTGCGTTGAGAATTCGATTGAGGATGCGATCGGGAGATTCGACGTCCAGCGCCGCCACTCTCGGAGCGGCGGACCAGCGCTGAATCTCATCAATTTTTTGCTTCAACTCCGAGAGATTCGTCTGTTCCTCGCCGAATTGTCGCGCGACACGGCGGCTGCCCGAAACCGAGATGGCGGCATACACCATCAGCACCAAGACCCCGACACCAATGATCAATCGTCTGGTCGCTGCGTTCATGTCGAGTCTCCCGAAGACGACGCATCGCGGGAGCCCTCGGGCTGCCCGGTCCACTTGATCGAGAGCGTCGACTGAAAGGTCAACACCGGCTCGTCTCGGCTGGACGGAATTTGCTGCGTTGCTGGCGGTCCGACTCGGAAACCGGCTCCCTCCAACGACTTTGCGATCACACCAATCTGGCCGGCCTCTCGCGTCCGAAGGGTAACGGAGCACTCTCCATCCTCGATCGCACAATCGAGGAGTCGAAATCGTGCACCCTGTTGACGAGCGTTTGCCAGCCCATGAAGCAGATCTGCCATGACCGCCGTCGCAGGCGTCGGCAAATCCACCACAGTGCCTCGTCCACGTGAACCCAGCGTTCGGCGATGCTCCGTCCGCACCGAACGTAATAAAAGAGGTGGAACACGACGATCTGGAAAAGCGTCCCGGAACGCGCTGCGTTGTTCCTCCAGAACCGTCTGGACGGCCGTTTCAATCTTCGATGTACGAAACCAAGAGGCAGCCAATAGAACCGCCGCGCAGAGACTCGCCGCCAACGTGAGCCTCCGAAGGGGTTTGGCAACCGCAATCAACGGATCACGCGGAGCAAACGCGCCGCGGCGCAGATTGACCAAGCTGCCCCAACGCCCCGCAAGCACACGGTTGGCCGACTGAATCAAAAGCCCTGTCTGAGATTCGGTATGCCACTGAGTCTTTCCGGTCGACTCAATCGCATCCCTCGTCTCAGCAGATTCATCTTCGGAAACAACATGAAGGGGAGGATCGCTCGATGACTGATCTTTCAGATGCTCTGATCGAATGAGTCGCAACTGCTGGCCAAGTCGGTCCCCCGCCTCGCTCCAGTGCTTCCATGTCACCAAGGCACCTTGGCGGATTTCCAAGTAGTCCCAGGTGGAATCCTTCCCTAGCAGCAGGTCTAACCGTGGTGGGCTCCCATCGGCGTTCGACAACGCCTGGGCGATCATGAAATCTTTGGGAACGATCGCAACGAGTTCAATGTGGCTGTCTTCCACCGCATCGACCAAAGCTTGCATCCGTTGCTGATCCACCGCGACGGCGCAAATGAGATTGCCTGACCCGTCTGGTAGATCGACTGGCGACTTCCAAAAATCGACCACCATGCCTTCGGCATCGAGGGGAAAATGCCTTTCCAACTCGTACAACGTTGCGGTTCGATCCTTCCCGATCGCGGCGTCGTTGGAACCAAACGTTGTGTAAAAACATTCCGGTGCCGCGAGTGCGAGCACGCATCGTGGCGGCTCACCACTCGCCCGCAATTGTTCGGTGAATGTGTCGACTAAATCGGCTTGATCGATCGAAGCGGAGAGTTCTCTCGTCTGATCGCCACAGTGAATCCGCCACCCGGAGAGCGTCTGTTCGATCAAGCCTCCTCCCGTCACCCGATCCGCGCTCATCGATTTCGTCTCCGCCCGTTGCGCGGTGAATTCGACGAACCGGGCTTGGGCTGAAACGATCGATCCAGCGAGAGCAAGACCGACGCGCCATCGATTTCGAACGTGACTGTCTCCGCCGTGATTTCTTTGAGTGCCGCGGATGAGGTCTCAAGTTCAACTGTGTCACCAAGCCCATGAACGTGCGTTGTCCCACTCGGATCGGCAAGGATCGCGATCGGCTCATCCAACCCGATCAGCGTCCCCACAAGCGTCCAGTTCAACTTCGGCTTCGGCTTGCGAGCCGGCGGGCGATTGACCACCGGCTTCGGTTTGGCCTTCGGCTTGGGTTCCTGACGCGGCGGTGGAGGAGGTGGTGGATCGTAGAGCGTCTTCTGCAACTCGAGTCCCAAGATGGCATCATCGATCGAAGGCGCAACCTCGCGGTCTTGGCGGGTGTTTTTCGAAACCTGCGAACGTTCACTGGCGACACTTTGCGTCGTCGCCCCTACCGGCGACCCCAGATCACTGGTTGCCCAAACGACACCGGCGACCGCAACCACCAAAAAGGCAGCCGTGAGCAAGTGCAACAATCGTCGTTGGGTATTCAGGTCCATCATCCAACCGGGTAAGACGGAACAAATCGCCTCGATGTTTCGAGCCTGCGATACAGAGAGGATCGTTGGAGGAACTCGAACTCGAAAGCCCCGCAGACCACAAAACCTGGGGGTTCGTTTGGCGATGAACGCACCATTCTCACCCCCCAAATCGTCTCTCACTTGGTCCATCTATGCGGGAAGCGCCGCGGGAGATCTTAAAAGCAGCGTACCGGCTCGGACTTTCACGAAGCAAGCGCCATTCTCGGAGTCGGCGACCGCCACCGAATTTGATCAGACCGTGCAGCGAACAGGCCGAAAGATTCATGGCCAGCGAGACTGTCCGCAGTGCGGAAAACCATGCCGACTTTCGAGCCCTAAACCCTTTCAGGCAAAGACATTGAAAAAACAAGATTGACATCGATGTGAACCCCAAACTACGATGACCGTCCAGATGCGAACACTTCGCCAGCACTGGAGCGCAAACATATGGGCGCTCATGCGATCTTCAAGACCTTCGTTACTCGTGCGGTTTCGTCTTGTTCTGCCTGATCTTTTTAAACGGCGCCTCTCCAGGCACGACGTTTCCGCTGGACCCCCTTGGGCCACAAAAGATCGGACGTGATCCGGCCTGCGATCTACAACTCAAGGACGAGTCGGTGTCGCGAGTTCACGCGATCATTGAGTGTGTGAACGGCAGTTGGCGAATCGACGACCAAGGGAGCCTCAACCACACCTACGTGAATTCAAGGCCGGTCGATCACTGCGTGCTTCGCTCGGGAGATTTGGTCCGCGTCGGTGAGTTCATGCTTGTCTTTTCGCGTGACCAAGCAAAGAACGCACCGCTGAAGCCGGCTCATTTAAACGATAATACGCGGGTCAGACGAATCTTTGGAGAGGAAAAGAATCGCATTGCGGATGACCCAATCGGCGCCGACTCGACCTCGGGCCCGATTCGAAAACTGAGCTTCCTCTATCGTCTTTCGCGCGAAATGTATCGAGTGAAAGACGTCGAAACGCTCTGTCGCTACGCGCTGCGTTCATCCTCGGAAGTCATCTCGGCATCTGCCGGAAAAGCGTCGATTCGGGGTCAAAATGGACGACTTCGTACATTTGTGTCCGGCGAAGTACAGCCCAACGACGAGTCGGCAAATGTCTTGTCGAACTGGGTCATCGAACGAGACGAAGCTGTCTTGATTGATGTGAATGAAAACGTTTCATGGTCCAGCCCCGACGACACGGTCGAACGTGGTACCGTCATTGGTGTTCCCATCCCTGGACGCAAGGACGCCCGGGGTGCGATCGAGTTCTTTCAGGCCGCAGACGAATCCAGCTTCGACCTCGCGGACCTGGAGTTTGTTCTTTCGGTAGCTCAGCAACTCGGAATGGCGATTGAGTGGCTTGAACAGTTTCGCCGTATCGAAAATGCCAACGAACAGCTTCGGGGGCAACTAAAGCAATCGGCCGCGCGTCTGCTGGGGGATTGCCCGGCCATTCGTGAACTTCGTTCGCAACTGGCAAAGGTGGGAGCGACCGACGTTACGACACTGATTTTAGGAGAGAGCGGTACCGGTAAAGAAGTCGCATCCAATCTGGTCCACGAACTCAGCGGTCGAAGTTCCGGACCGTTTGTCGCCGTCAACTGTGCCGCATTCAGTGAATCGCTCCTCGAAAGCGAACTGTTTGGACACGAAAAAGGTGCGTTTACGGGCGCCAGCAGCAGAAGACTCGGACAGTTCGAACGGGCCAACGGGGGAACGATCTTCTTGGACGAAGTCGGAGAGATGTCACCGGGTTGTCAGGCTAAACTTCTTCGCCTGCTCGAGGGCATGCCATTTCAACGGCTGGGGGGCAGCGAATCGATTCAATCCGATGTCCGCATCGTTGCGGCAACCAACCGAAACTTGGATGAAATGGTTCGCCAAAAACTCTTCCGCGAAGACCTTTGGTACCGACTCCGTGTCGTGGAACTTCACATGCCACCGCTGCGCGAAAGAGCCGATGACGTCATTACCCTGGCGAACCACTTTCTTGAAAAGCTGACGGTGGAAATGGGCGTGTCACAACGCGTTTTTTCCGGTGCAGCGATCGATCAACTGATGAGCTACTCGTGGCCCGGTAACGTCCGCGAACTTCGAAACGCCATTGAACGAGCCATCGTCTTGTGCGGGGACAGTGAAATCATGCCCAACGATCTCGGTTTGCGAGGAACCGTTGCGGATTCCGAGGCATCTGAAGTTCAACAGTCGCTGGCGGAAGTCGAAAAACAACATATCGAGAAAATCCTGCAGATCACGAGTGGAAACAAATCCAAAGCGTGCGAAATATTGAGAATTCCACGTACCTCGCTTTACAACAAACTGAAGCAATACGGTGAGTTAACAAGGACTAAATAGAATGACGCCAATCAGCTTGCTTCGCTTGGAAGAACTTGAAACGCGACGAATGCTCTCCGCAGATGTGTCGATCAATACTTCGTGGGCCGAAGTGAACATCAACAACCGTAGTTCGTGGGTCGCCGCGATCGGTTCACCTGTTCCAGTCGGTCCCGGTGTAAGTGACGCAACGGCTGAAATCTTGTCTCAACGGATTCGAGTCGAAGTGGCGGACACGGTCGAGAGACTCACGCCGGCGAGCATTGATTCCGTTATCGCAAGAATCGGGGATGAAACGATTAGTTTTCCACCGGTGATTCAAACGACCGTCGAATCACGGACTTCGCCGAACGGTGAAATTTCAGTCCCGGTTTCATTCGCAGATCGCTTTCGAGGCTTTTCGCAGCTCGCCGCGCTTGGTGCCAATCCGTCCTTCGAACCCTCGGTCGTTTTTTCGCAATCTCAGCAGGCTCAGCTGATTGATGGCCTTCGCGAACTCTTCTCTCTTACCGAAATACTTGGCGCGGTTATCCCGATGAATCAAGGGACGAGCCCAGCCACGGCAACGAAGCATGCTGACGCGATCCGAGAACAAGTGACGCAATTTGGAGCTGATTCTCTAGAGTCCTTGATTCACGACATCAATCCACTTCCACACAGAATGACTGTCACGCCGCAAGATCAAGAATTCGAAGCTCGCAGGATCGACACGCCGGCACCGGACAACATCCCAGAGGAAATCTCGCCGTTGATCCAGCTACTTCGTGGTGAGCCAAGGACGGCCCAAGAAGACAACGATGACAGCCAAACGCCAGCGTTGACACTGCAACGAATGAGCTTTCCGATTGACTCCTGGGTCGGTGACAAGAACCCGACGGGTGTCGAGACGTTGGCTCGCGCGCTTTTCGAATTGCACGTGAGCCTGGGTGAACCCCTGGGTGATTTCGCGAACTTACCCGGGATCGATGATTTTGAATTTGATTCGTTCGTTCAATCAGGCGGACTGATCACCGACGCACGCGCCCGCTACTTGGCTGGGATGACACTGCTTACGGCGGCAACGATCGTCGCCGGACATGTCATCCGTTCGGAACGTCGTGAAAGTCATGTGGCCGAGATAGCGGACTCGCAGGAGGTGGATGTTTTTGACGAAACTGTGCGACACGACATTCCGAACCGAGCATGCTGGGGCTGATCTATCGGCGATCGCTCCTCGTGCCGATCAATCCCCTGATTCGTGCAAGATCCGACTCCACTTGTTTATCGCCCGGTGCGATTTGATCCACATGGAGGAGATCTTCGTATGCTCGCTGAAACTGTTGAAGCCCGGCGTGAGCAGCGGCTCGATTCTTGTACAAGTCCACTGACGCATCCGCATAACGAACGGCTTCCTGGCATGCAAGAAGTGCATCTTGATATCGTTCTTGCTTGACCAGAATCGCGGACTTCAGCACATAGGCGGGTGCAAACTCTTGATCGAGCCGAATCACTGAGTCGATGTAGTGCATCGCCGCCTTCAATTGGCCGTCTTCGGCAAACAACCGAGCCAAGTTGTATCGTGGCCAAGTGAAGCCTGGACGCTGTCCGATGCAAACTCCGTAGAGTGCAATCGCCTGCCCGGTCCGATCGACTTTCTCGCAGGCACGAGCGTGCCAAAAAGCGGTCCAGAACCTGGAGCGATTATTCTCGTCACGCCAGGAAGCACTCCGCTGAAACCAAACCTGCGCATCATCGAATCGCTTTTGATGAAACGCGACGAGACCCTGCAGATGTGCCTCAAATGAGTCGCGACTCTCCTTCGTGCCCTCGTTTGTCACGGATCGATCCCCGAACGCGGAGCGAAACACGGGTAAACGGCGATGGTGACGCGGCAGCCGGTTGACGAGGCGGGCTATATCAGTCTGTCTCCCCGCATCCTGCATCCGCAAGAGTGTCATGAGCATGATTTCTGTGATTCCCTCCGAAATGATTTGCTGCGATGATTCATCCAGCTCGGCGAACGGCGAGTCGGCTTCCCAGTCGTCCGACCCATTCACTCCAAATTGTTCGAGGAGCCGCTTTGAAGCATTCAACGTCTCGTCGGGACTCGATGATGCGAACATCAAACGGACCGCATCGGCGCGCGTATCGAACTGCGACCTGCGGATTTCTCCCTCGATCAATTCAAGTTGAGAAGTGATTTCTAAACGGCTGGACTTTCGTAATACAAAAGTCGGTTCACGAATCATCTCACGCGTTTCGCCAATCAACGTGCTCGCGGTAGTCGTGTCACCCACACGCAACGCGGTTTTGGCACGTTCGATATTCTCCCAGCTGGACTCGACCCGCGCCTGCGAAAGCGAACTCGCCGAAAGTAAGCCGCCAATGAAAGCGGCGATCAAGACAACCGCCACAACGGAAGATTTCGGATGTCGACGAGCAAAACCGATGACTCTGCTCGACAGACTGCTGCCGGCGGCATGAACCAGCGGGCGTCCCTCAAGCCAAGCCTGCAAATCAACCGCCAAGTCACCCGCTGATTGATAGCGACGATCGGGCTCGGCAGCGAGGCACATGCTCAATACAACGCGAAGGGATCGCGGTCGAATGCCACGTGCGAACGCATCGGGAATTCCGCCAAGACGCTGAGCCAGCAAGGCGGGAACAAGTCGCTCACCCTCCGCGGGAAGCCCGCCCCAGGTCTTGTGGCCAGAAAGTAGTTCGAGCAACAAAATCCCGAGAGAGTAAACATCTGATCGAGCATCCACTGCACCGGACAAGTCCTCGGAGACCGATTGGTAGGCACGCAAGTGTTCCGGTGCCATGTATGCCAAGGTCCCCCCGAATTCAGTCGCATCCAATCCGGTCTCGAGTCGCGCGACATTGAAATCCGTCAGCATCGGCCGTGCTTGACCATCCATCATCACGTTGCTGGGCTTGATGTCACGATGGAGCACCCCACGTAGATGAGCATGCTTCAGTGCCCAAGCGAGCTGGACAGCCCAACGAACGACGAGCGAGTGATACCGATCGGCTTGCGCGGCATGTTCGCCATCCATCGCTTCCGCTCGTGTCTTTTTGTCTCCCGGCGGGATCTGATCTTCAATCCATCGACAAACGCGATGACGACCCCAATCATCTGGTCGCTCAAACGGTCGCTCACCAAGTAACTCCGCCAGGGTGCATCCCGGAATGAATTGCATTGCCAACAGCTTGCGCCCGTCGATGGTCTGTTCAGCGAATACGCGAACAACATTGGGATGGTCGAGCCGAGCAAGCGCCTCCCCTTCGACACCGGATGCGGCAGACACTTTGAGAGCAACGTGACGCCGCAGGGTGAGATCCAATGCTAAATAGACACAGCCATGAGTTCCTCGTCCGACGGATCGAATGATCTCGTACTGTGAGATTCGATCACCCGCTTCATATTCGTCGACGCCGTTCCGATCCGACGTCATTCCCGATGATCCCGAGGACGTGTGATCGCTCGACGCCAACTGCAGCACTTGTTCGATACAGCGGGTGCCCGCGAGTTCCGGCCACTGTCGTAGGTAAACGTCTGCGGAAACCCGTTCGCCCGCGTCAACCCGAAGTCTCGCGTCCGCGAGAACGAGCGATTCCAGGCATCCTTGGTCGTTTGAACCGCGACGCTGAAGGAAATCGACAATCGTCACTGCCGTTCCACTTTTCCATGCTTCCGTATAGGACTCCACGATCGCATCAATCGACAGTCGCGTCTTGTCTTCCAAAAGTCATCTCCCCGTAGATTTCTGGCCGTGCCGATATCGCTTCAGAAAAAATTCTAAATAAATCGTTGTCTTGACTGACAAGTCGGCATCTACTCCAGGGACTGCCTGAACTCCACACGCATCAGGCCATTCAACCCAACCGAACGATATTTTCCAAGATGGAAGCCCTCCACAGTTTCCATTGCACTCCCAACAAGACAATTGTGGTGCGAGTATGTCGGACGTCACCCATATCATACACCTCATTGAGCAAGGCGACCCTGCCGCGGCGGCGCAGCTATTACCGCTGGTGTATGACGAATTACGGAGACTAGCCGCAGCCAAGCTTGATCGCGAACTGAACCAGCATTCAATGAACGCGACAGCGCTTGTCCATGAAGCCTATTTACGCCTCGTCACCGATGCCGAATTCATCACCACGGTCGGAGAAATTCCCAACGCAGCCTTGAAAGCAACTGAGCAAGTCGCCCGATCCATTTGGTGTTTTTTTGACGCCGAGAGTTCGCAGGAAATCAGATTCCGGTTTTCAATGGCAACCTCGTAAGCTACTTGATTGGTTTCGCTTCATCCAGTCGTTTGGCGATCTCAGAAAGTTCTTTCCGAACCAGTTTGTCCGTCTCCGATGTACCGCTGTTTTTTCGCCGACTGCGAATCGCCGCCTTTTTCAACTGATCAAGAACCATGACTTGGAGGTCCCTTGTCATTTTTTCTTTCGATGCCCGTTCTATCTTCCCGGCCTCCGTGGCACCGACCGATTTTTTTTGTTCGGCCGCCCAAACGGCTAACTGAGGGCCAAACACAAAGAGTTCTTTCAACGTTTGGTTGATCGTTTTGGCGTCGGCAGTAATCGGATGGATCGCTGAGTGCCATAGACCGATCGCGTCTTCGGAGTCCTCTTCGACCTGATCAAGTTTTTCTCTGATTTCGTCGACCAGCTTCTGTGCCTTCCTTGTGTTGGGATTGAATTCGAATCGGGTGCGCTGGCGTATGGCGGCGCGAAAAGCTTTGGCGACTTTCTCGGAGGGTGGCCTTAGCCCGAGCATGTACGTTGCCAGCGCGCACTGCAAATCACTGGGGATAACGTGACACGTCGCGCGGTAATTTTCAAATTGCACATTGGAGACGGTGCTGTTTGACATCCGCTTAAGAAATAGCAAAGGATCGTCGGTCAGCTGTTTTTTTCCAACGAAACAAAATCGTAGTGGTTTCGGCGAAACCTCTCTTTTCTTTTTGGCCGTCTTCAGTCGCGATTCTTCCGGAGTTTCGACGACAACAATATCAAGAAGCGTGCCGTTTGCTATTTCGACATCATCCAAAAGCTCGACGCGCCCTTTCTTCATCACGCCGCGGACGGTCAAGCGGTTTTTGCTTTGTTTTGACATGCGTGAAACCTGTGTTCGAGTTCCCAACATCTGTGACGGCAAGGCGATTCCAAAAGCGATTGATTTTGGAGTTTCTTAGTAGGCGAATCGTTCGTTGAGGGTTGTTCCGTCCTCGGTGGTTTGCCAAACCGAGAATATCCGGTGGCTTCGACGACCGACAGCGGAGGCATCGATCCAAAGAGAAAAGTGCGAGCTCGTTTCGGAAACCAATGTACGCAGTTGTTGACGTTCCTTGTCCGTTTTCGCTTCGCGTTGAATCAACAGTGCCAACCCCATTGTCGGACTCTCTCGATATCGGCTCACCAATCGTTTGGCGCCAGCAGCCGACAAAACGCACCCGGCCGCCGATTCAATCACACTGTCGGCCGCCCGGCGGATATTCACCGCCTCTGCTCCCCAACAAGTCAGTCGTTGGGTCAGAATTGGCAGGACCGCGTCGTTACCGGCGTTGCTTGTCAGCCGTGATAAATCAAACACCTCGCCCCAAGATCGGAATGCGGGGAGCCGCGTCGGTGCAGGAGTCTCCTCCTCCGATTCATCCGCGGGCGCGGGAACAAGGAACCCGGACGGCCTAACGGCGGGCAACAATCGAATCGCCATCGTTCCGGAGGGTCCGACCATCTGCGTCAAAGCCGACTGGCAACGTGCCGGCCCCGCAGCGTGGTAAATCGCATTCAAATTCATCTTGGCGTCTTCGTCGGCCAAGACGACGTCATAAGTCACGCCGCCAAACGTGACCGCGGTCCGCAAGACGCTTGGAAAAGGAACTCCCGTCGGCAGTTCTTTTTCGATCGTGTCAAAGACCTGCATCGATCTGCCGAACACGGTCCGTTCAAGCGAGAGAGTGCCGATCCGCTGCTGGAGTGCCACTTGGGCGTCCGCCGCCGCCAAGGACCGGCGGAGACTCAGGTTCGCCAAACTGGCCAGGACAGTCACCATCAGCACCATCGCCGCCAACACCGCCAACAACACGTATCCCCGAGGAATGTCACGACGCATGGTGCTGTACTCTCGCGGAGACAAAGACACGACCCAGTTCATCGAGCAATCGGATGCGCATCACCGTGGGTAGCGGTCGCAATCCACCAGACGCCGAGGAAACGGGGGTTTCCGAATCAATCTCGTCGAGTGCTTCGTATTGAATGCCCGAACAACCAATCCAGCACAGCTCCGATTGGTTCCCCACTTTGCGCACCAAGACCGAATCCTTGCCCTTGGAAAGACACTCATAGGTCACATTGCCCGGGATCATCTGTGGTGAGACAAACCCCGCAAGTACCAGTGACCGGGGCGTAGCCTGCACGCCTCGTGCGTTCAGCAAATCCGCGCGAAGGCGTTGTTCCAAAAGCTCCGCTGCAACCCAGTCGGTGCGTTCTCGTTTCAGCTGCCGCGTTTCGCGTGCGACGTCGGTTGTGATCCTCAAAAGCGCCGCCATCAAAAGTGACGACAACACTAGCGCGACCACCAACTCGATCAGTGTCAGCCCGAAACGAATCAAAACACGCTACTCATTTGGTTTTACGGGTTGCCGCCCAATCCAAAACAGTCCGACGATCGAGGCCGACAACACCACGACGCTCACCCACTGCGAGATCGATAACGACGTATTGAACTGACCCGCCTCATCAACCCGGATCATCTCTAGAATAAACCGAATCACCGCATAGGCGGCAAAACCGATCAACATCAAAATTCCAGCTCGCGAAACAAAACGGCTGAGCACACAAAGTGAGAGACAGAGGACCAGGGCGGTCACGCTGCTGATCAGCTGCGCGGCACGGACGGGCAGTGCCCGGTCTGGCAACTGGTCGGGTTCGAAAGTGATTGGACGTCCTGAAACGCTCGCCACCCAACCCAGTTCGACGTCACCTCGCGGCACGTCCGGATCAGCGGTCTCCAAAGGGCGCGGATCTAATCGCCCCCCTTCGTAAATTTCGCCGGGCTGAACACCACGTGATTCGCCCACGCTGTCCGGCTGAACGCTCAAGATGACGCCATCGGGTTGATTGACCTCCAGCCCCAAGAGTTCGCCACTTCGAAGTTGCTCTTGATAAACCTCGTTGATCGGTGGGAATCGGACGGCGGTCCATCCTTCCTCACAGCGGCCGCCGTAACAGCATCCATTCATCAGACACCCGATCCTCCCCAAACAAATCCCCAGGAAAACCGCCGGAATGACGACGTCCCCAAGTTCGAGGGCGGAAAGACGATTTCGATAGCAGAAGATCGCAAAGCCGATCGTGCCTCCAATGATCGATCCGTAAACCACCAAACCGCCTTGGGTAAATGCCAAGACATTGCGCAACGTCTCTCCCGCTGAGGCTCCAACAAAGTCATCGCGATACTGAATCACGTAGAACAAGCGAGCCCCGATCAAACCGCTCGCAATGATCCAGGGCGCAAGCGAGTAGATGTGTTCCTGGGTCAGACTCTTGGTACGCGTCGCACGGAAGGCCGCCAAGCCGATTGCGCTCGAAACGCCGAGAAGAAGGAAGACCCCGTAACCGCGAACCGCCACCCCCAAAGGTTCTCCGTAAGCGTTCAAGAGTTCCGCTTTCGGCATCGCGAAGATGGCAAACGTCGCCATCCCCCAGAAGACGAACTCGGATGCGAGCACTGCCGGAATGGACGGAGCCTCGTCGCCCAAAACCGAACGTGCACGCGCAGCGATGGCGAGTCGAATGATCAATGCGATCACCAACAACCCAAAAATCCAACCGAAACCAAAGACCGTCAACGGTCCGATTTCGTGCGGGATCAAGAACAACGTTCGTCGCATGGGAGCGGTCTGCTCAGTGAGTTAGTTGAGAGGGGGAGGTTGGGAGGGTCGTGGAGATGATGAGTTGATCTGGACGGGTGCGGCGGACCTGTTCTACGCTCCGCGGCTGACACTTGTCCAGATCGCAAACGTCTCAAGCCCTATCCTACCCAGGTCGCCAGCATGATCCGTTCGTCGCTCGGTCGATTTTGCGCTTTCGCCATCCTCTTTGCTGCCTCGGAGACTTCGTCCGTGTTCGCCGAGCAAGCCGCACCGGAAGGAGGCGACTTTCGCGTCGCCGTTGAAATCGCAGAGATTCTTTCCGATGGTTCGGAGAAAGTCTTCGACCGCCGCGTGGTGATTTTCTATGCAAACAAAGCCTACGACTTCGCGATGCTGGCACCCAACGACGTGACGGTGGTCGATCCGGTCGGCGGTCATGTCACCATGCTTTCCCGAAAGCAAAACGTTCGCTCCGTGATTCCCCACCTGGAACTCGTCGAAGCCACCGGTCGCATGCGAGCCTACTTGGTGAAGGAAAAACGCGGCAAAGAACTTGGCGTCGGAGTCCCCGTTCAAGTCATCGCGGGAGAGGATGGAAATTCACATTATGAAGTCGCCTTCACTGGCAAGAAATACACATCGACCGTTTCCAAACCACTGGCCTCGGATCACGCGGCCCGCTTTGCCGAATTCAACGAGTGGGTCGCAAGGGTCAATCTCTATCGGCGGCTGGGCTCGCCACCGTTTGCAAGGATGGCGTTGGGCAGTCAAATCAGCGATGACGGTCTGATTCCAGGCGAGATCGAGCTCCAGATTGACGCCGAGGGGCAAAAGCGACGCTATGTGACTCGCTACACCTTCGCAAAAAAACTGACCCGCGACGATCAAAAACGCGTCGATGATGCCGCCGGCATGATGACGCTCTACACGAGCGTACCGCCCGCCAATTTCCCTCGATGATTGTTTTTCCGCGATTTTTCCCAGGGCGTATCTAACAAACTGAGCCTTCGGTCGTCTCAGTGCTGGGTCCATCGCAACGTCCAATCCGTTCCAATGGTGCGTCGTCGCCCCGATGGCCCGATTCTGGCGAGCTACACTGTACAGAAGATCCCTTCGAAATCAGCAATGGCGACCAGACGCCGGAACCGCGTCGCGAGTGGCTACCCATTGGGTGACGACTCCGCCTCCACTCACCCGTCACGACAAGTAATCGCCCACCGCCTCTCCCGTCTCACGGCCGCGCCCCTGAGTTGATGCCATGCAGATTGAAACGCTTCACGACCTGCTGCCACTCGATCCCGCGGAGAAGAAACCGAACGCCTATCAAGTCTTTGGATTGCAGGGCAGTGAACCAGACAACGAGATCCAAGCGACCATACGTGACACCTGCGATTCACTGAAAAAGCGTCGAGAGATCAGTCCACCAAACACCTGGCAACAAGCCGCACGAATGGTGACGGCTGCTCGCGCGGTATTGGAGGACTCGCAACAGAAGGCCAAACTCGATCGCAAACTCGCTCAGGCGTCTTCGCCATCCAACGACATCCTCCAGAGTGATGCCTCCGCGGATCCCCTGGCAGGGCTGCTTCCCGGTGGCAATCCACTCGCAGCCAGCCCACTCAGTGGCAGCAGTTCGCCGGCAAGTCAGCCTACCTCCGCATCGGCCGCAGATGTTTTGGGATTGACCCGGGAAACCGGCAACTCCCAACCATCAACGAGCAACCTGGGAATGCCGCCGGTCGCCGCCACGCCGCCGGTTGCCGTCGCGTCGCCAGCAACCGAACCTGACGTAACGACCGATCGTCCATCGGCGGCGGGTCTTGATTGGTCTCCGCCCGCCAAGTCAATCAAGCGACGCAAGAAGAACAAAGCGAGCGTCTTCGTTTTTGGTGCGATCGTGATCCTCATGCTTGGATCGATCGCATTTCTGCTTCATCGAATCACCAAGGGAGATCGAATCGCGCTAACACCCGATGGGGAGATCGCGGAAACTTCCACGAACGACTCGAATGCGTCTCGATCGGCCAAGCCGATGCCTCGTCCACGTGGCGATGGAATCATGCCTGCATCCGCGATGGGTGACGCGACGCCCCAGACATCTGCCGACCGAAAACGCAAGAACTCACTCTCACCACCAGGCGGTTTTGAATTTCAGCCAAAAGATGGACCGCCCGCCATGGGGTCATCCATGGACAGCGGAGCATCCGATGACGACTCGTCCGAGATGCCGGGTGACTTGGAAAAAATGCCGGGTGATACGGCAAATACGATGACGCAACCGGCGATGCCCGCGACGGGAATGGAAGACCCATTCGGCGATGTCGCTGAGAAAACGACCGATGACTCGGGCCAACCGATGTCCGATCCGGCTGCCATGGAAATGGCCGCCACACAAATGGAAACCGCCGAGCAATTCGAAAACGTCGAGCGGCTAATCAAATCGGGCGATTGGGCGCAAATGAAGCCGGCTGCCAGCGCGCTGTTGAAACTCGACTTGCAGCCGGATCAATTTAAGCGAGCCTCTGCCCTTTATGACATCGCGGACCTAGCGTCTTACTACCAAGGTGCAATCGTACGCGGTTTAGCATCGTTGACCGTTGGCAATGACTTCGAAGTCGTCGAAGGCTTGCGAGTGATCGTCGTCGAAGTCGATTCGGAATCGATCACCATTCAGTTCAACAAACGCTCGCACACCTACCCCGCCGATGCCCTGCCGCCACGGTTCATGGAACGCATCGCTTCGTTCCAATTGGACCCCGAAGACCCCGCCGCACGAGCCGGCCTGGCTTTGTATCGCTTGATTCATTCGTCCACCCAGCCCGAGTATCGCGAAGACGCGTGGTCTCAATTGCAAGCACTCGACGGGCAACTCAAAGAAGTGGACACCAAGCTGCTGATTAGCACCTCCAAGGAATTGCTAGCAGAGTAGTCAGCCGCCGATTCGAATCGATTGGTCGACCAACAACGCAGGGATCCCGCCGCGAACGGGATACAAACGCTCAGCGGATTCGGTGACCAGCCCCCCTTCGATCGGATCTTCGACCCGTTGATCGGCGTGGTCTCGCACTTCACCGGCTCGAATTTTTTTGTTCAACGACTCGATCAGTTCTGGCTGCGCGAGGTGGAGTCTTTCCCCGGAAAGAGGGCACTGAATCAGGTTCAGCAAGCTTTGTTGAATCATCTCAGACAACGGATTTTTATTGGGTGACGAGGGTATTGTTCGAGTTGTCGCACGAGACAACCGATTTTGTGTGAGAGAGCCTCGGACTCGGCGTCCACGAAACGCCGGCCCGACGCTCGAATCACTTTTCTGACGGTACCATTCAGATCGAATGGGGATCTGTCCGGGTTTTCCGGTGGAGACTCGTTCGTCGGGAGTAGCGAAACATGAACGTTCGAACGGAATCGACTCTGCAGCGCTCTTGCTCTCACAGACTCGCCCGCCTGGGCGTCTGTTCGGTCGTGCTGGCGGCCACCAGCATTTTCAGCATCGGCCCAGCCCATGCCCAGACCGGCCCACTGCAAGAAGACCCTGAGACCGGAAATGTTTATCAGAAAGTCACTCGTATGCAGCCCGTCGTCGAAGAGCGAATAGAACAGAAGCAGGTGACTTACTATCGACCCGAGACGGTCGCTGTCACTCGCCCCGAACTGAGAACGGTCTACACGCCCGTCACTCAGATGCGGTGGATGCCGTATGTGGAGGGAAGATGGAATCCGTTTCGCATACCAACCGTGGCTTATCGACAAGTTCCGGAGATGCGTTGGGAAGCCCGTAGCGAAGTCGTCAATCGAACAAGCCTAGACAACCGATGGGTGGCCGAGAATCGAACGGTCAACACGCCGCACCGGTTCGTTCGCAATGAGGCACGAACCGAGTATCGGTTGGTCGCCACCGGGGCGTCTCGCCAAACCAACCGTTCCAACCTCGATCCCAAGGTCGCGTCTCGACTTCGGCCGCTCGATGGACCCTTGGTTGCCGGTGCTCCCATCACTCGCGGTCCGGTCACCACGGTGGCCAGCAACCAAGTCGGCTCCCGCACAAGTGATCCCGCGCGTCGGTCTCCAATGCAGGCTGGGATGCGAACCAATGATCTGCGGCCGAACACATTCGGATCGCCATTGCCTGCGGTCACGTCTGGCTCGAACATTGCCACCGTTCCAAGCTTTTCACGCTATCGATGAGAAGCGCCGCCATTGCGGAACGATCAAGCCTCGTCCGGGGTCAAAGATGACCCATCTGCCGGACGAAGCGTTAGGCACGCTCTTCGCCAAGCCATTTGACTTCGCGACCGGCGACGACGAATCGATATTCTTGCAGCGTCGGATCGCTGTCTCGAAGAAAGTCACCGGCGGATTGCACTTCGTCGCAAACGAAGCCGCACTGCTCGAGAAACACTTTCGGGTCTTTCGGTCCAAAGACGAACTTCTCGCCGATCAACTCCATGCGTTCAACGAACTCATGGACGTTGGTGTCTTCGATCGAGGCATCGATCACCGACGGAGTCACGTAGTCCAACCAAAGACGACTCTCTGCATGTTTCAGATGGCGACGAATCGAACGAAGCACTTTGACGTTCTGTGCTTCGTCAAAATACATCGAACATCCCTCATAGATCACAAGCGTCTTCGCCGTCTGTGAAAATGCTGGATGATCATGAAGGACATCACCAACATCATCGGTCAGGAAATTGACGGGAACTTGGTAGCGGGACGTTGTGTTGCTGACGAGTTGAGGCTGCTTCGAACGCATCCGATCTTCTACGTGTCGACGCTCTTCCAACATGACTGGCAAGTCGAGCTCAAAAATCGACACACCGGCCAACTCTTCGGCCAGTCGAAACGCCCTCATGTCTAAGCCAGCGCCCAACATGACGATCTGCTCAACACCTGACTGCGCCCGGATGAACGCATCACCATAGTTTGTACGAGCCCCGACGAGTGTCGCGAGTTGAGGTAGGACGGATTGCAATCGTTTGGCCTGAAGCATTCCATGGGTGGAAGCTGCTAAACGATCGTGTGGCCGATCAACACGGATGTACTGACCACCCGTTCCCTGTTTTCGGACGGACCCGTTCATCGCACGTAGACCGGCGATGATCCGGGCCGATGTCTTCAAGTTGAGTTTTGCGAGTGACGATTGCTCGCCGTCCTGATTCGCCAGCAGCAGCTTGGTTGCTTGGGCAAAGTACCGCATCTTCCCAGTCGCAATCCGCTCATTGTCTTCCGACCAAAACTCGACGGTGAGTGTCGCGAGCACCACTTTGCCTGCGAAATAACGTTTTCGGATACGTTCAGCGAGCTTTGTCTCAATGCGACAGGTTCCACGAAGGTGGCTCGTACTCGGCTGTTCATACCGAACTTCCATCGACACCAACCAAAGAGAGGCGGACTCATCCGTCCGCCCACTGTGGATTCCAGTCAGCGGAACTCCTGAGAGTAGCGTCGCCAAAGCCATTCCACCGGTGTAATCCGCAGAAAGCGAAATCATTGCCGCCTGATGTGTACCGTGCTGATTCGTAGACTCCACCGCAAGTGGTAATAACGTTTCACAATAACCGGGGCTGGCCTTGGTGATCTCCCACTTCGTCCAGTCGAGAACTGGGACCGCTTTACGTGCAAGGCATGTCATCAGCTTTGGATTGACACGTTGTTCGTAATCCTGCTCCCAGCTCACCTGTTGGGCGGTTTGAATTACCCCCATTGATAGTCCCCGTTAGATGTAATGAACGGACTAATTAACCCTTGCAGTGTGATCGATCGGCAATCGTTTTCCATAGCGCAAACGAAAACAAAAACGTGTTTGAGGACTTGCCCTCACGATTGATGATGGTTTGGCAAGCTCTTACGGAACCACCCTCCTACTGAGTTAATCAAACACTCCCAACTTCGAACTCATCTTGATGTCACTTTCCAACTTCTCGTTCGATGATGCGCAACGAATCCGTCGGGTTACCGACGTGAGCGGCGAGGAGTGCTGGATATCAGACCACCCATCAGTGAGTGAACAACTATTAATCAAAGAGCTATCTGTAGATGCAATCGCGCGTGGTCTGCAGTCACGCTTTGAGCAAGAAGCCGTTCGACTTTCATTGGTTGAATGCCAGAACTACAACTCGTTAATACACCACGAAGTCGATGGCAAGCGAATTCGATTGGCTTACCGATTCCATGAAGGCATCACGCTCCATCAGTGGATCGAAACGAAAGGCAAGCTTTCAATTCCGCAGACGTTGGAACTTGCATGCGACCTTCTTGTAGCGCTTGTACAAGTTCACGGGAGTAGCTGCATTCATCGAGATTGGCGACCGTCTCACATTATCATTCACCCGGATCGGGGTGCGATCCTCTCTGGCTATGGTTTGGTCTGGCAAGCCAGCTCGCTGCGTGTTGATACGGCGAAGGGACTTGAGTCGGTGCGGTATGCCTCCCCCGAACTGGCAGGGATCATCAAGCACGACATTGGCCCCGTTTCCGATCTCTACTCCTTGGGTCTGGTGCTCTACTACGCACTCGTCGGCAAGCCACTGTGCGACGCACACGACTTTGGCGACGTGCTCTTTCAGGTCTCCACACTCGATCTCAATCCCGATTGTCTGCCGAGTGAAACGCCTGCACCGTTCGTCGAATTGATCGAACGTCTCACGCACAAAGAGCCTCGCGAACGCTATCAGTCTGCTTCCGCTGTCCTTCATGACGCCGATGCCATACGCCAGGCACTGCAGGAAGGCCGCAACGAGGACACTTTTGTCATCGGCAGCACCGACCGACGCAACGAGCTGAGTGATCCCGCGTTCGTCGGTCGTGAGTCTCAGTTGCAGAGTCTGCGCGAGAACCTTGATTTAGCGCTCGAGGGACACTACCGACGCGTTATGATTGCCAGCCCGTCCGGGATGGGCAAGTCTCGCCTGACACAGGAAATCACTCGATTGGCAACCCGTCACGGGAGCCTTGTATTTTCCGGTGACTCGGTTCCGTATGCGACGAGTGAACCGAACGGGTGCTGGATGCAGATTGTCCGGCAGATCGCAAACCACTGCCGCACGCATTCGAAGATGCGAGAGCGTCTCATTGATGTGATGTCCAAGCATCGCGAGGAAGTCAGTACCGCGATGCCCACCCTGGCAGATGTCTTTGGTTGGGGTAGCGGCCAACTGGCTGGTCCAGACGAGTTTGGTCAGGGTCGAATTGTCAGTGCTTTTAGCAACCTGCTGACGCAACTGGGAACCGACGATTGTCCCGTGATGCTGACCGTCGACAATTGCCAATGGATGGACGACCAGGCCCTTCGGATCCTTCAGCATGTCAATCGACAAGCGTCGGCTTATCAACTCCTGCTGCTCTCTTCTCGTACCGAGGAGGGACGCGCTGATCGAATCAAGAATACTGTCCGTCCCAACTGCCATCTCACGTTAGGACCACTGGACACCAATAGCATCCACCGGCTCTGTCAGTCGATGGCGGGCGACCTGCCGAGTGACGCTTGCGTGGTAGTGGAGGACTATGCAGCGGGAAGCCCGTTTATGGCTTCGGCGGTGCTGCGAGGCATGGTGGAATCGCAAGTCTTGGGAAATGCAACCGGTCGCTGGGTGCTGGACGAAGATCGTCTGACAAATTTTCAAATGGCTTCTGATGCCGGGGAAGTCCTTGCCGAGCGGCTGGATAACTTGCCGACCGATGCACAAGAATTCCTCGCCGTCGCAGCCATCCTCGGCAGCGATTTCCAATTGGATGCCGTGCTGGAGCTTGCCAAACTGGATCGATCGGCAAGCTTTGAGATGCTCACTGCCATTCGAAGACAGCGAATGCTATGGAGCAAGCCGGACGGTTCCTACGCGTTTTCGCATGACAAAATCCGGGAGGTGGTTCTCGAGCGTCTTTCGAACCAAAGACGCAACGCAATGCATGGCGAAGTGGGGCGATACCTCGTCCAGACGGGCTCTCGCGACGCATTCGCGTTGGCTTATCACTTCGATGCGGCGGGCATGCATGCCGAAGCACTTCCCTACGCAATGCAGGCTGCTAGCGAAGCGCGAGCTCGTTTCTCGTTGGTCAACGCTCGACAGCAACTCGAAATAGCAAATCGATCATTTCACCTGGCGGATCGTTCGACACGGCACCGCGCCGAATCCATGATGAGCGAAGTGCTTATGCTGCTCGGCGAATACGATTCGGCTGAGCAGTGGCTCACCGCCTCCGCCCTAACCGCGGAGGACACCGAGGACGAAGCGTTGGTTGCTACACGACGTGGCGAACTTGCCTTCAAGCGAGGCGACAAGACCGACGCTGTGAATCATTTCGAGTCTGCACTCCGACGTCTGGGGCAACCCATCTGCCGCAACCGTATTGATCTAGGCATCAAACTGTGCCGTGAAATTTTGAATCAAACAGCGCACACGTTGTTTCCTTCATTAACGCTGCACTCGAAAACGACGTTACCACCAAAACAAGAGCTCATTCTTCGGCTCTATAGCAACATCTCAAGGGGATATTGGTATACACGAGACAAATACATCACGCTTTGGGCACATCTCAGGGGGCTGAATCTTTGTGAGCGATACGCCAGTGGAGCATCTTTGGCTCGATTTTACAGTGAACACGCTCCTGGAATGACATTGCTGGGGCTCTACAAGCGGGGAGTCCACTACGCACAACGATCCCTGGAGATTCGCCGCTCGCTACAAGATCTTTGGGGGCAGGGGCAATCAAAAAACTTTATCAGCATCCTGTATTATTCCTACAGCAACTTTAACGCGTGCATTCGGGAGTCAGGCGAAGCCATTTCCATTCTGGAACGGACTGGAGATTTCTGGGAAGTGCATATTGCTCGCTACCAACATTCCGGCGCTCTTTTCCGCCAAGGTAACGTGCAAGATGCCCTCGAGCATGCGAAGACCAATTACCGGTCCGCCGTTCGCCGAAGTGACTTTCAGGCCACCGGAAACATCATCGACATCTGGGCCCGGGCATCCTTCGGCAATCTTCCCGGGGACGTGCTGCAAATCGAACTCAAACGCAACGTCAATGACACTCAGCGCCGTTGCCATGTCAAACTTGCCGAAGGCGTTTGTCGTTTCTATCGAGACGACTTCAACGGCGCTTCGGACTCATTCCACGCGGCACTCCGCACCGCAGAGAACGCGAGCGTCGTCAACGCCTATGTAAGTCCTTGCTATGCCTGGGCCGCAACGGCCCTGAGGCGAAAGCTGGAGACTTCACCGCCGCGAACATCGGCGCAACGACGTAAACGCGTAAAGGAATTAAGGAGGGCGAGTCAAAAAGCCTTGCGTGTTGCCAAGCGATTCACCAACGAGTTACCCCATTCATATCGTGAACTCGCCGCAGGCCTGGCGCTCTCCGGCCATCCTCGACGCGCCAAACGCCTCTTTCACCATGCTTTGGCCGTCGCAAAACATCAAGGCGCGAAACTCGAGTGGAACGAAACGGTCATCCTCAGAGCTGACATTGCACGCGAACTTGGCTGGACCGTCGATGAAGTGGAATTGAAGCAGGCCCTGCACTCTCGTGACCAGATGAAAGCGGAGGTGGGTGCCATCGACCAGGGAAGCTCGCTTTCACTCGTTGATCGATTCGACTCACTCTTGGAAGCGGGAAGGCGAATCGCGATCAGTACCGATCTCAACGTGATTCGCGACGAGGTGATTGGAGCGGCGTCGCGGCTACTCCGGGGAGACCGGGTATTCGTCATCGAAAACTTTGGCGACGAAAACCAACACACGGTCCCCGCAGACGTCCCTTTCGATTCGGAATTGGTTGAGGAGTGCCGGCGCGCCGATTCGGTCGTCTCACGAGAGTACGAACGTGTCGCGGCGAAAGATAACTCATCACACGATGTGCAACAAAACTATGGTTCATTCCTTTGTTGTCCCATCAAAGTGCGAGACAAAGTGGTTTCCTATCTGTATGTCGCCAACTCGTACATGATGGGGATGGTCGGTGACGATGAAATCCGAATCGCACACTATCTGACGAGCGCCACTGGTGCGGCGTTTGAAAAAGCAGATGGTTTTCGGCAATTGAAGGAACTGAACCTCACCCTGGAAGCCAAAGTCGCCGAAAGAACAGCGACCCTGGAGCAACGCAACGACGAAATTGAACGGGCCGCTGACAAACTGCGAACCGCTCAGGCAGGTCTGAGTGAAGCCAAGGATGCGGCCGAAAAAGCGAATCTTGCGAAAAGTGACTTCCTGGCGAGGATGAGTCATGAAATCAGAACCCCCATCACCGCCGTCCT
This sequence comes from Planctomycetota bacterium, assembly GCA_039821235.1. Lineage (GTDB taxonomy): Bacteria > Planctomycetota > Planctomycetia > Pirellulales > Pirellulaceae > Stieleria. Next base: position 30,229 of record JBCBOO010000002.1, read on the forward strand.
CGGTTACACCGAACTGATGCTGCGTGACATTGTTTCCGATCCAGACGAGCAACGTCTGCACTTGGAAACGATCCACGGAAACGGCACACACTTACTTCAGCTATTGAACGACATCTTGGACCTTTCGAAGATTGAAGCGGATCGGATTGAGGTGGAACAAATCGACTGCGAGCCGGCTCGAGTGGTCGGCGAAGTGATTCGTTCGCTACACGGCAAGGCGGCCGAAAAAGGACTCTCGCTCACACTGCACGCCGAAAACGGCATCCCAGAAAAGATCACATCGGATCCGACACGGCTTCGGCAGATCCTGACCAATTTGGTTGGCAACGCGATCAAGTTCACCGACAAAGGTGGAATTCGCATCCGAATGGTGACAAGCATCGATGCACACAGTGGATTGCCCCGTGAGTTGCAGATCGAGATCGAAGACACCGGCATCGGAATGACCGAGAAGCAGCTGGAACGCATCTTCGATCCGTTTGCCCAAGCAGACACATCGACCACGCGAAAGTACGGCGGAACGGGACTGGGATTATCCATCAGCAAGCGGTTGGCCGAATCGCTCGGCGGTGGCTTGGATGTGAACAGCACGTTCGGCAAAGGCAGCTGCTTCACCGTACGCGTGGCTGCAACCTGCCTGCCGGGAGACCGATTGTTGGATGAGAGCGAAATCAAGTCGCTGCTCGGAACGGCCGCTCGCGCCAGCTGGGCCGACATTGACTTAAAGGGAATCCATGTCCTGGTTGTTGATGACGCACAAACCAATCGACACCTCATCCGCCGTCTTCTACTCAATTCCGGTGCGATGGTTGAGTGCGTTGAGAACGGACAGGAGGCACTGGATCGGCTGCTTCACGCGGATGGGTCAATTCGCAAGCACAAGTTTGAAGTCGTGCTGATGGACATGCAAATGCCGGTCCTGGACGGATACAGTGCCACCCGCCAATTGCGTGCTGCCGGATTCGACTTGCCCGTGATCGCGATGACAGCGAACTCCATGGTCGGTGATGATCAAAAGTGCCGCGATGCCGGCTGCAGTGACTATCTCTCCAAACCCATTGACCTTGATGATCTGCTGAAACGAATTCGGCAATGGGCTGACGAGTCACGCGAATCTCGTGGCATCACCGATGACTCCGAACGAACGGCGAAGCTGCCCGACGATTGGTTGCGCAAGTTTGCAATCGACTTGGCCGGGCGGGTTCAGGCAAAACTTCCAGAAATCCGAGACGCCTTTCACGAATCCAACTTCAACGAAGTCGCCGAGAGCATCCACTGGATCAAGGGCTCGGGTGGCACGGTGGGCCTCGCCGAGCTAACCGATCTTGCCAAGGGCTGTGAACAAGCCGCCCATGAATCAGACATTCACGGTATCGAACAGTCACTTAATGAAATTGAAAACTACATCGGCGAGCTGATCGATGAGTGCGGTGACGAGTGGCCGGCTACCTACGACGGACCCGCTGAAAGCTGAGCGAGACTTGATGTGCGGTGACCGATGCGGTGCTATTGTCGAAGTCATCGCCCAACAGATCATTGGTACCGACATCCAAATCCGGTGCAAGTAGGAGTTGGTACGCCGCGTCGATGGCCCAATCACCCGCCCGCCATCCATACCCCACCGAGATTGCGTGCTCGATCGCCGTCTGGATATAGACGGTTTGTGTCGCGGCGGGAATGGGATTTCGGTGGTACACGTAACCGGCTCGAAGAACTCGACCACCATCGAGCTCTTGTTGGATACCGACGCGCAGTGAAACGGTATCACGCCAACTCAATGGGAACGCTTCTTCGAGCGTCGGCGCGACGGCCTGGAAAACCGGATTGTTCGGATCCCGAAGACTGAGGTCGAATTGGTCATGCGCCCTCGACCAGTCGTACCAGATGGCATCGAATCCCAGGGTGCGTTCCGGCGTCAAACGATGCGCGATCCCAACCCCCAATGAACGCGGCCAAGCGACCGCGAGCGTCGAGTCGTATCGCGCCGTTCCAACCCCGGGGATCGTAACCGAGGTGGAACCATCAAGTGTCATTTCCGTTTCGTGTTGATAGGCAACTCCGATCGTTGTCGCTTCGGATAACGCGTACTGCCCGCCGAGGGACCAGCTAGGAGCGATCCCGGTTGCTTGAAGGTCCAAACGGGTCGGGGTGCCGGCAAGACCCGCTGCCGTCTGCAGGGTGTACGGTCCTTCGAGTTCCACGTGGTTGATGGCGGCACCCAACGTCGCTCCCATGGAGAGTCGCTCGGTGAGCTGCAGAGAGAGTGTTGGCAACAGCCGGGCCATCGCACTCATCGATTTGTAGTGTTCTCGTCCACCAAAGGCCGGCCCGGGACCGTTCATGAGGTATTCAGCCGAGAAGCCGCCCACGGAGAAGGCACCAAACCCGACGGCCACCGAATCGCTCAACTTTCGACCGAAGGCGATTTCGCCAAGCGGGAACGGATTGTCGATGTCGCCGACCGACGGATTATCGGCATCGCTGTACTCCAGGTCGGTCATCATCAGGTGACCGCCGATCTCGAAGATGCCATCCGCCGAGTTGCGAATCAAACCGGCCGGGTTGTCCAACATCACATGCGCATTGTCTGCAAACGCAAGGTTGGTGCCTCCGCGACCGATGCTGCGAGCCCCCATGCCGTCGCGAATGGTTCCGTCTGCCAAGCAAAACGTGCTCGTCGCGAAAACACCGAGAATCCCGCCTGTGGCCCAACACCACTGTCGAAGGCGGTTGAAGATCGAGTTTCTCGTCATGGTGGAGTCCATTCCATTTGGCCTAAGTTACCGCCGAAGGCACTCGCCGCACATCATGTTGTGGGTCTTCGGACCCCTTACCGACGACGCGTTCCTTCAAATTTTGCATCCACTGTCGCACCGGACGTCTACAGACCTCCTTCGTTCTTGTCGGCATCTTGGCCGCCAACCGTGCTGGAAACTCGCCTACGGAAGAGGGAAAACCGCCACTACATTCGTTGTGACCCATCAACCGAGCGATGTAAGCTTCGGTGACTTCGCAGTGCAGCTTTATAGGGGGCAACCATGAGCGCAAATGCAAAGACTCCAAATGATTGCAAAATTCTGGTCGTGGATGACGAACCAATCATGGTTGACATTATCACGGCACATCTGAACCGTGCCGGATTTTGGAACACCGTTGGAATGAGCGATCCGATCGACGCCATGGACGGGGTGTATATCGAATCCCCCGATTTGCTGATCGTCGATATTTCAATGCCGCGCATGAACGGGAATGAGTTACTGGAGATCGTCCGATCGGACTCGACGACAGAGGGCTTGCCGGTGCTCGTCATCACAGGGTCGCGAAAAGAATCGGACTTGAACCGAGCGAGAGACTTGGGAGCGGCGGAAATCTTAGCGAAGCCGATTCGCCCCGAACGACTCTTAGCCGCCGTCACCTCCGCTGTCGGACCATCCGCATCGCAGCCGAGTTGCTGATCCCGTCCTACATACCCGTTTCGATAAGGGCATAGTGCTTTTGAAATGCACTGACGGCTTCTTGCTTTCCCATCACCAGCATGGTTTCACCCGCTCGAAACTGTCGATCACCGGGGGGATTGAAGTCCAGGTCGTCTTCCGAAGACTTGACGGCAACCACCAACAGTTCGTGTTGGTCTCGAATTCGTAATTCGGCAATGGATTGATTGGCCAGTTCACTTCCGCTAGGAATCAGCAACTCGTCCAACATCAAGTCTTGGAACTCAGGCTGCGTGAGTGATGAGAAGAACTGCGCCGCGGTGGGTCGAGTGACAAGTCGCGACATGTATTCGGCCACCATTTGATGCCCCATCACGACTTCATTCGCGCCGGCTTGCCGTAGTTTGCGTGCGCTGCTTTCCTGTTCGGCCTGGGCGACGATCCGGATGGCCGGACAAAGGTTACGTGCGGATAGCGTGATGAACACGTTTTCGGCATCGGTGGGCAGCGCGACCACGATGGAGTTGGCGTCTTCGATCCGAGCCTCTCGCAAGACATCCTCATCGGTGGCGTCTTCATTGATCGCCGTGTAACCAAGATCGATCGCTTGCTCAAAGTTTGCGGGATCGATTTCGATGATCACGAAGCTACGATTTCGACGGGCCAAATCGGCGGCCAGAACAGGACCCGTTTTTCCGAATCCACAAATGATGGTGTGATTGTTTAGCTTCAAGATTTCTTTTTCCATGCGTCGCCTCCCAAATGCTTCGTCCAATTCACCTTGAAGCGTCAACTGGATCATTCCGGTAAACGTGTATGCCGCCGCGGTGGTTCCGAGCAGGATCACGGCGATTGACAAGACTTGTGTCGCAACGTCCTCGCGGCTCGTCTCGCTATAACCGACCGTCGAGATCGTGATGACCACCATCCAAAAGGACTGAATCCAATCGTAGTCGGCAATGAAGCGATAACCGAGGACCGCCAACAGGACGATCAAGAGTAGTGCAGTGGCTCCGACCCGAATCTTGTTAAACGGTGAGTTCATGCGTCGTGTGGCATCACTTCATTTGTCACTCGACGTCGGACTCGTCACGCGGATCCACCTTCAGACTTTCCAAGTAGGCAACCAAGTCGCGCAGTTCGCGAGCCGTCATCAGCTTGGCCAGATCCGCCGGCATGGACGAGTTCCCCTTGCGGCGAATTTCAATGTCATCCTGGAGGATTCGATCCATGCTGCCGTCGGCCAAAATCAGCTCCACGAACTCATCCGTCTCTTTCTTGAGAATCCCGCCGTGAACACGCCCATCGATATCGATGATCACGGCCGTTTCATAGCCCTTTGCGATCTTCGCATCGGGCAGACAGATTGCTTCTAGGAGATAGCGATTGTCGTTCTCTTTTCCAATCGTTGTCAAATTCGGCCCCACTTCGCCACCGGCACGGTCGACTTTGTGGCACCGGACGCAAGAAAGCTCAGTCTTTTCAAAGAACAACTTTCTGCCCGCTTCGACATCACCGCCCATCAAAGAATCTTCCCAACGTCCCAGTGGCGATGCGGTTGCAACTTGTTCGCGGTGCGTCTGAAGCGCCTGTGCGGCAGCTCCGTCGAGAAGTTGCTCGGCCGCCTCCAAGACGTTGAGTTGCACGCGTGAATCAAGTTTACCGTCGAGATATTGGTCCACCGCCTCCGACACAGCAGCGACGGCTGAGGCCGACTTTGATTTGGCAAGGTAATCCCAGGCTCGCTGTTTGACTCGCAGATCACCCGTTTGAGAGGCTTTCACCAAGTAGTCGACCAGCACGGAATCGCTCGTGTCGGATGAACCGGCTTGCGACGCCACTGCGATGTCGAGTGCTGCTAAACCGACCATACCACGTAGCGAATCCGTGGGCACCTTTCGCGCCAACTGAGCCGCCTTGGGCAGGTCCATTCGGGCGAGAGCGCGAAGCGCCCGACTTCGAGACTCCGAGGGCAATGTTTCATCGCCAAATTGTTTCACCAGCGTGCCGGAGATCTTGCGAATGCCGAGCTCGGCGGCCACCTCGATCGCTTTCAGCCGGACTGGTTCCGGTGCGGCCAATAAAAGATCAATCTGAGGCTCGACGGCCGTCGCGGCATCTTCTGACTTACGATTCAACCGTGGTATCGGGCGATAGTCACCGACCACGCGATCAATCGGATCCTCGGCCAGCCAGGTACCCAGCATATCGAGCGCTTCCAATCGCATCGCCTCCTCCGCTTCCGCGGATGTCGCGTACTTTGCGAGCCGTCGAGCGGAAGCCGCATCGCCAATTCGATAGTTGGCGCTCAGAGCACGTCGGATCAGCGGCCTGCCACGGAGCCCAGCGTCCAAGAGACTCGCAAGGTCTTGCATCGCGATGTCAATCGGCAAGTCATAAATCGCGCGAGCGGCTTCCAGGGCCACACGAGGACTTGCGTCGTTCAAAAAGTTCGACACCGCTCCCGACACCTGACGCCGAAGGGCGACCACGCCCAACAAGCGAACTTGCTCGCTGGGGTGTGTGGCGAATGCGGCAAGCAGTTCCGCGCCCGCCACGCGGGAAAGAAACATTGCCTGTGCATGACGCATCGCGGGATCGTCACCTGAGGCAGTTGCTTGCAGGACGGTTTCGATCGAGTCTTTATCGTTCAGACGTCCCAAGGCATCGATCGCTGCATACCGGACCGACGCTGATTGACTTGCGAGCATCGGTCGCACGTGGGGAATCGCCATCTGATTCCCCAACTCTCCCATGATGGTCAGAGAGGCGACACTGCGAGCCGGGACGCCGGAATCAATTTGATTCGTGATCGCCTCGACCACCATGGCACGTCGCTCGTCATCCAATTTTGTCACTCGCAATAAATGCCCGAGTCCCCAAACGGCATGCAAGCGAGCCTGGTCGGTTGCGGTTCCATCGGCAGCCATCTCCATCAACGCGTCGGCATCACCTCGCTCAGCGAGTTGCCACTGACTTTCTAACCGAATCCTGCGATCGACGTGCGCAAGACCATCTTGCAGAGACTCCTTCGACAGCGTGACGAGGTCTTGCTCCAACCAGGTTTGCACTTGTTTCACTTGAGTCGCGTCGGCAAGCTCGGGAGCCGTGATTTTGTAAATCCTGCCTTTCCCCAATCCCTCCCAACCATCGACCCAGTCACTGACATAGAGCGCACCATCGGGACCGAAGGCCACGTCGGTTGCCAAACAGGTCCAGATAGGTTGATCATCAGAGGCTTGCTTGTAGAACGCCCCCTGCCGCTGGACGCGAAATGAGCGAATGCCGCTGTTGCTGGGCCCGCCGCGAAAGTCACAGATTAAGAACGTGTCATTGAGCGAATCTCCGAAACCAGTGCCGGGGTAGTAAGCTAGACCACTGGGACCGTCGGTGAAATTGGAGACCGGCGGAACGATAAACGCGGGCTGTGCGTCATTGACGGGTTCCCAGATCCGTTCGCGATTGAAGGGGCCTCGATCCGGTAGGTACTGGTAGTACATTCGCCAACCGGCGTCGCTATCCCGAAGGAGATGCACCAACCGCGCCCGGTCTCCGCTGTCGCTGTTATTGTCGACGGTGAACCAATCACCATCGTCATTGAAGGCCAGCTCTTGCGGGTTGCGTAAGCCTGCGGCAAACACCTCCAAACCACTCCCGTCGAGTTCGCAGCGGAACACCGCGCCACTGACAGGATTACTCAGAATCGCGCCCTCGGCCGTTCTCAAATGGTAGCCTCGGTCGCCGATCGTAAAGTACAGCCGCCCGTCGTACCCGCGAATCAAACCATGAAGATCGTGCCCTCGGAAAGCGACGCGCACGCCGAAACCATCCGAGAGCACTTCCCGCGAGTCGGCTTGATGATCTCCATCGGTGTCGCGGAGCTTCCAGAGCTTTGGAATGCAGGTGTAGTAGACCGAATCGCCGATCGCTAACACGCCGGCGCCGGTGCCTTCTTCGAGGTGATTGAATCCATCCGCGACGACGACACTTTCATCCGCCTTTCCGTCGCCATTGGAATCGGACAAGTATCGGACTCGATCGTCCTGCTGGGCGTAAGTCACCGCCGCTTCGCCCAACAATCGTTTGTGATAGTCGATGCGATCTTGAACCGTCCGCGCCTGCAGATCTGCCATCAGCCACCGCTGGTCATGGGCCCGGTTGTCGGTCACCCCGCGATTCTGGCGAAACGTCTCGCAAGCATAGAGTCCCCCAAACCGATCGATGTCAAAGGCGACAATGTTCGCCACGTCAGGCTCGGCGGCCCAGACGCTGATCTTCCACCCGTCTGGGATTCGAATCGTCGCCATCGACTCCGCAGGCTCCTCGGAAGCCTCGGCAATTTCTGGCGGAATCGGTTTCACGGATCCTGAGTCGTCACCCCAAACCGCAGCGGTCCAGCCGACTGATGCCAAAAGGAGCAGAAGTGAACGCCCTGACAGGGCAAAACGGACGAATCCGGAACGTCGACTATCAATCATGAGCCACAAAACGAAGCGGATGGGTGCGGGCGTGAGCGACACGCGGAACAATGCACTAGGATAATCGCTTCGAACGTTTACGAGCGAGAGCGGTTCGGGCGATCCCACCCGCTTTCCTGCTGTTCTTTCATTTCAACCAACGAACAACGCATGACCGGCCTGGGGAATGATCCTTCTGAAGACACCGCGACACCTTCCGAGGACAAGCCCGCTGCTGCCAGCGAACCCATTGCGACCGAAACGGTTGCCGGCAAACCACAAACGCCGAACGACCCGGCCCCGATTGTCGCCAAGCTGGTCTCGCCCGATGGGGGCAATGAGGAATCTCAGCCAATCACCGGTGTCCGTGTGGGATCCCCCTTCCGCGTCGATCCGCAAACGGCAAACGCTGAAAGCAAGCTGCCTGAAAAACCGGCGACCCCGGAAGCGTCTTATGCCGAGTTTGGGCCGTACGTTTACACCGCCATGGGAGCATCCGTGGCGGCCATTCTGGTCGTTGGCTTCGCATCCGCGGGGGCGATTTGGTTTCCCGCCGGCGGAACGCTGGTCTCGATCCTGGGCGGATTCTTATCCATGTTGGGCCTCTTTTCGACCGGACGATTTCGCTGGCTCGCAATGGCCGGGGTGGTGGCTCATGGAGGCCTGTTTTTTCTCAGCTACACCCGCTGGTTGTCTTGATCACTTTGCCCGTCGATTCTAACGCGACACGCGAGTCGTGACGCCAAAGGCGCGAAGAAGGTAGTCAAGCGCACGACAATCGATTCCCGGAGCACTGCTGTTGCGAGGTCCCGCAACGTTGAGAACCCCGGGTCGCTGATCGTTCAGCCAAACACTCAGCTCCCGCGGCTCGGCGCGTTCCAGGCAAAGGCACAAGCAGGGTTTACTCCACCGCTTTGCCAAACGCCGGGTGAGCAACGTTCCGCCCTTGAGTTTCTGCTCGTACAGAATCAACGTTGCGTCACTGTCGATCACGTTTTGCTCGGTCCGTGGCGGATACTCAGCCGAATCCATCTCGACCAATTGGTAACGACTGGGGATCGTTCCGTCTTCGGCAAGCCTTCCGCGCGGACACCATCCGCCATGATCGATTCCGTACGCCAGTGCCGCTTCCAAGCCCGCACGGTCGACCCCCGTCTGTCCACCGGAGACGATTCGTGTCGGCAGAAATGGTTGGTTCGAGGTCACGTTCGTGCGAGTGTGGCGTGTGGTCATGTTGGCTCGGTCACCAGTCAGCAATCCGATGATCTAACGTCTCTGGATCGATCGCCGATCCGGTCGCTTCGTGCCACGTTGAGGGCAAACCGGCTTCGAATTGCATCGGCTCCGTTTTCGTCGGGTGCGTAATTAATAGCCGCCAACTGTGCAGGGCAACCCCTGCCCCAAAACGGCGCGTTGACCCGTATTTTCGGTCCCCCAAGATCGCGTGACCTCGTTCAGCCCACTGCAGCCGGATTTGATGCTTGCGCCCCGTCACCAATCGAACGGCGATCAGTGTCGCTGCGCCAAACGATTCCAGCACTTGGTAGTCAGAGACCGCGCGAGATGTGTCCTGGCGTTCTTGCTTTGCGACTCGCATCCGTCGGCCGGCATCATCGTGAAAAACGTGGTCCACCAGGCTGCCTGATCGGGACAATCCCGACGCTTTAACGGGATCGCCTTCCACCAACGCAAGATAGATTTTTTCCGCGCGACTAGACACTTTCTTGCTCTTACCCGGGCCGCCAAATTGGATCGTCAAACGAGAGGCTGCCTTGCTGGTCCGAGCCAAAACCAAGACGCCCGTTGTCATTCGGTCAAGTCGACTGACGATGCCGACGAAAACGTTGCCCGGTTTGTTGTAGCGGCGCTTGAGGTAGTCCCCCGCCCACTGGTAAACGGAACTCTCTCCGTCTTCCTGGCCCATGGTGGCTAATCCGGCCGGTTTGTCGATCACCAACAAATGGTTGTCCTCGTACAAAACCGTTACCTGCGGACGGCGAACCTTCATGATGTGGCCAACGGGCTGCTTTCGTCGTTCGCGATGTTGCCCCGTTGGACGTCCCTGAACCAGGCCAAGGCAGCCTTTCCAATTCGTGCATGGATGATCGACGGATGCCCGCCCAAACGCGTCTTTGTCATCGACCGCTGCTGGTCGGGACCAAGCACATGAAAAGACACCTCCGCGGCGGGCAACGCAGCGTCGCCAGTCGCCTCCAGCGACGGGTATTGGTCAACCAACAACAACCAATCGGCATTCGTTCGTTGACGCAGTAGTTCCAAGGACGTTTCAATCGGGACTTGGAAGACCGCCGCAAGCTCTTCAAGTGTCGCGAAACAAAAGCCACCTCGATAGGCATCGGTTTCCCCAATCGCCGCAAACCAGTCCGCCAAGATGGCCGATCGGCCGAGTTCCACCGTCACCAGTTTCTGCCCCGCTTCGGAAAGCGACTGATGCACGGCATGCTGGAGCTCGAATTTTTCTCCGTCACCGAAATGAAGTTCTCCGACGCGCTGCAGAATCTCATTCCGCGTCGCCTCGATTTGATCGCGGCAAGTTTCCTTGGACTCGCCCATCGCCGTGATGCGCAACGAGATCGTCGCGGAACTGACCGTGATACCGACTCGAGGACTGCGATCACGGGCAATCATCTCCCCCAAGCGTTGTTCCATGTCGCTTTCACCGACGCCAAAAAACTTCATCACCTCGTGTTCGATGTGCGTTTGCTGTCCACCGCCACGCCGCAGAATGCTCGGCACGACCGTGTCGTCAAACATTCGTTTCATTTCGGCCGGGACACCCGGCAACGCATAGATCACAGCAGGCTTATCCCGGCCGCCGTCTAACTCGATTTCGATCCCGGGCGCAGTACCTTGAGGATTAAAAATGGAGCGACTGCCCTCCGGGAACATTGCTTGAATCTTGTTCCGCTCGGGCATCTGTCGCTGCCTTCGGGCGAACAGACTTTCAATGTGCTCCATCGCGGAAGCCTCAAACACCAGCGGTCGCCCCGAAGCATCCGACAAGGCCTGTCGCGTGAGATCGTCTCGCGTGGGGCCTAAACCGCCGGTGCAGACCACCACGTGGGCACGCGATGCGGCGATGCGAAACACGTCCACATTGTCCGACAGCGTGTCACCGACCGTGGAATGAAACGCGACATGGGCACCCAATTCACCGAGCCGCCGACTAAGCCACTGGGTGTTGGTGTCCAGTCGAGCTCCGCTGGTCATTTCGTCGCCGATCGAGATGACTTCGGCGATCAAGTTCGAATTGGCGTCATCCGTCATGAATCAAGCGATCGATTGTGCGTGGGGCGAAGAGTCGGTCACGAAAGTGAAACCGAAACAAACATCAAACGCCCAACCATAGCGGCTCAATCGTTTTCGAAAAGTCGGCACGTCCACGCGTAGCGACTTGAACAGGATCTTAGATCACAACCCGAAGCGTCAGCGAGCGGATCATTGCTATCCCTTGCTGACGCTGCGGGTTACTAAATCAACAGCCCGCCAACTAAAGCAGCGAAAAGGTGGCTTCGGGTTTCTGCTCGCTGAGGTCGAACGCTTTTTTTGACTCATCTTCGGCTTCGGACAAGAGGACAAAGCGGTGCTGGAATGCGCGATCTCGCTTGAACAAAAGACTCGTACGAAGCTTGCGAGGAGGAATGCCGTCTTCGCAGACGACTTCAAAAAACCACCAAACGTACGCCCCTTCCTCCTTTTGACCGACCCAACGCAAGGGGCGACTTTCAAAGGCGCCAGGCTTTTCCTTGCTCGGGGTCTTCGGCTTCGGGTCAAACAACAGGTGCTGCTTGAGACAGCTCAGCTCCCATTTCGCAGGCGCGTTCGCTTGACCCGAACGCCGTTTCGCTTGTTCCTTGAGCCAACGCTCATCCAGCACATCGATCCGCAGTGCCACCTCCACACAACCGGTTTCGGCGTTCCACTGCATCTCGCCCGATGTGGCATGAAACGGGTGCACCATGGCACCGAGCAAAAGAAACAAGAGGCTGCACATCAGCTTTCGCTCCCGGCAGTGGCTGGCGTTTTCTCTTTCTTGGACTTTGCCTCCGACTTTTTATCGTCCGCGTCCTCCTTCTTCGCCTCGGCCTTCTTTGACTCCTTTTTCAGTGGCTTCGCCTTTTCGTCGGCGGGCTTGTCATCCTCGGACTTCTCATCCTTTTTCGAATCCTTGTCCTCGTCCGCAGCCTTCTTCTCTTCGCCGGCGCCCTTCTCTGCATCCTTCTCGGCGGACTTCTTCGCCTTCTCCGCTCGCTCCTTTGCCTGACGCATCGGATTCGTTCCACCACGACGCGACGACTTGTAAAGCTTGAACCGACTTGGCACGAATCGCTCCGGCCAGTGGTTATTCTCCTCTTCCGTGTCTGCCGTCTGTCGCTTCGGATCCAATTCCATCTTGACGACTTCTTTGTCCGTCACGATCAGCTTGCGAACCCGCTGGCTGTTCTTGCGCCAGATCTCTGCCGGGAACTGCATGATTTCGCTGGTATTGTCGGCGTAATCCAGTTTCACAATGATCGGCATGACCAGCCCACCGACGTTTTCAAATTCCACGACGTAGAACTTGGTCGTACGGCGGAGCATCGTTCGCTCCTCGCTGGACAATCCATCCAGATACTTTTGGAATGCCTTTCGCTCGGACTCCTCGACACGCAACGGGTCGTACTCGGCACTGTTGTAGAAATCCTTCAGGCCGGGTTGCCAGTCGATACGCTTCTTCAGTTCTTCGTTTCTCTCGGCACTGATCGTCGGCGTGCGCTTATTCTTTTCTTGTCGCTTTCGCTCGGCGGCTTCATCGGGATCGCCCGGATCGATCATGAACATCTCAACATCGGCAATGGCGATATCCACGTGCTGTGTCGTGTAAAACCAGCCACGCCAGAACCAATCCAGATCGACGCCGGAAGCATCTTCCATCGTTCGGAAGAAATCACTCGGCGTCGGGCGTTTGAACTTCCAACGACGTGAGTACTCGCGAAATGCGAAATCGAAAAGTTCACGACCCAGGATAGTCTCGCGAAGAATATTCAAAGCCGTCGCGGGCTTCGCATAAGCGTTGCTGCCGAACTGAATGATCTCTTCGCTACCGGTCATGATCGGTCGCTGACTGCCACCCTTCATGTAGGGCACGATGTATTCGGGATCGCCGCGGCGTGACGGGTAGTCCTCTTCCCACTCTTGCTCGGCAAGGTACTGCAAGAACGTATTGAGCCCTTCGTCCATCCAAGTCCATTGACGTTCGTCACTGTTGACAATCATCGGAAAGAAGTTGTGACCGACTTCGTGGATGATCACTGAAATCAGTGCGTACTTGGTCCGACGGTCGTACGTCCCATCTTTCTCTGGGCGCGGACCGTTAAAGCAGATCATCGGGTATTCCATCCCGTAAATCGGTCCGTTAACGCTGATCGCAACTTCGTAGGGATAGTCGAATGAGTACCGACCGTAGACTTCCAGCGTGTGCACGATCGACTCGGTCGAATACTGACTCCAAAGCGGTTCCGCTTCGTTGGGATAAAGCGACATCGCCATCACGGTTTGATCACCAATCTCGACGCCCATCGCGTCCCAGATGAACTTTCGGCTGGCAGCAAACGCAAAGTCACGAACGTTCTCGGCGTAGAACTCCCAGGTCTTGGACTCCTTACCACGTTCAGATTCGTTGGCCTTTGCCTCTTCCGGCGTGATGATGAACATCGGTGTCTTCGATGTTTTCGCTTCTTCCAAACGCTCTCGCCACGACTCTTCAAGCACGTCCTCGGGATTCTGTAACGTTCCCGTCGCGGTCACGACCATCTCGGCGGGAGCAGTGATGCGGACGCGGTAGTTGCCGAGTTCCAACGTGAACTCACCACTGCCGAGAAAGGCTTTGTTTTGCCACGCACCAAAGTCGGTGTACGAAGCGACGCGTGGATGCCACTGTGCGATTTCGTAAATGTAGTTTTCGTCTTCTTCGAAGAACTCTTTTCCGCCGCGGGCGCGAATCGTCTTCGCATCGACAATGTTGTACGAGTACTCGAGGGTCGCCTCGGTCGTCTCACCCGGCCCCAACGCGGTCGGTAAATCAATCCGCATCATGGTGCCCACGATCGTGTGAGGCAGTGCGTTTTCCTTGCCATCGGTCACCGAACCGATCTTGAAACCGCCATCAAAGCTCTTTGATTCCATCAGCGTCTTCATCGCACCAAAGGAAACACGTCCGTTCAGCGACGGTGCGGTGGATGTCAGGTTGCTCGCCGAGTCGGGGCGAAACTTGTTCTGGTCCAGTTGAATCCAAAGGTAGGGCAGCGTGTGCGGCGAGCGGTTGTGATATCGCAGGTCCAACTCGCCGATAATTCGTTGACTCTCGTCGTCCAGCGTCACGTCGATTTCGTAATCGACCCGCTGCTGCCAATACTTCGGTCCGGGTGCACCTGAGGCGATGCGAGTTTCCGTCGGGGTCGGCCACCAGGGGTCGAGCTGGGCGAACGGATCGTCTGGATCGGAGTGCTTGGGATTGGGAGCTCCCGGCGACTGGGCCACTGCCGTGGTGGCAAACCCACACACGGCCATCAGAAAGAGAACGAGCAGATTTCTTGGCATTTCAAACGGGGGGGCAACAATGGAGGGTGTGACAATGGAGCGACGACTCACCGCCAAAACGAATCGCCATCGTCGTATGATAGGTCAAAGATCAAACTGACAACTGGCAAGCCTAGTTTCGACCCCCGCGCGACGGAAGCTTTTCGCGGTCGGTTTCTCGCACTCGGTGCCCCTCATCGCTCGGCACAACCGATACGCTCACTCACCGTCGGTCTCACGCCCCTTAACTTGACGACCCATGCCTTTTTCGCCTTCCACACCGCTCAGCTACTGCACCAACATTCACGCCGGAATCGACTTGGATTCGATTCGCGACAATCTCCTGCGGCATGCGACCGCGGTCCGAGACCGACTGCAAACATCGACGGGATTCGATTCGCTGGGAGTGGGTCTCTGGATTCCCGATCTTGCGGCAAAACAGCTGACCGACGGAACCGAGAAACGTGCCCTGATCGAGTTCCGCGAGTTCCTTGCCGAACATCAATTGATCGCGCCCACCATCAATGGCTTTCCGTTTGACAATTTCCATGGCGAGCACGTCAAACAACACGTCTACTTGCCGACGTGGGCCGATCCGTCACGCATGCAGTACACGCTCCGACTGGCGGAGATTCTGTCCGGACTGCTCCCCGACGGGCAACCGATCGGATCCATTAGCACGCTGCCAATCGGCTGGCCTAACAACCCGTTCGCCGAGGATGATGCTCTGTCAAACGCGTCCATCATCAAGTCGGCTGGGCAGCAGTTTCGGAAACTTGCCGTGGAGCTTGATCGACTCCATCAGCAGACTGGCAAGCAGATTCTCGTCGCGATCGAACCGGAACCCGGATGCCTTTTAGATACCGTCGATGATGTGGTCTCCTTTTTCGACCAGGAGCTTTCGGAACCACTGCATCGGCAATACATCACCGTTTGTCACGACATTTGCCATAGCGTGGTGATGAATGAATCACAGCAGAGCGTACTGAGTCGTTACACCAGCGAAGGCATTCGAATCGGCAAGATCCAGGTGAGCAGTGCGATCGTCGTTGACTGGAAAACGATCAGCGAACGAGACCGTCCCAACGCACTTCGTCAGTTGGGTGACTTTGCAGAAGATCGATACCTGCATCAAACCGGACAACTCCATTCCGACGGCCGATTCGCATTGGCGGAGGATCTACCACAGTTACTCGCCGAGACCGACCCGGGCCAGTTGTCGGACCAGGAACGATGGATGGTCCACTTCCATGTCCCTATTTTCTTGGAATCGTTCGGCCTGCTTTCGACGTCTCGCGATGCGGTCCTCGCTTGCATGGCAGCCTTGGAGGAACCGACGACACGAGAGAACTTCTCAGGTCATCTGGAAGTCGAGACGTACGCCTGGACCGTGCTGCCCCAAGAGATGAGGCAACGCGGTCTGGCGGAAGACATTGCGAGCGAACTCGCGTGGCTGAGTGATCAGCTATCGGTGCAGGTTTCCAAGAACCGAGCCAGCCTGTGAAAGTCGCTGCCCGGTTCAATGAAACGCACTTTGGTCACCAACGTTTCGGGGTCCACCAACTTGTCGAATGGCACGTAGTGAAGGTCCAGTTGACCGGAGACAGAAACCATCACGCCGTTGAGTTTCTCTTCGACCAATGCCCGGTAGGCACCCACCCCCAATTGTGAACCGAGCATCACATCGTACGCGTGCGGCGGTGCACATCGAGACTCGTAGCCGAGTTGCAGCCCGTTGATCTTCCGCGTCTTGCCGGTTCGCTTTTCATAGGCCTCTTTAAGCAAGTTACTCAGCAGTGCCGCCAGGTTGATGGCGGAAATGTTGATGTGACCATGATCGTCACGGGAAACGCCTTCCAAGTACTTCGCGGGCAAGAACTCCGCCAACCCCTCGGCGACAACGATCGTGCCGAACTCGCGGCCTTCCCGCTCGCGGGCGATCATCATGTCGACCATTTTGTCGATGACTTTGTCCAGGACCATGATGCGGCGGGTGAGTCCGCTTTCGGGATCAACTTCATCCGCGGCAAGCTCGCCGGCGATGTCTTCGACGCTCATAACCAAACTGGCTTCACCCGCGATCGCGGCACCGTAGGCAAGCCATCCTGCGCTGCGTCCCATCGCCTCACAAAGGAAGTAAGCCTTGCCCGCGGCCGCGTCGAAGTTCAAGTTGCGAATTTCTTCCGCAAGCGTTTCGACGGCGGTGAAGAACCCGAAGGTAAAATCGATTCCGGAGTAATCGTTGTCGATCGTCTTGGGCAGGTGGATGACTGGAAATCGCCGCGCATCACCGGGCAGGTTGTCTTGGAACATCTTCAGCTTGTTAGCCGTCTTCAGCGTGTCATCGCCGCCGATCGAAATCAACGCGTCAACTTCCAGAGAACACAGCCCTTCATAGACGCGACGAAGCGGTGCAACCAGCTCGGGGTCCTTGAGGTGCGCCGGACTACTGACATGTTTTCCAGGGTTTGTTCGCGCGGTTCCAATCATGATCCCGCGGCTGCTGCGAGCGTTGGTCAGCGAGTCCTGCGTGAAACGGAGGTAATCGGTCCCTTCCTGCAACGGACCGGCAGCCGTGTACTCCGCCAGACGACTGTAACCATGTTTGATTCCGAAAACTTGCGCGCCTTCTTCCAAGAAAGAAAATGCGGCGGTCGAAATCACCGCGTTTGCCGCCGGAGCCGGTCCACCCGCAAAGAGAATCGCGACACGTTTAATGTCCAATGTGTGATGATCAGGCATAGCGGGTAATTCTCTTTCAGGGGGGAAGGGAGCGCCAAAATCGTTGTTCTGGCGGGAAATCAACTGTGTTCTGGGCCCGATTTTAGGCATGTCAACGAAACCGCCAAGTGCCGACCGAAAGCATGTCCGTTTGAACATGCACTGACGCCGATTGCCTCGCTATCGCCGTTTAACGCCCGAATCGCCTTTTCGGACAATTTGAAAGAGCACCTAGGGTTACCTTCGCCGCCGGGAAGGAATTGCGACCCCGAAAAGCTTGCAGTCCGCGGGACGATCGATCAAGATCTCCCCGCGAGCCGGTCCCCCGCGACCGGCCCTCGTTCTGACATCCGCACGAGTCACGACTGGGATACCTCCGGTCAACACGGATGGATCCTTTTCGCTTATCGTTAGTGTCATGACTTGGAATACTCCGTCAGGCGATCGCTACTTAGCCGGTGAAGAGGCCGAGCTGATTCGTGATTCGATCGCGATAATGGTCGAGGAACTCGCGAGCTGTCGCGATACCGAAGAGGAGCCATGGCGTTATGGCATTTGCCTTTTCGATGACCTTTCTTGGCAGCAGCAGCTCGCACTCTTGGACGTCCTTGCCAAAAACCTCCTGGTAGAAACCAGCGAGACGCTTGAGCTGAGCGGCGTAAACGAAGCAGGCGTTGCCGCGATCTATCGCAACGTCTCGCAGCAGATCGAACTTGAGATTGAATTGCAGTCGGTCTCACCACCGGAGTTTCGTTGTCGCTGGAGATCGGCGACGCTGGGGGCGTACCTCAGTAACGAACAAGACGACGTGATCGAGCACGAATCGGGGTCCCCCGCCGCATTCGAGCTCGACCCTGAGTCCACTGACATCGATCAGTGGGATGACTTGGTCGAATGCCTTGCCGATCGCGTCCTCTGGGATCGTGACTTTGAAATGGTCAACGAAGTCATCGATGCTCCTCCCGAACGCGCCGCTGCCATGCGTGCCGCACTCGGAATCCAACCCTCCTACTACACCGCGATCGCCCCCGATCCGACGGATCATCAAATCGATGCACTCTTCGAATCGCTCGAGTCGACGACGCGGCCCAAGCCCCGTTAATCGGTGCCCCATTATGAATCTCTGTTGCGATCCGTCGCGGCTTTGCGCGGCTGCTCGCGCGACCGCTGCGATCCTGTTGCTTGCCTCGCTGCAAGCATCGAATGCGGCGGCTCAGAGCTCGCCGATCCATCATGTGCTCGATCCGGCGGATGCGACGATTCGAGTCGATCTCGATCGTGATCCGATTCGACTCACCCACGGCCCAATGCTCGGACGCCCGACGGATCATTCGGTTCGCATTTGGGCGAGAACGTCACGGCCGGGTCCCTTCACCGTCCACTTCGGCACGTCAGCCGATCAACTGGATCAGATCAGCCAGCCCGGTGTCACATCCATCACCCACGACAATACAGGTGTCGTCGATGTCGATGGCTTGAAAGGAGACACTCGATACTTCTATCAAGTCTGGGTCAACAAGAGACCTCACGGCTTGCCGGGCAGCTTCCTCACACTTCCCAGCGCAGACGAGTCTCGGCATCCAGAACACAATCCGGATGGGCTGTTTAATTTTCGGTTTCAGATCGGATCCTGTGCCAACCAGAACCCGCTTCACGGTGCGGGGCATCGTGCGACCACGTACGAACACTTGAACCGAGACTGGGCTTCCAAAGTCCACTTTCACATCATGAATGGGGACTGGCTTTACGAGGAACAACGTCGCTATCCGCCGAAGGCCTGGCGACTGGTCCAAGGCGCGGACCGAATGCCACGCGTTGCCGACATCGCTCCGTCGATCGTCGGAGTTTGGGAAAACTACAAGCTCTATCTCGACCGCGGAAATGAGTTGGCTCGGTGGCACCGAAACGTGCCCAGCTATTTCACGTTCGATGATCACGAACTCGTCAATGACATCTGGGGTTCCGCCGAAATCGGCAAACGTCACCGACGCACGGTCTTTCGTGACATCGGGACGCAAGCCTGGTTCGACTATTTAGGCTGGGCGAATCCCACCGAACATTCGCACCCGGTTCACTTCGGGAAAGCGACGATGAAAGGTGGCAGCGACCTCTTGGTGGATCGCGACGCGAACTTCACGCAGTTGCCGCTTGCTGAGATGGGCAATTTGCATGTGCATTGGGGCACGCCCGAAGCAGGCGTCAATGACATGCGATTCGATGACGATTCAGGTCACAAAAACTCATACGTTTACGACATCGTCGAAGTGGTCGATGCGCATACCTTGCGCTTGCATATGCCCGCGAAGATCGACGCCGAAGGCCTCAGCTACTCCATCGGCCGGAGAAGTTATGGAATGACGACGGTTGGCAATTGCGACTTCTACTTAATCGACACGCGGGGCGACCGCCAGATGCACGACGTCACCCAGCGAGACAAACCCGGCGTCTCAATGCTGGGCAAGCCACAACGGGAGTGGTTGCTTCGCAGCATGCGCGAAAGCAAGTCGGAGTTTCGATTTGTAATCTCCACCGTTCCGTTCATGATCCCCCACAGCGGCGCCGGTGGCTTCGAAGCCGACTCGGCCAACAAAGAAGAGGCGTGGACCGGATTCTTCGACGAACGTGAGATGCTGATCGAAGCGTGGGAAGAGATCGGCAAACGTGTCTTCGTGATGACGGGCGATCTTCACAACAGCTTTGCGATCAAAGTCACCGACAATGTTTGGGAGTTCTGCTGTGGCCCGCACAACAGCGTCAATCACGTCCCGGCACTCGACGAAAGCAACCGCCCCGCGACAGGAAGATTTCAGTTCGGCCCGCGGAGTTGTGACATCCGCTGGAGCAGCTACATCCTGGAAGACCTGCCGCGTCTGGAAAGGCTTTACCCGCACTTTTGCGTGGTGCAGGTCAACAACGTCTTCAACATGCCGAAGAAACTCGGCGAGAAACGTTTGGTCGCCTATCCGCACCCCCAAGTCGTCTTCCAATACTACGACGGCCGAACCGGCGAGCTGGTCTACGCGGAGTCCGTGTCCAAGAAGCGAGACGAGTAGCTTCAGAACAGATGCTGCACCGCGGTGTCGACGGCGTAGAGCCAGTCTTCATTTCGAGTGCCTGCGTCGCCCCCTCCGGACGATTTCTGCCGAACGGTCAATGATCTCGCGCCGAAAGATCTTGCGCCGGAGTCACCGGAACCGCCCGACGAAGGTGATCCTGCCGCGTCACCGGCCCAATCACCGGCCAGCGGCAGCCATCCGCCTCCCGCCGGACCAAACACGAAGTAATGATCCGACGCCCCGGCGCTGAAGCTGTCTTTCAAGTGAAACAGAGAGGCATCTCCCTGATAAAGGCCGATCGTGTCTGTTCCGTCACCGTTCCAATCGCCGACCAACGGAGTCCAACCCGCGTTGCCTGTCGGCCCGAACTGAAAGTAAACGTCTGACTGGCCGGGTGCGAACGAGTTCTTGAGGTGGAACAACGAGGCATCACCTTGATAGAACCCAATCGTATCCGTTCCGTCACCATCCCAGTCGCCCGCCAGTGGAATCCATCCCGATCCGGGACTGCCAAACTGGAAATAGATGTCGGAACTACCGGGCGCGAAACTATTCTTCAGATGGAACAAAGACAAGTCGGGTTGATAGAAGCCAACGGTATCGCTTCCATCGCCGTCCCAGTCACCGACGATAGGAATCCAATCGCTGCCTGAGGGACCGAACGCAAAGTAGACGTCCGATCCGCCGCCACCGTGAGAGTTCTTGAGATGGAAGAGCGAAGGTTGGCTCTGATACAGACCAATTGTATCAATCCCATCTCCGTTCCAATCTCCGACGAGTGGCGTCCATCCCGAATCGCCGGCACCAAATTGAAAAAGATGATCCGACGGTCCAGCCGTGAGAGATTCTTTGAGATGGAAGAACGATGCGTCGGCTTGGAAGAGTCCGATCGTGTCCGGTGAACTGGATGCGGAAGCGAGTTGTAGGAACTCGTTTGAGTCACCGAGCGTGACGCTGTAGTCGGCGATCACCGTTTGGCCGCTCATCACCGTCAGCTGCGGAGTCCCCTCGGGCAAGTACGCACTCACTCGGCCGTTTGTGCCGGTGACCGTTTCGCCGTTGATGCTCGTCACGTCTAACTGTTCGCCAAGATCAAAGTGACCGTTTGAGTTGTTGTCTTGGTAGGCAACACCGGCCACGTAAGCACCGTCTTGATTGTCATCCGTTCGGCGTCGATTCGAAAGCGTGTGGGTGACAAGGTAAGACGTGGTGAACTGTCCCGGGCTGACGGGATAAACATCGATATGAATTCCGATCGTGTTCATCTGCCCCGACCCATCGGCATCCCGACTAAGTAAGTTCTCCAGATGCCCGAGCGACGTTGAGTTGACTTCAATAATGAAGCCCAGGGTCACGCCATAGGCGAGACGTTGGAGGTACGCATCCGTGTCGCCAAACTCCGATCGCGAAAACGACATCGGCGTCCCGGCACCATAGCCAATGTTCTCTCCCCAAGCTCCCGAGCTCCACGGTCCCAGTGTCGCTGCCGTCACGATGTCGGGATCACCGTTGATGCCGGGCTGATCAAAGCCGGGTAATGACCCGCCACAGCTGGAACTGCCGCCTGCACCGTATTGGCTATGGGCGAAGCAGTGCGTTTCCATCCAGTCGTTATGATCGCTTGACCGGGTATGCAGGCTGTCTTCCCAACCAAGTGGCCCTTGCGGATCGCGTGATCGCAGCAAGGCAAGCGCCTCGTCAAAGTGCTCCGGAAACGCTGAGAAATTGATCGTCCGACGAACATCATCCCAAAGCGGATCGGAAGAGTCATATCCATGACCCGTTGAGCTATTGGCCGCCGGCCCCGTGCCCCTGACCATGGCTTCCAGCTCGTTGGCAAATCCACTGGGATCCGCACGCATCTGATTCACCAAGTCCCAGGCGTAAACCTCCATCGCCGCCGTCAGAAGCTTTCGTTCCTCGAGGGTCTGGAACGTTCCAAAGACGCGTCTCCCGAGGGCAGGTCGGCAACGGCGGAGGCTTGGCATATCGGATTTGAGCTCAATGACGGAACAAGACAAGAAGATCTCGCCATTGAGAAGCCTATCCCATTGATCGCCATTGAGTCGGATTTTTTATTGCCGGCAAAACCACTTTTATTGGTTGCCAGCGTAAGAAATCCGGGAAGGGAGCCGTTGCCCCTTGGCTCCCTCCCCGGCGAGGCTTCGCGTTGACATTTTGCCCCAATGCACAACATCGAAGTTTTGGGTTGCGTTTGCTTGAGGAGGACTCGTCACGAGCCAACGCACCCAAACGATGGGAGTTCAACCACATCCGTGTGACAAACACCATCGACGTTGCAAATGTAGATTGACATCGTCGAGCTCGAAATCGGGGGATTCACCTAAGCGGCTCACGAATGTTCCCCATCGCGATTTCGAGACGCCCGCTGTCTTTAGTGAGCAGCGACGGCTGAGGTGGCCGGCTTCCAGTCGACGAGATGAATTTCAACGCGACGGTAGCCGCCGAATTCGTTGATCACGGGTCGATAGGCAATCTGAATCGGCCCCGAACAGTCATTGATTTCATCGCACCAATCACCGGCACCAAAGGCGACGCCGCGCACCGTTTTCCCGCCTTGGTCGAGCCGGACCGTCAGGTGACGATCACCGGAACCCATTCGTCGCGCGGGTTCGGCCAACGTCACGTTTTGACATAACAGGGTCGGCCTTGGGTTTCCGGCTCCAAACGGTTCCAGTGTTTCGATTTGTTTGACGGTATTCAGATTGAGTTGCCCAAAGGGCGCTTCGGCATCGATCACGATTTCGGCGTCCAGATTCGATGATGTCGTTTGCTCGGTCACGGCTTCACAGAAGTCCGCGCGAAACTCATCGATCTTTCGCTCGTCAATCGTCAAACCGGCGGCAGCCTTGTGTCCGCCGAAACGAACCAAGCGGTCCTCGCATTGAGCCAGCGCGGCATGCAAGTTGATCGCCGTCCCGCCGACCCGCCCTGATCCGACCGCATCTGACTTGCCCGTCGCATCCATGGACAGGACGATCACGGGTTTTGCATAGCGATCACTCAGACGGCCGGCAACCACGCCGATGACTCCCTGGTGCCAACCGACTCCCGCTAGCACCAGCGCCGGATCGCTCTCGGCATCAAATCGCTCTTTGATTTGCTTCTGCGCCGCCAACATGACACTACGCTGCAGTGAGTCACGATTCTTATTGAGCTGATCGATGTACTCGGCCAGTGCCGTGGCTCGCTCCGGTGATGTCGTCGTCAATAACTCGACACCGAGCTGAGCTTGGCCGAGTCGACCAGAAGCATTCAGACGAGGCGCGAGGCTAAATCCGATTGACTCGGTGTTTAGAGTCGAAGCCGCATCCAGCTTGGCGACCTTCATCAATTCGGCCAGTCCCAACACCGGTTCGGCGGCAAGCATTCGCAGCCCGTGGGCAACGAGAATACGGTTTTCATCCACCAGGGGCACGACATCGGCAACGGTCCCGATGGCGGCGAGCGTCAACGACTGCATCAAGAGGCGTCGCATCGGATCGCTCACCTTCTTGGAACCACTGGCCTTTTGGCACAACGACCAAGCAAGCTTGAACGCGACGCCGGCACCGCATAGTTCGCCGAAGGGATAATTCGTGCCCGGCAGGCGCGGATGCACAATTGCGTCGGCCTCCGGCAGCTGATCATCCAGCGTGTGGTGATCGGTGATAATCAATGACGCCCCGAGCTCTTTGCACAACTCGGCGCAGGAAACGCTCGTGATGCCGCAATCGACCGAGATGATCATTCGCTTGCCACGATTGACGAGTTTGCGAATCGATTCCTCGTTCAGCCCGTAGCCTTCCTCAAGTCGATTGGGGACGTGGTAGGAGACATCCGCGCCGAGCAACTTGAGCGTGTTGAAAAGGATGGCAGATCCCGTCATGCCATCGCAGTCGTAGTCGCCGTAAATGACGATCGGAGTTTTCGCGGAAACAGCAGCAGTGATCCGCTCGGTTGCCTCGGGAACGCCGGGCAATTCCTGGGGGTCACGTAGCCCGGTCAATTTCGTCGAAAGAAAACTGTCCGCAGCCGCGGAGTCGTAAACTCCTCGACTGACCAGCAGCTGGGCGACAACTGGGGGGAGTCCCGATCCACGGATCAGTTGTTGGACGCGGCTGGTGTCATGGGGAACGATCCGCCACTTCCGTTTCATCCTTGATCCTCAAAAAGACGCGAATCGCGTTACTTCTTCTTTTCCGCGTGCCATGTGTGGCGACGCAGCCGCGGACTGTATTTCTTCAGCCGCAGCTTCTCCCCGCCTGGCTTGCGTTTTAGCGTGTAGTTGTAATCGCCAGACTCTTCACAGACGAGGAAGACGGTCTCAGCTTTTTTCTTACTCTTGGCCATCGTGGTCGCACGAACGGGAAAACGGGGTCATCGGATGTACTGGATCACGGATTATGCCGTGTGGGGGCCAAGATGGGCAAGGCTATTTCCAATGATTTTTGACGACCGATGATTGGCCGGAGGCGAACATCATTCCAATAAATAGCAGCGTCAACTGGCAAGGAAACGACTCAAACAGAGTGTCTTCGACCAATCCAGAGACAAGAACGTAGGTCGCCAGTCCACGAAAAAGCGGTTCCTTCGAGAACACCGCCAACCCGAGCGTAAGAAACAGCAGCCCCGCCAGAAAGACGCCTGCGACGACGCCCCCAGAGAAAATGACATGCAGAATCAGGCTGTGTGTGCCCACTGCTTCCTTGCTCATCACCGAAGCCGCACTGTCCAACCCATACCCCGTGAGCGGACGCCTGGAAATCAGCTCCATCGCCTCCGACCAAATCTGCGTCCGTCCGGTCAGACTGGTGAGTTCCTCCACGTCGCCCGACTTGGTCACCAACGCGGTTGCGGAAGAATTCAAGGAATCGCGCGACGTCGCGGATGAGTAGATGAAGCCCGTCAACAACACGCCGGCGCCGCACATGGCCAGCAAAACGCCCCGACGGCTGTAAAGCTTGTCGAAAAACAACATCGCGACTCCAGCCGCGCCGGCCAAGACCGATGTTCGCGAAATCGTCGCCACCAGCGTTGCTAAAATCAGTACGAGTACCCCAACAATCGCAACTTTCGAAATCGTCGAAAGCGGTGGAGAGCGATCCTCAGCTCCGTTCCGTCCAACCGCCCCCCGAAAACCCGCCCCGCGAAAACGAAGCAATCCACAGAAGACCACCAGAGCCACCGCAGCCTCACGCGCGATGGCGTTCGGATGCGCGACACCACCCATTCGGGTCACGGTCGTCGTCGCGTCCGTGTATTCGTAAAACCTTCCGACACTCGGAAAGAACAAGAAAACAAACCAAGCAATCAGCAGATAGATCGCGGAACCCAGAAACGTCGCCCTTGCCGTCCGCTCGATCCCCAGCGTCGAAATGCAGGACGCAAGCAACATCAGGTAGCCACCGAGAATCAACGCGCATGCCAAGCTGATCGTCTTGGTTTCCTCGTTCGCCAGGACTGCCGCCCCCAATAAAATGGTCACCAGGCCGATCAGCAAAACCCCAGGCAGCGTGAGCAATTGCCGTCGTGCCGAGACCATTTGAACGATGCCCCACAATCCCAGCACCCAACCCAGTCCGGCCGTTGCCAGTCGCATCAACAACATCGGATTTCCGAAACTCACCCGCTCCTCCGTGACCGGCTGAATCGGATTGAGTACGGACGCCAAGCACAGTGTGACCGCAAGCGTGAGCGGGAAAGCGGCAACGTGACCGCTTAACCAACCGGCCAGGGTAACCGGACGACCAGCGCCGTCACCTCGCGAATCAACGAACGAGCTCCCACCGCGTGGTTGACCCGGCAGCACCGCTGCGGTCGATCGACTAGAAAACTCGGACTCAGAAGACGAGGGCATGAACGAGGGGTCAAATCCAGTGGGAAGACGGGTTCATCACCGATCGCCACCTTGTCACCCGGGCGGACTGGTGAAATGATCGGCTCACTACCAGGAGCGTAGTCAAAGTCGCTTCCGATGGCCAAGTCGGCAAACGTCGCGGTCCACCTTTGCCCCGCCAACTACCGTTCGTACCGATTCAATGGATTCAAACGACGCCGACGCTTCGCGACCGAAGGACTCGCGACCTGAGGGACTCGCGCTCAACCCCCAACAACGAGCCGCTGCCGAGTTCGCCGGTGACAACGTCCTGGTGCTCGCCGGTGCCGGGACCGGAAAAACCAGCACCATCGTCGCGCGCGTCGCACATCTGGTCCACAGCGGAGTTCCGCCCAAACGAATCTTGTTGTTGACATTTACCCGTCGCGCGGCACGGGAAATGAAGCACCGTTTGCAGCAACAAATTGGCGAACATGCGCGACGCATCGCAGCCGGGACGTTTCACAACTTTTGTTTGCAGTACCTGCGCCGTTGGCCAAAGCTGTTTGACTGCGAAGCGATGACCGTGATCGACCGCGACGACCAATTGCAGCTGATGAAACTCGCTCGGGCCTCCGCCTCCGGAGGGCAAAGCTTCTTTGTCAAACCGGCTGAATTGACGAACTATTACTCGTACGCTCGAAATACCAATCAAACCGTCGCCGACTACCTCAAAGAGTTCTCGGACTTTGACCAAGAACAGATCGGGAAGATCGAAGCCGTCCTCAAGGAATACACCGCTCGGAAACGCGCGTGCCGATACTTTGATTACGACGACATCTTGCACCTCGTCGCGCGAGGCCTCCATAGCAGTGCTCAACTCCGTGAAAAGCTCCGCGCCCAGTACGATCACCTCCTCGTCGACGAGATGCAGGACACCAATCCGCTGCAGTGGTTGATTTTGGATGGCATGCGTGACCCCGCCAAACTGTTCTGCGTGGGTGACGACGCGCAAAGCATTTATGCGTTCCGCGGTGCCGATTTTGAAAATGTGCATCAATTCACCCGCCGGGTGAAGGACTCCGAGGTCCTTAAGCTCGAAGAAAACTTCCGCAGCACGCAAGAGATTCTTGATCTATCACATTGGTTGCTCGATCAATCCGGTTTGTCATACGACAAACGATTGACGGCGAAACGTGGCGAGGGTGAAACGCCCGTGATGATGGAGTTCGACAGCCAGTATGAAGAGGCCGATTGGATCGCCGACGACCTCATGAAACGCCATCAGACAGGAGACGACTGGCGCGAACACATGATTTTGACGCGGACGGCCTGGAGCGCCCGAACCACCGAAGCGGCATTGATCGAACTTGACATTCCCTACCGGTTTATCGGCGGCACGCAACTGTTGCAATCCGCCCACGTCAAAGACTTACTCAGCCTGGTTCGTGTGATCGAAAACCCCTTCGACCAGCTCGCCTGGATGCGGTACCTCACCCTCTGGAAAGGCATTGGTGAAAAGACCGCCGAATCCGTGATTCGTGATGTCCTCAAACAACGCTCGTATGATGGCATTAGCGAGTTGCTCGAGAAGCGATTCAGCGCGAAACCTCGCTTGTTGGAATCGGTTCGCGAATGCAGAGCAGCATCGCCCAGTCCGACCCATGTCATCGCCGCGGCCATCGACAAGCTCACACCGGTCTTGGAACCGAAGAACGACGACTGGGATCGCCGCGAAAAAGACCTCAAACTGCTCAAACGGCTTGCCGAGAAGCACGCGACGGTTGCCGAATTCCTGGAAACCTACACGCTGGATCCGATCACAGAAAGCGAAGCCAGCCGTGAATCCGAAGACGATGTCGTTACCCTGATTACGGTTCATAGCGCCAAGGGAACCGAGTCCCGCGTCTGCTACTTGATCGGCGTTCAACCCGGAAACTACCCGCACGCACGAAGCATCGGCGACGAAAAAAAGGAAGAGGAAGAGCGCCGCGTCCTGTACGTCGCGATGACTCGCGCCAAGAACGAACTGATCCTCACGGGGACGGTCCGTTCCTATGGAGCATTCGTCCCGCATCACAACCGCTCCTTTCAAGCCAGCCAACCCGGCAACGATTTTTTTCTACGCGACGTTCCGGCCGCGTTGGTCAAAAGCGAATACGGTGGAGACGAAGAGGACGCGTTCGATGCACCGATTCGTCCGTTCCGGCGGTAGGGAAGAAACGGACAGCGACTTTGGTTGACCCATTTATCGCCTCTGAAAATCACTGTAAATCCATTGCGCAGCACCTACCGAATTCTCGATGCCGCTTCGAACCGGGTCAGCGAAGGCTTGCGGACCGTCGAAGAGTACTTTCGATTCATCCGAGACGATGAATCGCGTGCTTCCGAGCTCAAGCAGTTTCGGCACGACTTCCAACTCGCCGTCTCTTGCCTTTCGCGACGATCACTCTTGGATGCGCGCGACAGTGATCAGGATGTCGGCACAAACCTCAGCGGCGACAATGAATACGAGCGTGCAAGCCATCGTGAGGTGGTCATCGCGGCATCCGAACGCATTCGGCAATCACTCCGGGTCTTGGAGGAATACGGCAAGACACTTGATGTCGACTTCGCGAGACAAATCGAGGCCCTCAGGTACCGCGCCTACGAGTTGTTTCGCGAAATCGAACTGAGCGTGTTGAACTCACCGCGTCACGCACGACTCGCCGACGCACAACTCTACGTGCTGATTGATTGCCAACTCACCGAACCGACTTGGATTGAAACCCTGCGTCGCTGGTCAGAGGCCGGCGTCGACGCGTTCCAACTGCGCGACAAAAACGCGGAGGATCGTTTGTTATACGAGCGAGCAGTGGTGGGGTCGAAGGTCGCTGGCGAGTGCGGTTCGCTATTCCTTGTGAACGATCGCGTCGATTTGGCATTGGCGAGCAATGCCGATGGCGTACACCTGGGCCAGGAAGAATTGCCCCTTCACGCAGCCCGATCGCTGCTGGGGTCCGACCGCTTGATCGGCATCTCAACCCATAATGTGGAACAAGTTCACGCGGCGATCAACGGTGGTGCAGACTACCTGGGTTGCGGCCCCACGTTTCCCAGTCAAACGAAGTCTTTCGGAACCCACGTGGGAACCGACTTCCTGAAACAGGTGCATCTGGAAACCAAACGCACGCCTCGCCCCGCGTTCGCAATCGGCGGCATCGGACTCTCTAATCTCGACCAAGTACTGGACTCCGGATTTCATCGGATCGCCGTCACCGCAGCGGTCAACAAAGCACCCGATCCACTTGCCGCGATCGCGGAACTCAAGGCGAAGCTAAGGACCCCGTGAACGTAGGGCAGGCTTCCAGCCTGTTCAAACAAGGTCGATAGGCTGGAAGCCTACCCTACTTAGTGTTAATTCGGTTCGAAGAACACGGGAATCACGCCGTAGACTCCACGAGTGAAGACCTGCTCGATCCAGTTGTTGAGCCGCGTGATCGGTTTGTCCGGAACGATGACCACGTCGCCGTCCTGGATCCAAATCTCATCCGCAGGCGTGGGACGCTTGCCAAGGACGGCTCCCTGCAAATCCAACATCGTCGAAACCAACCGCCAATCTTCCGCTCGCCGCAAAACGACCACCTGTCGCATGTTGCCTGCCGGCAGGTGCCCACCTGCTTGCGAAATCGCACCCAGCACCGTCGTCGGGCCGTTCAGCTGAATTCGGTTCGGCGTTGCGACTTGACCGAGCACATAAACGAAGTGGTCCGCCTGTTGCGTCAGGATCGGTTCGACTTCCAAGCCGACCAGTAGTTCCGCGTAGCGAAGATTGATTTCACGCTTCAGTTCGTTGAGCGAGAAACCTTGAACACACATTCCACCAATGCCTGGCATGCGGATGATCCCATCCGGCATCACCGTCACGTTGAGAGCCTGCTGTTGAAGGCCGCTTTGACCACCAACGGCGTTTCGAATGTCTTCGGCCAGCGTGTTGGTTTTCACCGGCGTCACATCGATGGACGGTTCGTCGTAGAGCTTCTTGTACTTGGACTCCAGGACTTTTCGCAATTGGCTCGCCGAGAGACCTGCGGCTTGAACTTGGCCTAGCAATCGGACGGTGATCGTTCCATCGGGCTGAATCAAAAGGCCGCGTTCCAAGGTGCCACGCTGGAGGTCTTCATCCGCGACGGACTCGATCAAGACTTCATCACCCGGTGTCAGGCGATACTCGCCCTCGTCCTGTCGTCGCGTGATCAAATAGATGATCTGCAACTGGTCACCCGGACGCAAACGGTACGTACCCAGGTGTGCAAACCGGGCGGGTCCCGCGTATCCGCCGGGACCATACGCATCGAACGGCGAGGGACACATGTCTCGCCAGCGGCCCTCGGCACCACAGTGATCTTTGCAATCGACTGCGATCATGCATTTCTTGCAGGCTCCCTGGCAGGGATAGCCGCCGGGAACATTGCGGCATCCACACGAGGCCACCGTGTTCTGACCACCGCCGTTCATGATCACTTGCGGTTGATGGTGCCCGCCCATGTCAATGGGTATCTGCGCGGTAGCCGTCTCGGATCCCAACGTCGAAACCATGATCGCTGCGCAGAGCAAAAAAGGGCATCGTCGGAGCGAGCGATTGGTCATTCGTCTTTTCAGCAACAGCAAATTCATCGACTCACTCGCTTGCGCGTTCGTGCGGGAGTAGTGTTTTCTCAAAGGTCAGCCACGACAAAACCGGTTCGGCGCGAGCCGCCTACCAAGGCTTCAACTTATCCATCGCCCGTTTGAAGGCCGACGGTTGCTTGTTCGGCCTCGCGGGCGTATCGAACGCGTCCGCGGGGTATATGTTGTCGAAAATGGGACCGGATGAGCTTTCGGTTGCCGGTGACTGAGAAGCCTCGCCTGGAGCCCCGGCCATCACATCGGCACGCGTCAGCGGCGTGGGCATCTGTGGCGGTGCGATCTGGGTCGGTGTCCGTCCCGTCATCATTGGCGATGTCGATCCCGATGGTTGATCCGTCCGCGGCGATCGTTTTGGAAGACGGAATCCTGCCAACTTCGCCAGAATCGACTGTGGTTTTGCGGAATCTGCCAACACCTGCTGCGACGCCAGCGATGGGTCCGGAGGCGTGGAGTACATACCAGCCGTGCCACCTGCGGTAGGAACACTTCTCGCGTTGCTTTCTGCAACCCGCGGCGGGCTCGCGAGCAAATTGTCTGGCGGCGGGAGCTGCGGTGCCGGCGGCGCGACATACTCTCGCGGTGAGATTGCGGCGAATTGATCCGGCGTCAACTCGATCACATCCGGAACGCGTCGTTTGGATGCATCCACGGGCATTTGTTGACGGAGACTTGCGGTCAGCTCTCGTGTGACCTCTCGTGTGCTCCGCCGCTGGGAAACGGTCGCGAGGGCGCCCGCAATCTCGGTGCTCGGATCGAGTGACATCGCATGCTGAAGCGTTGACTCAGCTTCCCGATCCAATCCCATGTCGGCCAGCTGTGCACCGAGGCGTGCAGCCAGGCTTGCATTACCCGGTTGCCCCGCAAGCGCCGATCGTCGCAAACACAACGCCACTTCTTCAGGCAACTGGCTCGCCTGGTTGCGTCCCAGCCGAACGGCCGCGAGAAGGTCCATTGCCTGGGCGGCTTGAACCTGAGCACGCGCCAGGGGCGCGAGTTGATTCCGGGCGTGGTCCAAGTATCGATCGACGGCTTCGGTGGCGGTCACCCCCGCCGGTACGTTGCCGTGGAAAATGGGTGTCTGATGCGATGTCGCAATGGCGACGAACCGATCGGGATCCACGGCGGCACCCCCGTCCACGAACTCCTGCGCCTCACCGATTGCGACGCGTGCCGAATGGAGATCTCGCACCATCGACAGTCCATGATTGGAGGCGGCTGTCTGACGATCTGCCACATCCATTCCAGTCGCCATCAACTCCAAGGCTTTCCAGGCCGACGCCTCCGCCGACGCGTAAGCCTTGACGGCGTACTCGCGGTAGGCATCATCGAGCACCGTCGCGGCGCGAATGCTGCACGAACCGGGAGTCACCGACGGCAACCAGCGAGTTCCGACGGGCTGAGGTATCGATGCGGTCCGCTGCTCAGCGCGTCGACGCGCGGCCAATTGAAGTGGAGTTTCGTATTGCGAGTTGGCCTGGATTGCATTCGGCAACTCGGTCGCCTTTTCACCCACCAACGATAACTCATCCCAAACTAGCTCCGGCGTTCGTTCCAAGTTCGGGCGACTCGGCTTTCGACTCGAAGCGGGCTGAATGAATGCGTTTTCAGCGGACGGCTTGGTCGAGTTTTGCACGGGAGGCAATCGTCGAACTCGCTCTTGACCGACTGCCGAATCAATTTGTGGCCCCACGACGGTGACGCCACACGACAGGATGGTCGCGAACAGGACCGTTCGGCGACGGTTCTGTCGTCTCGCCGTGGTTGTATCGCTTTGGCTCATTCGTCTTCCTTGACCGTCGATCAGGCACGTTCTGCGGCTGGTGATACGATTCCAGCCCGAAACGAATGCCGGGTGGGGTATCAACACTGGTTGCCGTTTTGTTGATCGGACGGGTTCTGCGGATTCTTCCCGTCATTTCGACCACCTGACCGAGCAGCGTCCGAAACCTGCCACGGGATTCCGCACAACCCGCACAGATTCCCATGCAGCCCCGTCTGGAGACCGATTTCCTGCTCTAGATGATCGCGTCGAGCATCTGCTTGGCGACTCGCAGCCCCGTCTCAGGCGACTCGATAGGCCAGTACTCCAGCCCGATGAACTGCCGATAACCCGCCTCGGCGATCGCACGGAAAATCTCCGCATAGTTCAACTCGCCTCGCGTGAGCTCGTTGCGGCCCGGATTTCCGGCGGCGTGAAAATGTCCGATCGCTTCGACGTTTTCGGTCGCATTCCGAATGACGTCTCCTTCGCTGATCTGTTGGTGATAAAGATCAAAAACGACTTTCACGCTCGGGCTGTTGACCTCGCGCACGATCTCGAACGCTTCGTCACTGCGAACCAAGTAATAACCTTCATGATCGACAGTGTCGTTCAGCGGTTCAAAGACAAGTGTGACGCCGGAGCCCTCCAGCAACCGCGCGGCTTCACGCAGACCCTCGACCAGAGAATCATGCTGGACCTGACGATCAACGCCCGGCAGCAAATCACCGACCTGGGAAATCAACGTCGGGCAACGTAAACGCTTGGCCGCCACAATCGACTCTTCCAGTCCTCTCAAGTAGCTTTCCCGACACTTGACGTCGACCAAGCTGATGAACTTGGTGCAAACCGATGCGATACTCAGCGAATGCTCTTCAGCGGCGTTCGTGATTTCGTCCAAGTCTTGATCCCACCAGGACCAGAACTCGATCGCGTCGATCCCGCAGGCGCGCACCCGAGCCATCGCTTCCGGTTTGGGAAGGCCTTCGAATACCGCATCGATACAGACAGAAGCTTTCATCTCAATCCAAGACCGACGCGACGGCATTGCAAAGGTGTTGCATTTTCGATTCGGCGATGCCGGCGACGTTGATTCGTCCGCTGCCAACGATGTAAATGCCGTGTTTGGATTTGAGCTCGTCGACTTGCATCGGCGTCAGCCCGCTAAATGAGAACATGCCTTTCTGGGCAAGCAAGAATGAGAAGTCGTACCCTTTGCCGGTCGATGCCATCGTTTCGACAAATGAAGTACGCAGCTGGGTGATTCGATGTCGCATCGCGGCCAGCTCGTCCTCCCACTTCGCTCGCAGTTCGGGGTCCGCCAGAATTTTGGAAACCACCGCACCGCCGTGGCGTGGCGGGTTACTGAAATTCGTTCGCACGACGCGCTTCAATTGACTGTGGGCGGCATCACGCTGCGACTTTTCCGATGCGATTAGCGCCACCGAGCCGACTCGTTCGCTGTAGAGCCCAAAGTTCTTTGAGAAGGAATTGCAAACGATAGCCTCATCGACTTCCTTCAAGATCAGCCGCATGCCGGCGGCGTCTTCGTCTAAGCCTTCGCCGAATCCCTGGTAGGCAAAGTCGATCAGTGGCAACAGCCGCTTTTCTTTCAGGAGTAATGCGATCTCACTCCACTGCTCCAAACTCGGATCGATCCCCGTTGGGTTGTGACAACAACCGTGCAGCAGCACCGCGTCGCCTTCGCGGGTCTGCGACGACAAGGCGTCCAACATGCCTGCAAAATCGAGTGCCGTCCGGTCCTCGTTGAGGTAGCGATAGGACTCCGTCGGTAAACCGGCGGCGGTGAAGACGGCCGGATGGTTTGCCCACGTCGGATTGGGAATCCAAACTCGCGCCGCCGGTAGCTGAGTTTGCATGAAGTCCGCCGCGACTCGCAGTGCACCCGTTCCGCCGGGAGATTGCAGGATCGCGATGCGATCGGCTGCAACCACGTCACCAAAGACCAACTCACGCACCTGTGCGCGATACTCGGGCGGTCCATCAATCGGGAGGTAGCCTTTCGTTGCTTCCTCTTCGAGGAGCTGCTGCTCGGCAAGCTTGACGGAGGCGAGAATGGGCGTTTGCCCGGATTCGTCTTTATAGACGCCCACCGTGAGATTCATCTTGTCAGGATTCGAATCCGCCTGAAAGGCTTCGGTCAGCCCCAGGATGGCATCCGGTGGCGCGGTCGGCACGACAGAGAAGCGATGCGTGATCACGTTGTCCATGAGTGATGACGTTGGAGAGAGGCTGGAAGGATCGAACAAGTTTTCCCGAATCGTAGTGAAACGAAGGGGACTCGGCTATCCTGTGAGCGGAAGCGTGTTTGCTTCTGATTCCCCGCAACATGACCGAAACGACACCATGCACCACACCGAAAAACTGGAAACCGGCATCGCACTTGATCCGCTAAGCCGAAGAAATTGGTTGAAAACGGCAGCCGCGGCGACACTGGCTGTGTCAGGCCTCGGTAAGCCATCGGTGGCTTCTGAAACAGCGACCAATGCCACGGCCCCGTTTTCACTCGGTTATGCGCCCCATCCGGGAATGTTCAAGCAGAGTGCCGGAAGTGATGTCCTTGACCAAATCCGCTTCTGTGCCGATCAAGGGTTCACCGCGTTTGAATACAACGGTCTGCCGAAAGAAACCCCCGAGATGCAGGAGAAGATCGGCGAGCTTCTTGCCCAGAAAAACATGCAGATGGGCGTGTTTGTTGCGTACGGCAGTTTCGACAAACCAACCTTCGCTCGTCCCGAAGAAACCTCCACCGCTGAAATCTTGCAGGCCATGCGTGATGCCGTCGACGTCGCAAAACGCGTCGGCGCGACTTGGTGCACGGTGGTCCCCGGCAGTGTCGACCAGCAACACCCCGACAAGGATTGGAACCGCTACGGCGGCCGTCGAATTGCCGACGGTTATCAGACCGCGAATGTCATTGACATGCTGCGTCGGTGTGTGGAGATCATCGAGCCACACGAGCTAGTCATGGTCCTTGAACCGCTCAACTGGTACGCCAACCATGGCGGTGTCTTTTTACAACGAAGCGACCAGGCCTACGCCATCTGCCGAGCGGTCGATAGCCCGTCCTGCAAAATCCTGTTCGACATCTATCACCAGCAAATCACCGAAGGCAACTTGATCGAAAACATCGACGCCAGTTGGTCGGAGATCGCGTACTTCCAAACGGGAGACAACCCGGGACGCAAGGAACCGTACACGGGCGAGATCAACTACAAACGCATTTTCGATCATCTGCGAGAAAAGGACTTCAAAGGCGTGATCGGAATGGAGCACGGCAACAGCCAACGAGGCATCGAAGGCGAACAAAAAGTCATCGAAGCCTACCGCCGCGCCGACGCCGGTGCGGCATGAGCTAGCGCTCGGTTTCTTCAACCGCCGCATTTTCCAAGCCGAACGCTTCGGCTTTCTGAATCGGGAGTTGCTCGTAAAACGTCTCGTCGCAGTTTGCTGTCGTCCAATTGTCGGCATGAATCGCGACGGTTGCGGTTTCGCTGACAAGATGCCTTGCCAAATCTGACAGCGTCTGAGTCGCCCGGTCAGGAATC
The DNA here is from genome assembly GCA_039821235.1 of Planctomycetota bacterium. Classification (GTDB taxonomy): domain Bacteria; phylum Planctomycetota; class Planctomycetia; order Pirellulales; family Pirellulaceae; genus Stieleria. The sequence goes on from JBCBOO010000002.1 coordinate 66,290, forward strand.
GCGCCGGACTCTTCTTGGTTCTCTTGCGGCCAGCTAAAAACTTCCACGCTCACCCAAGCTTGATGAGCCTTCACGTCCGCAGCGCCGACACATTCCGGCGAAAGTGCAGCCTCCATCAGAGCTTCTCCGCTGCCCAGATACGGCCGGTCCCCGGATGACACGTAATACTTGGACTCTCCATCGGCAAGCAGAAACGTACCGGGCTTCAACTCACAAATGTACTGCGTGCGATTGGAGGCCAATTCGTCTCGAGAGATTTCTGACAGCGTGAGTCCGGCCGCGCGAGCGGCGCGTTGGACGGAGAACGCATTGATCATCTGACGCCGTGGCAACAGGAACAACACTCGCCGGACATCCGCGTAAGATCGAAACATCGCGTTCAGCTCCTTTGGCGGCAGCGTATCGACTTCCTCCGTCCAAGCATCCGGTAGTTCAACCCACCGCGTGACGTCCGCGACTTCATAACCGAAGTCGCTCTCTGCGGATCGCTTGAAGGCATCAAGAAAGAGTTCTCGTTTTCCCTTGATCGCATAGACAAGGCAGCGCAGAAAATCGCGAGCACCGGGCTCTTCCTCGCGCGCCCGAATGATGGCGTCATCAAACTTTCCCGTGTGCGCCAAGCAGGCAACTTGGTACGTCGTCAGATCAAAATCCCAACTCTCTTCGTCCATCCCTTCGATGAGGTTCAAGCAGATCTTGAGTGCGTCCGCATAGGCTCCCTCTTGATAACGCTTCACCAGCTCTTCCTTGCGGTAGCGAGCCGACATCGGAAACTGCACTCGATGCAAGGCGTCGATTTGCTGGAAGACTTCGTTAAACGGATCAAGCTCGTATGCAATGAGATCGAATACGATTGATTTGTCGTCATCCGGCGTCGAGCGGTAAAACTCAAGAAAGGACTCGTCTTCGTAGTGGCAATAGAAGAGATCGCTGTAAATCTCCTGGCGTTTCTCGGGATCGTCGGTGTGCCGGAGAGCTTGACGGAGGTAGGCGATCGCTTTCGGAATGTGATCGGCAAAGTACTCCCGGTTCCCGAGCACTTGATGGAATGATGCGTTGTCTTCGAAACTCTTGGCGTGTTGCTCAATGAGTTTGGCAGTCATCCGCTTGACCTCTTCCAACTTCGCATCGGTCGCTTCACGATCCAGGGCATCCATCAGACTTTGGAATCCCGCTTCCTTGTCTTCCAGAAGCTCATACGCGTCCAAAACTCGACCACTTTCAACCGCAGCGACACTCAACAGTGATTCGTAGTACTCGCGGTAACCCTCTTCCTGGTCCAACGAGCCGAGCGCCTCTTTGAGTTGATCGAAAGCTTGTCCCGCCTGGTCCTGGGCGAGCAACACAACACTTTGGTAATAGCGTCGATAGGGAATCGGGGCCTCCAAAGAGTCCGCGGCATCGATCAAAGCTTGCAGTGCCGGCCCGTCCTCTTCGAGCTCAAATGAGTCGGCAAGAAACTCGAATTGGCTCATCGGTTCCGGCAACGCCAGGAAGTGTTTCGTAAACTCTTGCTTGCGATCGGCCGGCAATGCCAACGCATAACCTTCGACCAATTCGCTCGACTCCGGAGTGTCCGTCAAACCGGCTTGAAACGCTTTGATCGCCAACTCGATACGATCTTGATCGCGATAGGCCAGGCCAATGGCATAGTAAGCATCCGCGTCGGCGCCGTAGCGATCCAAGAACAGTTCGGCGTGTTCAATCACAAGGTCGCTTTGGCCGAGCTCAAGTGAGATCATTAGCCGCAGATAGTCGGCGATCAACGCCCGTTCATCGAATGCGGAAATCTTCTCGACGCACTCACTCGCGTACAGCGGGTCCATCACCAATGCATTGGCAGCCGTCAGGCACCAGCGAAGCGATTCCATTGGTGGAGGAACACGCCGGCCGACTAACTTTTCCAGCGTTTCGGATCCGCTGTAAAAGTCCTCTTCCATCGTTTGGACCATGGCTTGAAGCAGGACCTTGGCACTGTTGGCAAGGTCCTGCGGCATATTTGATTCCATGCCGTCACGCAGAATCGCCGCCGTAACTTGGGTCGCATTGAGTCCCAACGAGAGGTCCGTCCAATCGACGATTTTCCAAGACTCCGTTTTCTCGAGAATGAACAACGTGCGAGTGTTCCGAAGATCCTCCGACCAATGACGCAGGACGACCTCGGCAAGAGTCCCACCGTCGGAGACTTGCATGTAGGTGATACGGTGACGGATCCAACGATCTTTCAGCAGCTCGAATTGCTGCTTCAACCTGGCCCGACTCTGGCCGATGAAGATCTGGCGAAATCCTACTGGTAGTTCAACGTCGGCAAGCTCAATGACCCGATCGCCGAACGCGGTGACATCATAAAAGTCGACCAGATCGGTGGCGTCGTCGAGACGCGAGGCTTTCTCGACCCCTTTGAAGAAGTCTCGGATTTCATCCTTCTCTGATTGCAATGGATCTTCGCCGGCCACCTCTTGCGCGAACGACTTCGATGTCGTCGTTCCGAGGTGCGAGGCAAGGCAGCAGAGGACTCCGAGGGCGAGCGAAAAACGCATTAAAAACTCACGGGCTGGAACAGGCGGGTGACCGCATTAGTGTCGCCTTCACTTGCTCGACTGGCAAGCATTTGTTGACAGGCCCGCGATAGAAGCCGTCAACGCGCGAATGGATTCCATTGCCCCGGTTTGTTCGGAGTCTTTGCTCGTCTCGAAAACCGACGCGTGCACGACACAACTTTCACGCAACGAAAGGCGACTATGATTAAAACAAAAGCCCGGTGAGCGAAGAACGAGCCGAGCTTTACCTTTGCCTTTGCCTTGCACCCTTCCCCGAACGTCCCTTCGAGCCAAAATGTTACGCACGGTTCTGGTTCTGCTGCTATCGACCGCTCTCCTTTCCGTTGCGGTCGCTCACGATGGTCCCGACCCTCTCTTCCGTTGGCGGTTTGATCGCGAAGCGGTCCAGCTCACCGAACAAGGAGGATCCGTCAAAGCCAGGCTCGGCCCGGACGCCACCCTGATCGGAAAAGGCAAGCTACTGGACGATGACGAGGGTGGATCACTGTTCCTTTCGGGAGGTGAATGCGGCGCGATCGTCGCGGACGATTTCCGCACCTTGGAAACACCACTTCCAACACGTGACTTGACCGCTTCGGTTTGGTGTTCGATCGACAAACCAACTCGATGGGGCGGACTGTTGGGCTCCATCCAAGACAACGGCGACGATGAAAAGGGCTGGTTGCTGGGCTACAACAACCAAGCGTTTACGTTTGCACTGGTGGGACAGGATGGACCCGGCAAACTCACGTACCTCGAAGGCAAAACAAAATACGAACTCGGAAAGACCTACCACGTCGTGGGTGTCTACGATGGGACGACGATGCGGCTTTACGTCAATGGCAAGCTTGATGCGGAGTCGACGTCACAATCCGGTGAGATCGACTATCCCAAGTCAGCTCCCTTTGTGATCGGGGCTTATCGAGATGACAACGAGTTCCACGGTCATCGCGGTCGCATTCGCGAAGCCGTTCTCTATAACGTTGCGGCGAAAACCAAGTGGGCGGCGCACGCCTTCTCGCATCACGCGGCATTGGCCGCACGTACCGCCAAGCCGATCTACGACCCGCTGGACTTTGTCATCGATCCCTACTTGCAGTTCGGCACCAAGACATCCATGACCGTGATGTGGCGAACCAACCGCCCCGCGAACGGAGTCGTTCAGTTCGGCGAAACGAGCGACTGCGATCAAACCCTGCATGGCGAGAACGAAACCGAGTTGCACGAGTTTGTCCTTCGCGACCTCAAACCACAAACACAATACTTCTATCGTGTTGTCAGTCGCCTCGATGACAAAACGACGCCCCTCACCAGCAAGACGCACACGTTTTCAACCGCTGTTAAAGAGAAGACGCCATTCGCCTTTGCCGTGATCAGCGACACGCAGGGAAACCCGAAAGTTTCCGGCCGGCTGGCCCAGCATGCCTGGGGGCAACGTCCCAACTTCTTGCTGCACCCCGGCGATTTGGTCAGCACGGGAGGCAATGACTTGCATTGGACCGAGCACTTCTTTCCCAGCATGAACCCGCTGATCGCAAATGTTCCGTTCTATCCGGTGCTTGGAAACCACGAACAGAACGCACGCAACTATTTCGACTACGTCTCGCTGCCCACACCGGAGTATCGCTACACGTTTTCGTTCGGCAACACGCAGTTCTTCATGATCGATTCCAATCGCAACATCGATCCGGGTTCCGAGCAATACACATGGCTTGAAAGTGAACTTGCGAAATCGAAGGCGGTTTGGAAATTCGTTTGCCATCATCACCCGCCCTACTCGTCCGACGAGAACGACTACGGTGATCTTTGGAAGACCAACCAATCGACACGCGGTGATCTAAGGGCACGCCAATTGGTTCCGCTGTACGAACGGTTCGATGTTGATTTCGTTTGGAATGGCCACATTCACTCGTATGAACGAACCTGGCCGATTCGAGACAATTCCGCCGCGGAATCCGATGCACCGATTTACATGATCACCGGTGGCGGTGGCGGAAGTCTGGAGACGGCCGGACCCTCGCGACCGTTCTTCCAAAACACCGTGCGTCACGGGCATCACTATGCGATGGTTCGAATCAATGGAACGCATCTCGAGATCCAAGTTTACGATCTCGAAAATCGGCTTTTCGATTCCGTGTCCATCAAGAAGCCTTCGCGCTAATGCTCTTTCAACTCGTGGCCCTGGGATCCGTGCTGCTGCGCCGATGGGATTTAGCCTGGGCCTATAAAACGTTGGGGTTGCTGCCGTGTTTGATTGCGTACGTTCTGTGACGCGCATTAGCCGTACATTAGCCCCGAACGGGGCGACAACACCATGCCGGTGGGCTTGCCCACCGGTTTCGGGGCAAGCCCGGGCAAGCCCCACGGCAAAGGGCTTTCGGCCCTCCGGGCCTATCGGAATCAGCCGCAACCACAGCCTTTTCGACAGTCCCGCGTCATGCCCCGGTTTTTTTGCGGACAACCTCGGCTGACGCCGTGCGGCTCAATCGTACGATGAAACGTTGACAAAGCACTGGGCGGCACCTGATCGAAAACCTACGCGCGAATCGCGAGCAAGACGATCGTGTTAGACTATCCGGGCCTTCCCTCCCATTGCCTCAAGTGACCCACACACCATGAATCGCCTTCGTTCTTTGCCCCTCTGGCAGCAACCGTTGATGGCGGCTTGCGCATTCGTTCTCCTTCCCGCCGCACCAATGTTTGCGCAGTCACCGGCGACCGCCGACTACCAGGCCTCCAACGAGCACTATGAAGTTCGGACCTACCACCTTGGAGAAAAGGGGGACGCAGCAGCGCTCGATGAATATCTCAAGAACGCATTGATCCCGGCACTCAATCGTCAGTCTGACGATCCCGTCGGCGTGTTCGCCCCTGCCGAAAATGATGAAAACGATTGCAACTGCGTGTTCGTCGTGATTCCCCAACGCAGCCTCGATGGCATGGCGAGCAAGAACCGCTTGATCTCGCGCGACAAGGAATTCCTGGCAGCAGCCGAGACTTACCACAGCCGTAGCCCCAAGCAGCCCGTTTTTGAACGTGTCTCCAGTGAGTTGCTGGTTGCAATGGCATGCATGCCGGAGCTGAAGGTCCCCGAGGGCACACTTCAGAATCCCGATCGTGTGTACGAACTACGGCTCTACGAGAGCGCGACCGAGCGTCTGGGAGACCTGAAAGTCGATATGTTTAACAACGGCGAGGTGCCGATCTTTCTGGACAGCGGCGTAATCCCCGTTTTCATCGGCCAGGCACTGATCGGCCCCCAAACGCCCAACCTGACCTACCTCACGGTGTACCCAAGCGAAGAGGCGCGTTTGAAAGCCTGGGATGCCTTTCGAGCCCACCCCGATTGGCAGACTCTCAAGTCGGTCAAGAAGTACCGTGGCACCGTCAGCAGAATCGATAAATACATCCTCAAGCCCAAACCTTATTCACAAATGTAAACAGTGCCTTTGATGGCTTTAAATGGTTTTGTGCGGGGGGTGAGTAGTCAGCTACCGGAATTTATGCCCGCCTAAGCCTCTGTTCTGCGGAACCGTGCCCATCGCACAAAATTGCCTCTGCCGTCCGGATCTCTCGTCAGCTAGTCTTCCAGTCGCAAAACAAAACAAATAAGTCGTGGAAGACCGGAATGAACTTGGATGATTTGATGGACCTGTCTGAAGAAGACGGGCCAGTAACGGAAATCGTAGACGCGGAACAGGTAACGACGGGAGAGGATCAGGAAACGCTGGAAACGGAGGCCATTCAAACGCCGCCGAGCCCTGAAGTTCCCACCGATGCTCTCGTGGAGGCTTCTAATGAAGCTCCCACAGAGGCTGCTACCGAGCCTCCCACAGAAGCTCCTACCGAGTCGAAAAAAGCGAAACGCCGACGAAAACGGGCGGAGGCCGCTGCGGCTGCGGCCGAACAGGCCGGTCAAGATTCTACGCAACCGCCGCCGAAAGAGGATCAAGCTACATCCGAGGAAGTGCCCACGAAGACCTTTCGTGACCTCGGACTTGACCCCCAAGTCGTGCAAGCGGTCGAGCAATCGGGCTACACCACGCCCACTTCCGTTCAGGAACAGGTGATTCCGTCCGTGCTAGCGGGCCGCGACGTCCTCGCGCAATCCCAAACGGGCTCCGGGAAAACCGCCGCGTTTGCCCTCCCGATCCTCTCAAAGTTGGATTCCAAGCCGGGACGAGTCCAAACATTGGTCTTGGCCCCGACGCGCGAACTGGCGATTCAAGTCGCCGAGTCATTTGAAAAGTACGCCGAGCACGTGGGCAACTTTCGCGTCCTCGCCATCTACGGCGGGCAAGACTACGAACACCAGTTCCGCAGTCTCAAGCGGGGCGTCAACGTCGTCGTGGGAACGCCCGGGCGCGTCATTGATCACATCAAACGCGGCACGCTCGATCTGAGTGAACTGCAGTGCTTGGTGCTCGACGAAGCCGACGAAATGCTCAACATGGGCTTCTTGGAAGACGTCGAGTTTGTCCTCAAGCAAACGCCCGACAATCGCCAAGTCACGCTCTTTTCCGCCACGATGCCGGACGCCATCCGACGCATCGCCGACACGTACTTGGTGGATCCCGACCGGGTCACCATCAAACGAAAGCAGGTCACGGCCGAATCCATTGTTCAGCGTGCCGTGATCGTTTCGCCCAAATCCAAGGTGATGGCCCTGTCACGGTTCCTGGAAGTCGAACCCACCGACGGAGTGATCGTCTTCACGAAAACCAAAGAAGCCACCATTCGCGTCAGTGAGCAGCTGGTGCGCAACGGGTTTGCCTCGACGGCCCTCAACGGAGACATGCCACAAAAGGTCCGCGAGCGTGCAATTGAGCAGCTCAAAGACGGTCAACTGGACATCTTGGTTGCCACCGACGTTGCCGCCCGTGGCCTGGACGTCACACGCGTCAGCCACGTGTTCAACTTCGACTTGCCTCACGACAGCGAGTCCTACATCCACCGCATCGGACGGACCGGCCGAGCGGGACGCGAAGGCCACGCCATCATCTTCTTGACGCCCGCACAACGACGCAAACTGCGACTGATCGAGAAAGCCACTCGGCAATCGATTGAAGTGGTTCCGATCCCCAAAGCGGACGACATCAACGCCACACGGGTCACGCGATTCAAAGAGTCACTGACCAAGACGATCGCCGAGAGAGACCTCAGCTTCTTTCAAAAGCTCGTGCAGGAGTACGCCGAAGAAAGCGGCCAACCGATCGAACGGATCGCCGCCGCCCTGGCGGAACTCGGACAGAAAGGTCGCCCATTCCTTGTCAACGATCGCCGGGACTTTAACTCCGACGAGTCACCACGATCCGCCGGCGGACACGACGGAAAACAACGCGGCAACCGCGACGGTGAGCCCCGCAAGCGCGTCGGCCCCCCCGAAGCCGGAATGACCCGTTACCGAATCGAAGTCGGACGCGATGATGGCGTCGCGCCACGAAACATCGTCGGTGCGGTGGCGAATGAAGCCGGCATTCAAAGCGAATTCATCGGGCCGATTCAAATCTTCCCGCACTTCAGCACCATCGACCTTCCCGAAGGCATGCCCAAAGACGTCTTCCAGACGCTACAGCGGGCTTGGGTCAGCGGCAAACAGTTACGCATCCGCCCCGACCAAGGTCCCGGCGGCGGGAGATCGGGCGGAAGACCCGGTGGCGGAGGCCGATCCAAACCGCGCTACCACAGCGGCAAGAAGCGTTTCGGAAAGCCCAAAAAGCGATAACGCTTCTAAACTCGCGAGCTCGGGTAAATCAACAGGCCAGCTGCCCGGGTTTTTGCGAACCACCGCGCCCGTCGGGAGAGAAAATTCAGGGACCGCTGGCAGATTGGATGGCGGAAAACGCCCTCGTACCACCCGAGAAGTCGCCAGTGCCTCTCTTCCCTAACTTCTCGCGCGAATTCACCCCAATCCTCATGCTTGGAGCCGGAAAAGCTTTCCCAATGCAGCATGTCAGGGCAATTCAAGGGAACTATCGCCGGGAATTTCCGTGCAAACCACCCGCAAGGGGGTGCATTGTGGTGCTGGCGCTGGCTAGATTAGTCGCCGGTGATTTGCAGAAAACCTTGCGGGGTCGAAGCATCTCGCACGCGTGTTAAAAACCAACTGATCTTTGAAAAGAAAGCTTCGAGATGTGCTTATTGGCCGTTCAGTATCAATTGGTCCCGGAAAGCCCCATTCTGGTTGCAGCGAACCGCGAGGAGTACTTTGATCGGCCGAGCTTACCACCGTCCATCCAATCCGGTAAACCACGCGTCCTTTGTGGTGTCGACCAAAAGGCCGGCGGAACTTGGTTAGGCGTCAACCAGAATGGTCTGTTCGTCGGCGTCTGCAACCGTGCAACCACAATGCCGTTGTTCGGCCAGCGTTCCCGTGGATCGCTCGTGCTCGAACTGCTTCGTTGCACCTCGGCTAGCAAAGCACTTGATAAGGCATTGGCCGAGTTAGGTGAAACGCAGTACGAGGGTTGCAACTTGATCATCGCGGACGCCAAAGCGGGCTACGCGATCCATTCGGATCAGGGTCAAGACGTCGTTCCGCTCCAGCCGGGCCTTAACATCATTGGGTCGCATAACTTGAACGATCCGAACGATGAACGGGTCAGCATGGCACGTCGCCTGCTCACCCTTCAGACGCTCGATTCGCCCGTCAAGTTCCTTGCGGTTGCAAGTCGTGTTTTCGCGCGGGCTCCCGTGGGACCCGGCCGGCCAAGCATGGTGATCCGCAACAAGGACTATGGGACCGTCAGCAGTTCTTTGATTGCATTGGGCGTGAAACCGCGTGATGCCATCTATCAGTTCAGCAACGGTGCTCCGGACCAAACCAAGTACGAGGACTGCTCGCCCATGTTGCGAGACATCCTCAGCCGGGGTCTCCGCGAGGCCCGAACGAAAGCAAAGGTCGGAGCTTGAGGAAAAGTTTTCGCTTTCACGCGGAAACTTGATATTTCTCTATCTGCCGCACCTGGCGATCCCTAGACTCGCCAGGAGAGCTGGGCGAGTGAGCCGTCATGCAATGGAATCATGATGGCACCAGGATGGTTGCTCGCCGCAATGCTCCGAACCGGAGTCACCTGCAAGGGAGTGCCGCGGCATGGATGCCAAACGAAGCCAATGGCTGGGATTTGCTTTCGGTCTTGTAATCGCCTCATGCTTGAGCGGGCTGAACTCCCGCGGCGAGGCCGCCGGGCAAAACGCCCGGACGCAGAACTTTCTGGTACATGCCCCGACTCAGCAACTCGCTGACTCGGTCGCCAACGCCGCCGAGCGATTCCGTGATGAGCTGGCGGAGTACTGGCTCGGACGCAAACTGCCACCGTGGCGAACCCCTTGTCCCATCAAGGTCATTGCCGGTCCGCGATTGGCTGCCCAGGGCGTCACGCGATACGATCGGAATTCCGGCAGCAACTTCCAAATGGAAGTCATCGGCACGCCTGAGCGAATCCTGGACAGTGTGCTGCCACATGAAGTCACGCACACGGTGCTGGCAACACACTTTCGCGGTCCACTTCCTCGATGGGCGGACGAAGGCATCTGCACAACGGTCGAACACGAAGCCGAACGCCGAAAACACGAAATCAAGTTGCGTGAATTCCTCGGCACTCGACGGGGTATCGCGATGAACCGCCTCTTTCTGCTCAAGGAATACCCCGCCGACATGCTGCCGATGTACGCCCAGGGCTACTCGGTTTGCCGGTTTCTGATCGAGCAATCCGGACCACGACGGTTCATTCAATTCATTGAAGGATACATGCAGCAGCCTTCCTGGACGGAAAACGTCCGCCGACACTACGGTTACGAGTCGCTCGGCAAGCTGCAGGAGAATTGGCTCGCGTGGGTCGCCGCCGGCGGCGGACCGGTCGATGCCTACGTGTCCACTCGCAACTCCACCCTCAGCCGAGCGTCCGCGTCGGTCGCATCACTTCCCGCACAATCGGGCTCGCGAAGCACTCCTGTGGCGCCCGCATCAGCCCGCACTCGCGGTCCGTCGCCGCAAGACATCGTAGGCTCGGCGGGCTCGGGTCGCCCGCCCGCAACGGCTGGCGGTTGGTATGAACGCCGAATCGGAAGCAGTGGCCCCGCCGCGAAGCAACCCTATCAGGTTTCCCAGCCGCAACCGGAACTCCGCTACGGCGAGCCCGCGGCCCCTCGCAGCCGTCCCGCCGCCCCCTCAGGTCAACCTCCGATGCAACTGAGTCCGCCTCAATCCAGGCGATTCTATTAGGAGCGAGGATTCGCGACCGGGCTCGATCTGGGGTCGGACGGCGAACGATTCCCGAACCCGCAAAATCCGGCGTTAGCCTACCGCCGGTGGATCGCTTCTGCTAAGGTTGTGCCCCGCGCGGAACGCCGCGTCCGAACTTAATTCATTCACCGAAATTGATTCAATTCGATGGCCAAGCCACATCACAAAGTGAAGAAAGCCAATCACGGCCGTCGCCCGGCCAACGCAAAAGCTCGTAAGGCAAAACGCAAGAAGATCAAGACCTGAGCGTTCCCACCAGAAGACCTGAACTGGAGTCCCGGCACAGGAAGGCCAGTTACTTCGAGAGACCGCGGTGCCAAAGAACGAATTCATTGTCGACCTTTCGCTGCTCAGCGATCGCGAGCCGATTGCGGATCTGGAGGCGATTCGGAAGTTCAATCCCCAGCGCCATGAGATGGAGCACCTGACGGGGATTCTTTACGAAGACCTGGACACGCTCTGCTGTGCCGGATTCAAAGACGTCTCGCACGATGAATTCTGGTGCCGAGGCCACATGCCTGGGATGCCAGTCATGCCCGGCGTGATCCAACTGGAAGCCGTCGCGCAATTGTCCAGCTACTTCGCCCAAAAGTTCGACCTGCTCGGAGCCGAAATGGTCGGCTTCGGAGGCGTCGATGAAGCCCGCTTTCGTGACGTGGTGGTTCCCGGCGATCGACTTATTCTGATGATTCGCCTGACCCGCGCCCGTCGCGGACGCATGATCGTCGCCGACTTCCAAGGCGTCGTCGGAGACAAACTGGTCGTCGACGGCGTGGTCCGCGGAATCCCGTTGCCGGTCAAAGCCGTCAAAGATCACTTGGCCGCTCGTGCCGCTCAAAACGCGCTTTGATTTTTGCCAACCGGCACTTCTCTGCAGCCTTGGTGGGCTGCCCTCATGCAAGAGCCTTCCGACGCACCGCCGACCGATGAGATACCATTCCCACTTTCGGGAAGACTCGCCGCCGTCGACTACGGTACGGTACGAATCGGCATCGCCGTTTGTGACCCCGATCGAATTCTCGTCAGCCCGCTTGAAGTCCATCTCGTCAGCAAGCCCTCGAAAGACGCCGCGTACTTCCAGGACTTAGCCAAAGGTGAGCGACTCGCCGGGTTTGTCGTCGGGCTTCCCATCCACTGCGATGGCGGCGAAAGCCAAAAGAGTGCCGAAGCACGCGACTTCGCTCGCTGGCTGCACGAAACGACGGGCCTGCCGGTCCGACTGTTCGACGAACGGTTTTCAACCGCCCATGCGAAGGAAAGACTACGCTCGGGAAGCAAGCTTTCGAGACAAAAGTCGAAACGCAAGCTGGATGCCGTGGCCGCAATGGTCTTGCTGGAGTCATTTCTGGAATCGGCTCGCTACCATGGGCGACTTCCGGGACAAGCACTCGGTAGTCCGCCCACCGGCGACTCCGCCATCGAAGATAGCACCACCGAAGACGGCGTTATCAACGACAAGGATGCTCAATAGCTGGCCGAGAGGGTGGGCCGATAAAACGTTGGTGTTATGGCCGCCCCGAATGGGGCGACAGCCCAGCGTTAGAGTGAAAGCTCAGCTCCGCTGCATCCTTTTTTCGGTGAGCTCGATTGCGGTGATCAACGCCTTTGCTTTGTTGAGCGTCTCTTCGTACTCGGCATCGGGATCGCTATCGGCGACCACACCACAACCGGCTTGGACGTACACGGTCCCGTCTTTGACGACCATTGTTCGCAGCGCGATGCAGGTGTCCATGTTGCCGCGATAGTCGACCCAACCCACGGCGCCGGCATAAGGGCCTCGACGATGGGGTTCGATCGAATCAATGATCTCCATCGCACGCACCTTGGGAGCCCCCGAGACGGTCCCGGCAGGGAGGGCCGCTTTAAGAGCATCGAATGCATCTAAACCCTCGCGCAACTTCCCCTGGACTTCGCTACTGATATGCATCACGTGGCTGTAACGTTCGACCACCATGATTTCCGTCAACTCGATGGAGCCGAACTGCGCCACACGTCCCACGTCGTTGCGGCCCAGATCCACCAACATCACATGCTCGGCACGTTCTTTTGGATCGGCCAGTAGCTCCTTCTCAAGAGCACGGTCTTCCTTCTCCGATCCACCTCGCTTTCGCGTCCCGGCGAGCGGACGAACCGTGACGACCGAGTCGGCGACACGACACATGATCTCTGGCGAACATCCCACCAAGGTCGCATCCGGTGTCCGCAAGTAAAACATGAACGGGCTTGGATTAACGACACGCAGTGACCGATAGATCTCAAGCGCATCGGCATCCGTTTTCACGGAGAGTCGTTGACTGGGGACGACCTGAAAAATATCGCCGGCACGGATGTACTCGACACAATCCTTCACCGCCTGCCCAAAGCTCTCGCGGGTGAAGTTGGATTCGACCTCAAGCCCTCTTTCATCGCATTGTTGCATCCAACGCTCGACGTCCCAAACGTCGGGCCCTTCGGCCTCTTCGGGAACGGACGTCGAAAGGGTCTTGATCGTGGACTCGACGTCCGACAGAGCCTGTGTGTACGCGGCGGAAGCCTGGGCCTCGGACTTGACCGCTCGGCAGTCCGCCAAGACGACGACCACGATGGTTTTGTCGACGTGATCAAAGACACAGACGTTGTGGTAGAACGCGAAATCCAAATCCGGAAGATCCCGGTCATCCGCTGGCGCGTCGGGCAAGTTTTCGACATACCGAACGACATCGTACCCGGCATAGCCGATCGCGCCTCCGACGAACGGAGGTAGTGTCTCCGTCGTCGCAACTGACTTTTGAAAGTAGGCTCGGAATGCATTGAGCGGGTCAGGATCGGAAAACGTCTCGAGCGTCTTCGATTTCCCACCACTCAAATCTTCGATCGTGACTTCGTTACGACGCGCGGAAAAGCGCAAGGTCGGCGATGCGGCCAAGAAACTGTACCGGCCAACTTTCTCACCTCCGATCACGCTTTCAAACAGACAGGCACCACCACGCGAAGGACCGGTTCCCGCCGCGTCGCGATCGAGCCTCCGAAATGCGGTGACGGGCGTCAGCGCGTCACTCAACAGCCGCCGGTGAATGGGAACAAAATCATGAGACACCGCATTGGCTGCGAACGAGTCAAACTCGTGTGCACCGGTCGGGTCAGCCACTCTTGCGGACGTCATGGGGACTTTCTCTCGGATCGGCTCGCGAAAAGGGAGTCAGGAACCAAAAACCAAATGGAGTGAAGGGTTCCTCCACAGTGTCGTCTCAGCGCTGCCGCTCGTGTAGGGGCCGGGTTGGTTTTGACTGGACCCACCGATAGAATGAGCTGCGCCGCGAGCGGCCCCTCATCGCGACGATCTTTCGCAAACCAGCGTCCTTCCTCTTCGCTCCCCGATCGTGCCGGAAAACCGATGAAGTGCCAGTACTGCGAAAAGCCGGCGACATTCCACATCACGGAACTGACCGAAGAGTCGGGGCCACAAGTCATGCACCTGTGCGAAGAGCACGCGAAGGGCGTGCTAAACAAGACACCGGGAACTTCCATTTCCACGTTCGCCGGAGAACTGGTCAAGCAACTCGGACAGTCCCCTGACGAACTCGAAGAGCTGGACCAGAAAGAGTGTCCCGTCTGTGGGATTACCTTTAAAGAGTTTCGCAACAGTGGAAGACTTGGTTGTCCGTTCGACTACACGCATTTCGAATCGGATCTTCGACCCTTGCTGGTCAATGTGCATGACAAGACCCAGCATGTCGGGAAGCAGCCCAACCGTTCCGCGCGGACGGCCGACAATTTGGCTACTCTGATCGGTCTGCGACGCGAAATGGATGAAGCCATTGAGCGCGAAGACTACGAGCGTGCCTCGGAAATCCGTGATGAAATCCGAGCCATGGAAAACCCCACCGATTCCAACCCTTCGTCGACGGAAGATGCATCGTGAAACGTGAAGCGGACTTCGATCAGCTTGCCCGCTTTTCGGGTGAATGGATGCGCGGCGAAGGCCCCGAGTCCGACATCGTCATTAGCACGCGAATCCGCTTGGCTCGAAACCTCGCCGACTTCCCTTTCATCCGGCGGTGCAGCGAAGAAGACCGCGTCAACATCGAACGAACCGTCCGTGCCCGGATGGAATCTCTCTCGGACACGGGGTGGAAGTCCGCCCATTACATCGACCTCGAACCCCTCTCGGAAATCGATCGGCAGTTGCTCGTCGAGCGGCAACTCATCAGTCGCGAAATCGCGGAATCGGAGGGTTCTCGCGCCGTCGCATTCGATGCCGCCGAAGGCTACAGCGTGATGGTCAATGAAGAAGATCACCTTCGAATCCAAGTGATGAAGAGCGGTCTGGACGTCAAGAAGACTTGGGAGCAAGTCAATCGCATCGATGACATGCTCGAAGAAGTCATTCTGTATGCGTTTCATCCTCGATACGGATACTTGACCGCCTGCCCCACCAACGTCGGAACGGGACTCCGCGTCAGCGTCATGCTGCATCTTCCGGCACTGGTGATCACCGAGCAGATGGAGCGTGTCTTTCGTTCCATGCAACGGATCAACGTGACCGTACGTGGTCTCTATGGCGAAGGCTCACAGTACACCGGAGACTTTTATCAAGTCAGCAATCATGTGACACTCGGGCATGCGGAAGCGGACTTGCTGGCTCTGGTCGGTGACGAAGTCGCTCCGCGAATCATCGAGTATGAACGCAAGGCACGTGAAGCGTTGCTAAAGAATAATCGAGATGACCTTCACGATGAAGTCAGCCGGGCCATGGGAATTCTCAGCACCGCCCGAAAGATCAGCAGTGAGGAAACGATGCATCATCTTTCCAAAATCCGCCTCGGAATCAGCTTGGGCATCATCGACCAAATCGATGTCAAAATGATCAATCGGCTGTTCCTGCAAACACAGTCGGCCCACCTGCAAAAGCTACAAGGCCGAATCCTGGGGACCGCCGAACGACACGCACGCCGAGCAAGTTTCCTGCAACAACATCTCGCCAGCAGCGACGACGCGAGCTGGAACTGAGATGCCCGAAGGACACAAGACCCATGCACTCGCAAGAGAGCATTCGGCGCGGTTTGCAGAAC
This sequence comes from Planctomycetota bacterium, assembly GCA_039821235.1. Lineage (GTDB taxonomy): Bacteria > Planctomycetota > Planctomycetia > Pirellulales > Pirellulaceae > Stieleria. The sequence goes on from JBCBOO010000002.1 coordinate 82,126, forward strand.
AGATACTCAAAGTGACCAGCCCCCAAGGTCGTTTCCGCGGGGATGCCAGAAAAGTTAGCGGAAAGGTGTTCGAACGCTGCGAAGCCGTTGGAAAACACCTCTTCTATCACTTCGAAGGGAACCGAATCATACACGTCCACCTGGGACGCTATGGCAAGTTTCGTGAGCACGCGACGCCACCTCCCGCGCCGGTCGGCCAGGTTCGCATGCGAATCGTCGGTGACACCCAAGCCATCGACTTGAACGGACCGACCACCTGCCGAGTCATCGATGACGCGACACGTTCCGAAGTCGTGTCGAAACTGGGGCCCGATCCTTTGGCGGGTGGTAAGAAACGGGACGTCTTTGAGAACATTCGCAAAAGCGCCAAACCGATCGGTGCCTTGATTTTGGATCAAGCCGTCGTGGCGGGGGTGGGCAACATCTTTCGGGCCGAGCTGTTCTTTGAAATCGCACTCGATCCAAATCGGCCCGGCAACGAAATCACGTCGCAAGAATTCGATGCCCTTTGGAAGTCACTGACTAAAATGATGCGAACCGGACTGAAGTACGGCAAGATCATCACCGTCACTGCCAAAGAAGCCGGCAAGCCGCTGGCGTCACTCGAGGGTTCCAAACGGTTCCGCATTTATGGCAACGAGTCCTGTCCGACTTGCGATACAGCCATCGAAGCACTGAACCTCGCATCAAGAAAGCTCTACTGGTGCCCTAGCTGCCAAAGCGGCTGAGCCGCATCGGCGTTAACCTGGACTGTAAATCATCTTCCGATAGGCCCGGAGGGCCGAAAGCCCATTGCCGTGGGGCTTACTAAAGGACTGCAAAGCACTTAGACCTTCTGTTCTTCCAGAACACGCGCCGCGAGTGCTTGCCATTGTTTGACACGTTGCCCGCAATCGATACTCGCCAAGTAGCCTAGCAACTCAGGGTCAGTCTCCAGGCCGCTGGTCATCGACTCCGTTTCGTCAGATTGATCCAGGTCGTGACAAAGCGTGTTTGCCGCGACCAGAACGGTCAAAGCCGAGCACGACGTTTCATATCCATTGAGCGGCGAATGATGAAGCGCAACCAACTCGACAACGCGTTGCGGCAGACCCCAAATACTAAACAAGGCCGCACCGGCCGCGGCGTGATCGGCACCAAAGACGCGCTGCTCCATTTGCCAGAGCGGTGCCTTTTCTTTTTCGGCCAGCTTCAAAACCGTGCGGTAAGCCTCGGCATCAACGGCATGCAAAATCAACTTGCCGGTGTCATGCAGTGTCGCGGCGGTCACGGCAGCCTCGCGTTCCTGTTCATCAAGACCCTCGGCCTTGGCGATCGCCTTCGAGACACTCGCGACTCGCATGCAGTGCTGCATCAGTGCCTCGGCCGAAAAACCATGTTCGGATGACTGAAATGCTTCGAAGACACCGATGGCAAGAACCAGTGACTTGAGAGTCGCGGCCCCGAGAAGCGCCACCGCTTTGGATGGTTCGGTCACTCGGTTCCCGAGGCAGAACACGGCGCTGTTGACGATCTGCAAGACCTTCGCCGTCATCGCCGCATCCCGCGCGATGATACCGCCCAGCGTTTGCAGGGAGGCCGTGTCGTCATGGATGGCCTGCGTCAGTTCCTGGTAAATCGCGGGAACGCTTGGCAGTGACGAGAGACCTCCGATGACGCGTTGGAGCGAGTCGGAGAGGATTATGTCACGGACGCAGATTGCGCGATCGATCGTGCTGCGAAGAACATCCAATTCGCACGGATGTGTCAAAATCTGGTGTGCAGAATCCACTGCCGGCAGCGCACCCCGTTGGTCGTGTGCGTGCACCAGTGCGACACGAACCACCTCGGGGAAACGCGCGCCGACTTGCTTCAGCAAATCGTTCCCGTGCATTCGTGGAAGATCCAACGTGGTGACGATTGCTTCAAATTGCGAATGCAACAATCGCTCCAACGCCTCTTCGGCGCTGCCGACCATTTCCCAGTCCCACTCGACATCACTCAGAGACAACTCGTCCTCGAGCAGCAGCAAGGCAGATGGATCGTGATCAACGAACAAGATAGACACGTGAGATTCCCCGGCGAAGTGATTTTCGAAGGGTACCCCTTTGAACCACGTCAGCGGCATTCAATTCGGCCGATGAGGGACAAACCTCATGACTCTGACGTTTCACCGATCGCCATGGCTACTCGGCGCGCGTTGGCGATCACCGGCGCGATACCAACGCCGTGCAGCGCATTGGTGGCAAGATGCAATTGCCGGATGCGAGCGAAGGCCTCTTCAATACGCTTGGCCCGCTGCAAATGTCCGACATGGTATTGCGGCATCGCATCGTTCCATCTCACGACTCTGGCAAGCGTCTCGCGTCCCTCGAAACCGATCAAATCCGCGAGTTCGTCGCGGACGATCTCGATCAATTCGTCGTCGGTCCCTTCAAGCAACTCCGCCTGCATCGCTCCACCGAGAAACACTCGCACAATCGTGTGGTCGACCGGACAACGACTGGCATACTTGTGACTCGCGAAACTGGCCGCCAGGATGCGACGTTTTTCGATCAACGGAACGACGAACCCGAAGCGCGCGGGCAGCTCACGGATTTGTTCTTTGCGGATGCAAAGCACCACGATCGCTGCGGAAGCAGACTCGATTTCGGCCAGCGACTGGGCAGCCTCCTCGGCGGCAGCGGTCAGCTCATCTTCGCCACCCCCGGAGATCGAGCCAAGCAGCTTGGCGGTCACTGCCGACGGCGTCGCCAAAATGACTTCGTCGAACGCTTTCTCACCGCTGTCAAACGCCAGATTCCACTGCGTCGCGGCAGCATCAAACCTCATACCGCGAACGGGTGACTGAAGATGCAATGAGTCCGAGCCGATTGCGTCGGCCAGTTGATCGATCAGTTGCTTCATCCCCTCGGGAAAGCCACGAAACTTCTGATACCGGGCACCGGCGCTTTGCCGCTCGGCCGTATCCTGCTCGCTTTTTCGACGAGCAAGTGTCGCCGAAGCGAGTGAGCCATGTCGGCGGACCATCGCGACAATGGGTGCCATGGTTGCGTGAAGGCTGAGTTTATCGACGTCCGCGGTGTAGATTCCGGCGACGAGGGGACCGACCAGGCGGTCGAGAGTTTCGCGTCCCATTCGGTGACGGACGAATTCACCGACGCTGATGTCATCGAGCGTGCTGAGATCCGCGTCGGCCAATTCTCGACCATGTTGCCGCAGGGGTTTGATAAACCGTTCGGCGAGAAATCGCAGCTTGCCTGGAACCGATAGCAACGGCGTCGTCACCATCTGCCACAGCTTGGTGGCTCGCATCAAGACAAACCCGTCGGGGATGGGAACCAGCCGTCCCCGATGCACAATCATCGCCCCCGCCAACTGCTCGTCGGGAATCAGCAAGTCATCTTCCACACCCAGTTCGCCGCACAACTCCATCGCCGCCGAAGGCTCCGTGGCGAACATATCGGCACCATGGTCAATGACAAAGCGTCCTTCCGGTGTATCGATTATTTCGGTGTGAATCACACCGCCGGCACGCGCCGCCGCTTCGAAGAGTTCGACCGAAGCCTGCGGATGCGACTGCCTTAACTGATACGCAGCCGCGAGCCCAGAAAGGCCACCGCCGACGATGGCGTAACGTTTTTGCACGGCAAGATTCAAGCAATCAGTTGAGACGCGACGTGAACGCTAACCCGGGCCACCGGGTCCGCCACGTCCCAGAGCGGGCGCATCCGACGTGCCGGGTCCGCCACGACCAAGACCGCCTCCACCCATTCCCGGTCCGCCTCGACCAAGACCCGGCGGCGTTCCCATTCCGCCAGGCTCCATGCCCATGTCACCTTCATAGTAATCGTCGCCCATGCCGTATCCGTCATCCATTCCGCCCATCCCGCCGCCACGCGCCATGCCATTCTGTGAACCGGGCGGGGGCATAAAACTCGCCAGCATGGGAGCCGCTTGTTGAAACCAACCGTCCATGATGCCGTGAAGCTCGCCAGCCGATTGGGCCGCGAAAGCGGGTTGGATAAACAGTGAGATCGTGGTCGGTACGATCTGGCCACTGACACCCGCCAGCAACTGTCCATCGGGCTGAGCGTCGAGTTCTTCCTCGAGCTTTTTCAGACCCTCATCCCAATCATCCGGCGTGAACTTCCACTGCCCATCCATTTGCGTGAACTTCATCGGCTCCTGTGACGAGAGTCCCTCCGCCTGAACCGTTGCAACGCCATCTTTTTCTTCAAGCACTTCAAAGGAAGCCCCGTCAGGAAGTCCTGCGGAGGCAGCTTGATCCATCAACGCAAACATGTACGGCGCAACCGTGTTATCAAATTCTCGAACCCAATCTTTCATGGGAACGCTTGAGAACTCGTCAAGGCGAAGTGTGTCCTCGTGCAGCCCATCCCGGATCAGTCCCGCGACGAGAAGCAGATTACCTTCAACGAGGTCCATGGTGTCTTCATCGAAGGCCTCGAACTTTGGATAGGCGAAAATCCAACGCTGCCGAGTCACGATGAGGTCACCGACCGACTGAATGGACTTCACAAACTTTTGGAGCGAATTGACATCCGTCTTACCGATGGCCTTGCGTGCAACTCGTTCCACATCCGATTGATGCCCGGGAGGCAAGAGCTCAAAGAACATACGGAACGTGTGTCCATTGCGGTGCTGGTCCATCGCCCAATCAAGAGTTTCGAGGAGGCTTTGGTCGACCGGTGCCGGCTTGTAGATGGGTGGCGGTGACGGTTTGGGCAGCGGTGTTGGTGCCGGTGCGGTGGCCGCCTTGGCTTCATCGAGCACTTGCTGCTTGATCATCTGGCGACCGCGAGTCTTTTCC
>JBCBOO010000300.1:0-7569 GCA_039821235.1 Planctomycetota bacterium
CGAACTATCGCGGAGGTAACGCTACTCTTTCTGATCCAGATGATCCCGAGAAGCCTGAGTACGACGAAGCTTGGGATGCGGCTGATTTTGAGAACTGGTTTCTTGCTTGGCAGCCAAGCGATCACCGGAGGTCAAATGCGACTGTCTATCCGGCAACGACGTTCAACTCCGCAGAGTTGAACCGACAACTCGGTCAGCACATCATCCCGTCGTTCCATCGTCCGGAAGTCATCAATTATTTGATGAATGCTCCAATACGGATTCCAGGCGACAACCAGGTTCCCGGTGACCCGGGTTCTCCGCCCACCATCCCGCCGTATATCGAACGCACTTTCGCTGATATCGTTGCGGCGCCAAATAACGCATTTCCATTTTTCGACAATACTCGTTTAGCTTTTTTGGTTCGGCGGCTAAGGCGTGCAGCACTACGACCTTTGAATTTCGATCACACGCCTGGTGATCTGAATGGCGATGGAGATCCGTTCGATGGAACTCCACTGTTCAGTGGGTCGAACCCAACACCAATCTTAAACCAGACGATCGATCCGACGAATACGTCTGATATCTTGAGGCTGGCGACCTGGTTGGTGAATGGCCCCTGGGATATCGATAACGATGGGGACGGGCTACCTGATAGCGTATGGGTAGACCTCAACCTGCCTGCAATTGCGGCACCGGACGGCCAATTAATTAAGCCCATGATTGCCGCATTGATCGAAGACATGGATGGGCGAATCAACATTAATTACAGCGGGAGTTACAACCAACTTGCGACCCAGCGGTTTCAACAAGGGCCTGCCGCGATTACGAACGACGCGGATTTCTTTAACGCCCATCGGGCGTTGTCAACGTTCGGTAGGGGTGGCGGACTTGGGCCAGCCGAGATTGACTTTTCTCATTTGTTCTCAAACGAACGTCCGGTTCTTTCTGGTTCCGGTTTCATCGGACCGGTATCAACCAATCAAACCGGAGCAGTAGTCCCGCTCGATGCCGTTTTGCGGACGCGCTACGGGAATCTCCTGAACGTTCGCTATGGTGGTGAAGTCTACAACTACGCTAGCCCCTATCCATATAGTTCGATAACAAGCTTTGCTGCGAACGCTCTTAAGTTCCCTGGTATCGGCACGCGTTTTAACCCACGAACTGATGGGGAGCTACTATCACGAATCCCGATTGCAGGCCGCACGGTGATTCCTCACGCGGCCAACTCCTATCGCGGTCGGCCAGTCGACATGGCGGGCGTCAGTCAAACTCGCCGCGATGAACTGGATCCTACGCTGCCAACATCCATGCCAGCCGATATCTGGTCACGTCAAGAGCGTGGAAACACAGAGCGTTTTGATGAGAGCTCAAATGTCGCTGCCGTTTTGGACGAACTGGTAAACCAGCCCTACGAATTTGGTGTAACAGAAGCTCGAGGGGACGATACTCCGTTTTCACCAGCTGAGCAGGTTGATCTGCTAAAAGGAGGGCCATTGGATACGCGACTCTCGCAGCTACTTCGAGATGCTGCGGACCGCAATGAAGCTTTAAGTCGTTTGCTAACAGTCGAAAGTAGGAGCGTTGATTCGCCAGAGATTCCAGGCGTTGCTGGCGCAGTTCAGTTGTTTATTCAGAAGCTACCACAGGCATCGGACGAAAGAGATCGACAACTGCTTGCGATTCAGCTCCATCGCATGCTGGGGGTGGAGTTGAGGAAGGGATCGAAGCTGAATTTGAATCGCCCTCTCGGCAATGGCTCGGATGACGATAGTGATATGGTCGTCGATGAAACACAGGAAACCGCCACGCGTCTGGTGGGCGGAAACGTCGCCAATGATCGAAGTGCTCTGGAAGGAAACGCGTTCCCGCAGCTTGGAACGGCATACCCCACCGCGACGAGCGTTGCCCCGAGCTACGGCCCAACGTCAATCGGTCCCGTGGTCAGTACGACATTGATCCCAAACGTAACAGAACGTGTCCCTGACTTTGATGGTTTCGATACCGATGGTGATGGGTTACTAGATGCGGGGACACTTTTCAATGTTGGTGGAGGAACAACGGAATTTCAGAAAATTGCGGATGGAGATGAGTTGCTCGCCCGTCACCTTTACTGCTTGATGTTTGCTTTAATCGAAGATCGAGTCGGTGCCGAACTCGTCCCAAACTTTCCTTATCCAGATGGGGTGGAGACACTTGGTGATGCGGAAAGGAATTCGTATGTCGCAAAGAGAATTGCTCAGTGGGCGGCAAATGCGGTCGACTATCGCGATCCTAATGCAAAGCGGACTCGCCTTCGGTACGACCCGAATCCTTTTGATGGATTCGATCTGAACGTTGCTGCGCGACACACGGTTTGGGGAATGGAAAGACCCGAACTTGAGATCTCGGAGGCGATCGCCTTCCATGACAAGAGGACACGGCGCAACATGACGCCTGAATTAGGAACTGATGCCGGGCAAAGCGCTTCGGATCAGGCGGCGTCACCCGACTTCGATATGGATCAGCATCGGATTCCGCAAGCGACTGCGATACTTGAACTCCATTCACTCCGTTCCGCATTGGTGGGAACCGGTGAGAACCAGCCACATTTGCCCTCGGACTTGTACGCAGGAACTGAACTGGATCTCGGACGAGTTGTTGGCACCGGAGTCAGGGAATCACCGGTTTGGCGTATCGCGGTGAGCGAGCCGACGGGAAATAACTTTGAGCGAAGCACTCGTTGGCTTTTTGATGCAGATCGTTATCAGGATCTCGTAACTGCTGGCAGGACTGAAGAGCTTAATTACCTGAATGTGGGTTCGGATCTCGGAGATGCCGGCGTCCTCGCGACTGAGTTTGGAGATTGGGTCAATACGGAAAGACACAGTGCGGAAATCAGTCCAGTCTTCTCCTATCCTATCTCAACAAACCGAGAGGAAGTAAGCCTCGCGGACGATGACTTCAATCCTTCAACCCGATCACCTAACACAGTTGGACTGGAACGGTTCGCTTGGTTCACACGCGACTTGGAACCAGATGATGGGGACCCAATAACTCCACCTTCACTTCATGTCATGCTTCCCGCTCGCGGAAGCGCGATGCGAGCAAACAATGTGTATTGGAGTCGCGGAACGATCGACGTTTGGACAGATGCATCGACATTGACCCGAGAACCGCTTCCGAATGATGTCCGGCTCCCGCTCGGCCACTACGCGATTCTAGCTCCGAGAGGAACGACGAGGTTTGGTCTAAGTGGGGTCACGACGGTTCCTTACACACCTTCCAATCAAAGATTCGAATTCGAACAACGACCGACCGGTTGGAATTTCAACTATTTTAATTCGGGGACTGCAACGGCAGTGAATCCCATCTACCCGAGTGATCCAGGTGGTCGTGACCGACACATTAATCATGTTGTGCCGATCATTTGCCAGGGGTATTTTCCTAATGAAGTTGATACAGCGATGTCGGAATGGAACACCTACCGAACAACTGTTGCTGATGATGAGGAAGTCGACATTGGATTCAATGTAAGTGCACCTCTTCCTGGTTTTGGTTACTACCCAGCACCTCAAGACAAGTTGGATGCAGCTTACCCTTTCGTAGACTGCTATTCTGACGGGACAGACGTAGCTTTTCCCGACGTACCGTTTGATCAGGACCCGATCGATCCCGCGTTGGCCGTGCGTCCTCCAATTTCGATGAATGTTGAAGCACCGCTTCACGCAAATACTTACAACGTACCGACTGGGTCACCGGCTGGTATTAGCGGGTCGATCAGTTGGGATTTTATCGGGACACATCAGGAAGTTCGGACGATTTTTCTGCAGCGGCTCGCAGATCCATCACAGCCTTGGCACGCATATGACAATCCGTACCTAACGGAAGACTTCATTCCGATCGATTTGACAACGTTCACGGGTGACGGAGATGCTTCGGTAGAGGTTGTGCCGTCGCCTAACCCAATGAATCCTGGTCCTTACTATGCAGATTCAGGGAGAGTTAGCTACGCCGGAGGAGTTTCGCAACTTGAGCCCGGATCGATTTATGACGCAGCTGGGGATAATTACTTCCCGTTGGTGAAAATGGATTCTCGCCGGAAAATTCCGGACGTTCGTGAAGATCGACCAACCACTGTAATGGTGCCCACTACGGGCAATCCGGGGGCAAACCGAGGTAACTACGCTCGCGTTCCAGCCGTTGTAAGGTCGCCGCTGACGTCTTCCGTCAACGTGATTCGTAGAACCGATAGTAACGGCACCGCAGCACTTTGGCCCTATGACATCGGTTCGAATTGGACTGCTCCAGATTCATTGACGGAAGCAACAGACCCCGTCGACACCACTTACCTCCCTTCACGAACATTTGACGCGATCGGCGCACAGTTCACGCAAACATTTGGATTTGTGAATCGAGAGTTTGGATTCCCCGTGCGTTCTTCTAACGATCCCTTTCTTCAACGTGTTTACTTCGGGATTGGTAATCCGGCGGGTGTCGTGATGAACATGCCTGCGTGGATGGATCGTGAGTTTCAGTCTCCAATCGGTCTCATCAACGTCCCGGCTGATTCACGAACGCGTATTCTTGAGTCTTATGGTCCGGGATCTGTGATGGACGGACATGTCGAACGCCGTGTCCCGTTCGGGCATCTTCTTGGATTTGAAGAACGGTTTTCTGCGTTTGATCCGACCGAGCTGGAGATTCCAAGTGGTGCAAGAATGCGGTTGCCTCTCGGAATGACGGACCAGATTGACACGAGTGATCCCGTCGTGGGAGATGTAGCGGGATTCGAACAGATCTTTGATTTTGCTGATGTCGGTCCCGTCTGGTTCGATAGCCAGCGTTGGTTCGATCCATCACAGATCCGATTCCTTCGTACAACCGAGATTAGTGCTCAGCCTGCCGGGCAGGAGGTGCCCCTTCGTATGTACAATCGGGTCGTTGAGACTTTGCAGCCGCCGTACAACTACATCGGCAAGCATCGAACGCCAGGGAAAATCAACGTCAACACGACACCGGACTACATTCGCCCGGCCAATGGATTTGATCGGACGCTGGCAGTCTCCGGAGATGAACTGCTTGACGGCTTTACCGGCAGTTTGGGACGGATTATGGAAAATCCGGAGCAACCCGAATCCGTTTTGCCTGTAGGGCGTGACGGATTGATAGCCTTGAATCCAGGAAATACTGGAGCGAACGGCAATGGGTTTTCGGCCCAATTCGCCAACCCACTGGGGCTTGCGACGCCTCCCTCACCGTATCCGGCTCATAATCGACTCTTCGGCAACGGTTCCGTTTATCGTTCATTAAGCTGGGGGATTTCGAGCGCCTATGAGTTGGATAACGAGTACGGCATACCTGAGACGCATGGAGCTGACAATTACTACGCAGGCAACACGGATACTAGTTTTGGGCGTGGGTTCAAGGCCTTTATCGAATCAAGGCGAGGGCATCACTCTGTAAGGCGTGCGCCTCCCACTGCCACATTCAATCTTGGTAACCCGATGCTAGATTATCGGTATCCGACGCGATTTGCAGGAGTTTTTGGTCCTAGCAGAGCTGCGAGTACTCCCTCGGTCCAGCGATTCATGAGACAGGAGAATCTCTTAGAGACAAATGCCTCGGCGGGACCGTCTAATCTACCAATTGGATTCCCTCGCCGTTCGCATGACATGGGGCTATTACGTCCCCATCCCGACTTTGATGAAAGAACCATGGATGTCACACAGCGAAATGCATTCGAGTCAACTGCGGGGCCAACTACGCCAATTCACGAGTACTCAGTCAGGGTCGAAGCGAACCCACAGATCGCTGGTGGGGTGTCAACTGACATTTCGGATCTACAAGTGCCGCTGGTAAATAAGACGCTGTTTGATCGATCGCGTGAGGATCTCCACAAGAACTTCCGCAATCTGGACCGGGATCCTCACTTCCGGTTTAAGGATTCGGCCCGGATGGCCAATGTGACGACGCACCACAGCAATGTCTTTTTGATTCGCCTGACGATGGGATATTTCGTTGTCGACGCTCAGACGGGTGCTGTGGGGCAGGAATATAGCGACGAGACGGGAGAGCCGATTCGTAGCAAGGCAACGTACATGGTCGACCGAACGATCCCAGTCGGCTTCTTGCCAGGGCGGGACCTCGGTGTCGATCGCACGATTTTGTATTCAGAGGTGGATGAATAATGAACAACAATAGCAATCAGCGAACTCTGGGGTTCACTATTCTGGAGGTCCTCATCGCATTGACAGCATCTTTGCTGCTGATGCTCGGGCTTGCTCGTGCCTACAAGCTGTTGGGCGACAAGATTACGGAACGCCAGTCCGAACTCGATCTCAGTAGTCGTCTGCGTGATGTGGCGATTCAAATGCGTGACGAACTCCGCCGAGCAACCTGTGATATGACTCCACCGGCGGAAGAGTCCGCAGCCGAGGGGTATCTTGTCTACCACGAGGGGCCGTTCACCGACACGACCACGATCATGGGCGATGTGCCACATCCAACGCCCACTACGGTGAGTGAGTTTCCGAACAGCCGCTATGGCGACATTGATGACTACTTGGCGTTTACCACGCGGGCTCGAGAGGGTGCACCCTTCGTCGGGTTCATTCCGCGTGGCATTCTGGACGCGAAACGCTTTGCGAGAATGTCGCCCGCCGCTCGGGCGGCTAATGTCTGGGGCGATCCAACTGATCTTGTTCCGTTCTACTCCAACGTGGCGGAAGTTGCCTATTGGTTGTCACCCGAATGGGAGCGAGATCCGACAGATGGCACGCTGATCTACACGGGCCCGGATGATGTTGCGGACGCAAGCGGTTTGTTCCCGTTGTACCCTCGATTTCGGGACGCGGATGAGAATCTTTTGCCGGACCGAATGTCGCTGCATCGTCGAGTGTTGCTCGTGCGTCCGGACCTTAACATGACACCCGCGGAAATGAACGCCGCGAACGGTTTTGCGACTCCCGCCACTCCGCCTTCGCATTGGTACACCCCAACGGTTCCCTTCTTGGTCAATGTAAGTGGAACAAGACAAGTCGTACCGCTTGCAAACGGGAGTGGTGCAAGTCAAGCGTTTTACAAGAGTGTGAATCCGACATCGGTGCCAGTCGCGTTGGCGGTGCCCGGTCGCTGGTCAAACATCTCCGGTACCACGGCACCGGTCGCGATGACGGATGCTGATGTCGCAGCGTTGGCAACCGCATCACCTGATTGGATGGTGGGACTTGCTCGAATGCAGCAGGTCATGGACCTGTCGATCAGTCGCTCGATCGAGAACCGTGGGCCACGTACTTCGCAAACGGACTTTGGCCCACGAGACTCGAGCGCAGTCGGCGGGGGACACCCGATCGCATACGGAATGCCGTCCGCCGTGATACGAGCGAATTCGCTTGCGAATCTGACCCGTCCCGAAAATCGATTTGCTCACTGCCGAATGCCACATGCATTGGTCAACGGATTTCCGGGGTCGACGATGCCGCAATTAGCGCTTTGCCCGCCACATGCTTATCTGACTGCACGAGAGAGTTCACCTCCGTCGGCCCTCGCGGATCCGTCGGGTGAGCTTGGGCTGTTAACGAACACCCCAACAACGTTCCCAACCCAGGC
>JBCBOO010000301.1:0-7505 GCA_039821235.1 Planctomycetota bacterium
CGTGATGCAGGTGTCGCGGCCTTAGGGTGCATGCTTTTACCGTCGATGAGCGATTGGTTACATCAATTTCCCAAAAATTGTCCCACGCCGGTGGATCACAACCGATCTTTGCGGAATTTCCCCGATGTCGGTAAACAAAAACACGACCGGTATTGACCGGTCGTGTTGGGCGGATGCCCGAGCGGAGCTCAGGCATGATTCAGTGGTGAGAGCGTCGGCTGCTCAGTTCGCTTGGACCAATTTCTCGCGCCGAAGGCCTTCGATGTAGTCCGAGGCGATGTTCAAAACCTCGCGGTTGTAGAACGAGTCTCGGTAGACCTCCTGTTCGGTCTGCTGATCGAGTTCCTCCTTTTCCTCTTCCTGCTGTGCGTCGAGTTCTTTACGACGCTGCATGAAGGCGGTCTCCTCCAAAGGAACTCTGTCCTCTTCTTTTTGTTTGACGAAGAGCTCGATGCGTCGCATCAGATCGACGAATTCGTCGTCTTCCTTCACGCGTTGCTCGGACTTTTGACGGAGCTCTGACAGCAGCGGTTGAGGAACGAGGTTGTAAACATCGTGCCCGGCACCATTGATGCGATCGCTGCCAAGGGCGTACTTCAGGTCACCCTCGGCGACATCCATCTTCTGAGTCAAACTCGGGAGCACAACGTCGGCTTGTACACCTTCGCGCTGCGTGCTGGCTCCATCGGGAAGGTAGAACTGCTGCAACGTGACCTTGAGTGCACCGTAGTTCTTGCGCTGGGTGGTGAACAATTTCTGTCCCAGATCCATCAGGGTCTGGACGGTTCCTTTGCCGTGCGTTGCCGGGTCACCCACGACGATGCCGCGGTTGTAGTCCTTGATGGCACCGGCGAAGATCTCACTGGCGCTTGCACTGAACTTACTGGTCAGAACAACCAGCGGACCGCTCCAAACGGTTCCGGGCTCTTCGTCGTTGTACTGCTCGATCCGTCCGTCGCTGTCCTTGACCTGAACGACGGGACCGCGGTTGATGAACAGGCCGGTGAGATTAATCGCTTCGGTGAGCGAACCGCCGCCGTTGCGGCTGAGGTCGATCACGACACCATCGACGCCTTCTTCGCGGAACTCCACCAAGATGCGACGGACGTCACGGGTGCAGCTGCGGTAGTCGGGTTTCCCCGCACGAGCTGCTTCCATGTCCATATAGAAACTTGGCAGATTGATGAAGCCAAGCTTGCGTGTTTGACCGCTGGGCGACTTGTGCTCGATGACTTTGCCTCGTGCGGCCGACTGCTCCAGCTCGACGGCGGCGCGTGTGATCTTGTAGACCTCAGTTTCACCCTTGCCACCTTTCTTGACTCCCAGTCGCACGAGTGTGCCGGCGTTTCCACGGATCTTGTCGACCACGTCTTTGAGCGGCATCTCGACGATATCGACCATCTGGCCATCTTCGCCCTGTCCGACCGAAACGATCACGTCATCAATTTGCAAACGCTTGTCGAGGTAAGCCGCTCCGCCAGGAATGATCTGCATGATCACGGTGCTGCCGTCCTTCTCGCGGAGTGCCGCGCCGATGCCCTGCAGCTCAAGCCCCATCGAAATATTGAAGTCTTCGAGGGTTCCCGGAGACATGTAGGTCGAGTGGGGATCGAATGCGCTGGTGACCGACGTCAAGAATGCTTCCAACAGATCATCGTTGTCGTAACTCTTGAATCGGCGGGCGTATCGCTGATAGCGTCGTCGCAGGAGATCGCGAGCTTCGTCACCGACGGTCTCGTCATCCTGAAGATCCAGCAACGCGTACTTGATCTGACGGCGCCAGCGATCGCGGACCTCTTCGGGAGTCTTGGCGTACTCGGCGACATCTGCATCGACGATGATGTAGTCTTCTTTGGTGAAGTCAAAATCGGTGTCGAGTAACTCGAGCGCAATCGCAACTCGCTCGTCGACTCGTTTCGTGAACCGATTGAAAACGGTGTATGCGAGCGACAAGTTTCCTTCGCGAACAAAGTCATCGACTTGGTTGCTGTAGTTGGAGAACTCGTCCACATCCGATTGATTGAAGTAGAGCTTGAGCGGATCGAACCGATCGAGGTAAAGGTTCAAAGCTCGTTTGCTGATCATGTCGTCCAGCTTGGTGGTCGACACGTGATACCGCGGCATCAACTGCGAGATTAGTCGCGAGATGCGGCGATCACGAGCCGACGGCTGAGGCGGCGCCGCCTCACCGGCCTGTGCCTTTGCCGAAGGAACCTGTTCTTGGGCCGGAACGACCTGAAAACAAATGATGATCGCAAAGCATGCTAGCGTCGCTGTGACGACTAGCGGTCGGATATGGAAAGAGCGATCCATACGAGATTCCCGTTTGCTGAATGAAGGACAACGAAGTGAGGGCGAACCCTGGAATGGTAGGAAAGCGGCGAAAAAGGGGCAACGTTGGTTTCCCCTCATTGCCGTCTGTTCACTGCGGCATGTCGCCCGCCTTGGTAACCGATCTTCCTGTCGGATCGTCAACCGCCGCGAGCTTCACCATCAATTCTACTCGCTTTCCGGCTCGCCGAACGACGATCGGCTGCATTGACCCGATCGGTTGTCGCTCAATTTCTTGTTGCAACGAGGCGGAATCGCGGACTCTTTCGCCCGCAAACTCGATAATGACGTCCAAAGGCTCGATTCCCGCCTGTTCGGCGACAGAATCTTTAATGATTTGATAGACCAGAATTCCGGAATTGGGGGGCAGGTCGAATTTTCGTGCGATTCGCGGCTTCAAATCCGCCAATCTCGTCCCGATCGCGGCCCGCCTGACTTCCCCGTGTTCGTCCAATTCTCGCGCAATCCACGCCGCTTGGTTGACCGGGATGGCAAAACCCACGCCCTGGTAAAATCCGTTTCGACTGGCAATGGCTGTGCTAATGCCGACCAGTTTTCCATCCAAGTCGATCAAAGCCCCGCCGCTGTTCCCCGGATTGATAGCGGCATCGGTTTGCAACATCCGGCTGCGTTTGATGCGATCAATTGGTCGGTTTTTCCCGCTGATGATGCCGGCACTCACGGTGGCTTCCAATTTGAAGGGGCTGCCGATGGCGAGCACCCAATCACCGATCTCCAACCGATCCGAATCGCCAATCTCGACCGGCCGCAGCGCGACCTCCGGTGATGTGATTCGAACAATCGCGATGTCGCTTTCCGGGTCGCCCCGAATGACTTCCGCGTCCAGCTTCGTTTCGTCTGGCAATTGAACCACCACGCGCTTTGCATCACGGATGACATGGTTGTTAGTCACGACCAGACCATCGGCGGAAAGCACGACACCGGAGCCGAGCCCGGTGAGCTGGTTCAAAGGGACTTTTTTGGGGGCCTCCGCTTTCTCGAGCAGCGGCAATGGGTCGGGTGAGCTGTCCGTCTGCGCGTTGCTCGCCTCCGAGCCCTCGGGATTTTGCCCGTAGACATAGAGCACCACCACGGACTGCGTGGCACGTTTGGCGGCCATTCGAAACGCGAGCGAGAGCGCTCGTGGACCGGCTTGGATCGCCGCCATCAGCTCGCCGCTCGGTGCTTTGACGTTCTCCGGCTCGGCGGACTCGGCTGCGGGAGTCTCATTGGGCGCCGTCTTAGGCTGCTCGGGCCCCTGATCGGTGGGCGTCTCCTCGGTGGGCGGTTGCTGGGCGGAGACACCGCCTGTGGCAAGCACGGTAGCTGTGATCAGCCCCGCTGATATGATCAACGAGGCGAAGGCGTGATTGGAAAGGATCGATGTGCGAAAGAGTGGCATTGGAGTTCCAAAGCGTGTCGCGGGGATCATGCACGGGGAGGCGATCATGCCGACCGAGTGATTAAACATTGCACTATAGCGGGGCCACCAGCCAGGGTCATCATCATGCTTGTCACCAAGGTGATCGAAAAGAAACGCCTCGGTGGCGAACTCACCGCGAATGAAATCCACGAACTCATCCGTGGCTTCACCGAAGGAAATGTCGCGGACTACCAAATGACCGCCTTTGCGATGGCGGTTTGTATTCGCGGGATGACGCCCGATGAGATTTCGGCGCTGACGCTGGCGATGCTGGAAAGCGGCGACAAACTTTCGCGTGAAGTGTCTGGCGAAGTGCCACGCGTGGACAAACACAGCACGGGAGGGCTGGGGGACAAGGTCTCGCTGGTGCTCGCGCCGATGCTGGCCGCTTGCGACCTGCATGTCCCCATGATCAGCGGACGAGGACTGGGGCTGACGGGAGGCACACTCGATAAGCTGGAATCGATCGAGGGCTTTCAAACACAACTCAGCGGCGATGCATTCGACACGGCATTGCGGCAAAACGGTGCCTGCATCGTCGGGGCCGGACCGTCCATCGCGCCCGCCGACCGCCGGCTCTACGCCCTCCGTGATGTCACCGGTACCGTTGCCTCGACTGCGTTGATCACGGCCAGCATTTTGAGCAAGAAACTCGCGGCGAGTTTGGATGCACTGGTGCTGGACGTCAAAGTCGGTGGCGGTGCATTCATGCAGACGATCGATCAGGCACGCGAATTAGCGGATTCCCTGCAGCGGGTCGGAGCTCTGTCGGGATTGAAAACGTCCGTTCTGATCTCGGACATGGATCAGCCCCTCGGACGAGCCGTCGGAAACGCGATCGAAGTGAACGAGAGCCTGGAACTGCTCGAAGGCGGAACTCCGCGTTCCAAACAACTCGCCCGCGCACGGCAACTCTGCATCGAACTGGGAGCGATGTTGTTGGTTGACGTCGGCAGGAGCCCCGATGAGGAGGTGGCTCGCGAAACGCTTGCCCAATCGATTGACAACGGCTCGGCGAAGGAAGCGTTCTTGCGAATGATCAAGGGGCAGGGAGGCAAGCTGACCGGTCCGTTGCCGCTCGCACCAAAGCACACCGTCACCGCAACCCGAAGCGGTCATGTGGAAGCAATCGACTGCATCACGATCGGTGAAACGGTCGTGTCCCTCGGCGGTGGGCGACGCAATGCGGGCGACAAGATCGACCCGAAGTTCGGCATCGAGATGAATGTGGCGGTCGGTGACCGAGTGGAATCCGGAGACCTGTTGATGCTGCTACACTGTTCGGCCGATACGGCGAGCGACTACACCGCTCTTTTGCAAGCCACCGTCCGATTGGCGGATCAGCCGGTGGCCCCTCATCCGCTCCTCATCGAACAGCGACCCTCGCGAACGCTCGGAGAATCCCGTTGATGACTGAACTGAAAAGCCGAGACATCGATCGGTTGGTCCGCGCCGCCACAGACGCTCGCGACCAAGCATACGCACCACACAGTCACTTCTACGTTGGCGCCGCGATTTGGATTCCTGGCGGGGAAATCGTCTCCGGATGCAATGTCGAGAACGCCAGCTATTCGCTTTCCATTTGTGCCGAACGCGTCGCAGTCTCGACCGCCGTCGCACTCGGCCATCGCCAATTCCAGGCCGTAGCGGTGGCAAGCGATGGTGGCGTCACACCGTGCGGTGCTTGTCGACAATTCCTGGTGGAGTTCGCAGGCGACGCACAAGTCATCATGGTCGACGTGTTGACTGGAAATCGGCAAACCCGACGGCTTTCCCAGTTACTGCCCGATGCCTTTGACGCCTCAAGACTGCCGGTGCACTGAGTCGCGAGGGCGTGCGCGGCATCAATGCCGTTGACCTGGGTTTCCCGAAGCAAGCTCAGCCTAAGCAGCCACTCGAGCTTCACCTCGATAGAACGAGCTGATCGTATCGATCACCTGTCGCTGCTCCGATTCAGTCAGCGTCGGGAAGATCGGCAAGTTCAAAATTTCCTCGCTCGCTCGTTCCGTCTCCGGCAACGTCGCCGGGTCGACTGCCAAGTACTCGAAGCACTCTTGGCGGTGCATCGGAATAGGGTAATAGATTTCGCTGCCGACGCCGCATTCTCCGAGGTAGCTTCGTAGCGCATCGCGGCGACCTTCACCCACACGGATGCCGAATTGATTCCAAACGTGAAATGCGTTGGGGTCGATGGTCGGCAAGACGATTTGATCGGCAGCGACCAGATCCGACTCGTTCAACCAATCCATGTAGCGATGTGCAATCGCGCTGCGCGCGTTGACGGCTTCATCGAGGTGCCGAAGCTTGATACGAAGCACCGCAGCCTGAAAAGTATCCAGCCGACTGTTGATGCCAACGGCCTGGTGATAATAGCGCGGACGCATTCCGTGACCGGCGAGCAAACGAATTCGATCCGCCATCGCTTCGTCGTTGCTGGTGATCATCCCACCATCACCCATCCCGCCAAGATTCTTGGTGGGATAAAAGCTGAAACATCCGACGGAGCCCCAGCTGCCAGCCGGACGAGAATGATACGCGGCGCCGATCGCTTGCGCCGCGTCTTCCACGACCGGCAAGTTGTGCTCCGAAGCAATCTGACAAATGCGGTCGATTGCGGCGCACTGCCCGAACAGGTGAACCGGAATGATCGCTTTGGTTCGAGTGGTGATCGCGGCCGAGATGGCTTCCGGATCGACGTTAAATGTATCCGGACAAATGTCGGCGAAAACAGGCGTTGCACCGAGCCGGGTGATGCAACTCACCGAGGCAAAGAAAGTGAAGCTGGGAACGATCACCTCATCTCCGGGACCGATGTCCAGTGCCATCAGCGACAGGAGAAGGGCGTCACTGCCGGAAGCGCACCCGACGGCGTAGTCGGCTTGACTGTACTGTGCAATTTCTTCTTCCAGGCCGGAAACGTCCGGTCCGAAAAGGAATCGTCCGCTGTCGACGACGGACGTGAGTGCGGCAACAAACTCATCACGGTGAGGTTCGTTGTCACGATTGACATTCAACAGCGGGACCGACGGACTCTTTCCGTTCATGTTTCCTTCCTTGGTAGGGTCATTGGCAGAAACGGCGACTATGACTCGTCCGGTTTCGCTCCGTCGCCCAGGAGACATCGCCGAACCGGGAGGCGGGAATCCTCTCGCGCAGCGACCACCTGCGTGATACCCGCGGCCGCTCACTCGGGTCAACAGAGAAAAGGGCGGTTCACCTGAGGCAGACTGTCACCGTCTCGATAACAGATGCTAGCAATTCAAGTGAAAAATTGACGAAGACCGCTGATTTGCGGAATCACCGAGCTAAACTCGACCGCGGTGTGTGAGGAGGGGAAAAGACTCTTCCGATGGAAGGCGCCGCAAAAATGATGTCCCAGGACGGGGTGATTCGGTTGCTGAGACTCGCAATTTAACGGCTGCGTGATCAACGTGTCCGGTCACTCCCTCCCGCGGCATCCCATGAGACCGCCCCTTTGTGGCGAGAATAATTCAATGGTGAATGAGCCGCATCTGGCCCTTCGCCCCACGCAGGCCTTGGCGGTGGGAAAGCTTGCTCGGCGAGCTCTTCTTAGTGGGATGCCTGATGCGTAAGGTTCCCTCAGTAACTGAATCTCTTTCCTTTCCATGGAGAACCGAGATGCCGCGTCTGAATTTGAAATGGACCGCCGCCACCGCGATCCTGGCTTTGCTGGTTGCAGTTCCTTGTCCGGCCGAAGCGGGGAACCGGAGCAGTTGGGGCTGGGCCAAGC
>JBCBOO010000302.1:0-7436 GCA_039821235.1 Planctomycetota bacterium
GTCGAAACCCGACTTCGTTTATCTCAGCACCGCTTACCCGGTGTACTCAGAAAGCCTCGTTACTCATGGAACCGCTACCCGCCCATGATTTGTTGCAGCGCGACGATCACGCCGAGGCCAAGTACCATCATGCCACCAAGCTTGATGGTCAGACGCTGCTCGAGTTCAAGAAAGCGATGGTTCATTCGCTCTTCAAGATGGCCCAGATCTTTTTTCGTTGCCAGATGCTCGATGTTGAGGGTCGCCACATCACGCAGATGCTTCGTGAGCGTATCCGCTTGCTCGTCGGTGAAATTCCCTTCACTGGACAGGCTTCGGTACACCTCCTGTGTGTCAAACGTAAGTCTCATCTTTCCAGTATGCCATGAATGGCTCCTGTTTGTCACGCATTTTCTACGCTTTGAGCCGTGACGTCTTGTGCGTCATGATGACAACCGCCTGATCGAAATGCTCTGTGCCGTGGCTGAGAAGCAACCCAAAAATCAATTTCTCTTGATGCTTGATTTCCCCAGACGCTTTGTGGCAGTGTCTGCGTGTGAAGGAAAAGAGCGACAATGAACTGCTAGCGATGGTGCTGAGATCACAGTTTGATCGGTTGGCGTCATGCGACCTTACTGAAATTGCTCAGGCGTCCAAGATGGATCTTGGTCTCACCGAGCTTGCGTACAATCGCCTCATGGCCGGGATCGAACTTGGAAAACGCGTTGCCGAACCCAAGGCGAATTACAACGAGAAGCTGACTTCTACTTTTGCAGCGGTCGCATTCTGCAAGCGACACTTCCATCGTCTCATTTCCGAGGGGGTTCGGGAGGAATTCCACATCGTGACACTCGATACGAGACACCGGATGATCGAATCGCACCAGATCTCCGTGGGCACACTCGATGCATCGCTCGTCCACCCGCGTGAGGTTTTCCGTCCAGCCATACGAGATTCCGCATCGGCGATCTTGCTCGCCCACAACCATCCGTCCGGTGATCCCACGCCAAGCGTCGAAGATCGCAATGTGACGAGCAAGCTAACGGACGTCGGCCAGCTCATCGGTATCTCCGTTCTCGATCACATCGTTCTCGCGAAAGAAGATTGTCTCAGCATTCGGGAGTGTTCTTGACATCGGTCAAGTATCACCGCGACCGGCTTTGCGTTCTTCATGGCCAGTCTGCCGCTCCAAACCTATCGACGAAAGCATGGTCTCGAACACTTCCGCAGATTCCACCGAGTGTGTCTTCGCCACGTGAATTGCATGGGCGTCATCATTTATTTCCCTTTCGATTGCTTGACCGTCCCTGCAGCTTGCCGTCTTGCCGGAGCTTCTGACAAGGGCAGGCCTGCAGAGCGTCGCTGCGCTATTCTTCGGCCTGTCGCCAAAGCGAAAACCCTTGCAGAACCACCGGCAAACCAGACGGGTGTTCCGCTTGCATGGTCAACCAACAGAAAGGAAAACACCATGCAACAACGACTACCCATCATTTCACTCCCCCTGGCACCGGTCACCACCAGCCCGGTTCCTCATCTCACCAGTATCCACTCCGTGCAGATTCGCGGTCCCTACGGTTCTGCTCGCTATCGCGGCAATTGCGGAGGTCACCTCATCAAGGATCTACTCAACTACTACCAGCCCGAACACGTGCTGGACCCCATGAAAGGCAGTGGAACCTGTCAGGATGTTTGCCGCGAGCTTCAGATCATGTGCACCAGCATGGACATTCGTTTTGGGGACGATGCCGCCGATCCCGCGAGTTACCAAGGCTTCGGGAAAGTGGACTTCGTGTGGATGCATCCGCCGTATTGGTCCATGATCCAGTACAACCAAGATCCGGACTGTCTTTCCAACGCCCACACGCTCGATGCGTTTTTGGACCGCATGGACCTCGTGCTGCAAAACTGCCGATCGGTGCTCAAGCCGAATGGGAAAATAGCAGTGCTCATCGGTGGCTTTAGCATCAAGGGACGGTACCAGCCGCTTTCGCAGCTGATCATGTCTCGAGCGATCGAGCAGGGGCTCTGGCCGGCAACGACTGAGATCATCCGATTTCAGCACGGTAATACGTCGTCTCGGAAGACTTACGAGCGATCTTTTATCCCGGGACTTCATGACACGTGCATGATCTTTGAGGAAGCTTAACCTCAAAGGCATCGGCAAGAACGTTTGTCGACGCCTTTATCCGCCAAGTAGCTGCTGAAGAGCAACGATCACACCCAAGCCGACGACCATCATTCCGCCGAGGCGGATGGTTAATTGGTGTTCCAGTTCACGAAGCCGGCTTTCAAATCGTTCGGTCATCGACTCCATCCGGTCGTCGACGCGATCAAAACGTACTTCAAACTTCTCATTCAAGGCGTCAATTTTGGAAAGGGCACGATCCTCCGCGGCTTCCAATTCTTGACGTAGGACTGCTAAGTCTTGCTTGCTGGCCAAGTGGTCGATGTTGTGGGACGCAACGTCACGCAGGGCGTCCGTCAGTGTCTCCGCCTGCTCGGACGTGAAGTTGCCTTCCCGGGAGAGACTTCGATAAACCTGTCTCGTGTCAAACGTCAGTATCATTCTTCCATGATGCCACGTTTCGCATGGTCTTGTCACGCTTTTTGTTGACTTCGATCGGTGTCTTCCCTTCGTCCCTTCTCCAGGTGTTTGATTGAACGATCTGCACGCTGCCACAACTCCGATGCCCGGCTGCAAGCGGAAAATTGGTTCCCCCTAAAGGTCTCCCCCAATTTTCAGCTTTTGCGTTCCTCGGACCCGTGGCGGTCGCTTGGCATGTTCAACCCAAACACAAGGAGAAGAAAATGGGAACATTAACCAAGAACGACCTCATCCAATTCAGCGGAGACTTGGTCCGGTATCAACATCCACATGACCCGAAAGTGATCTACACGCCCGGTGTCCGGTACGTCGCGAAGAATGGTAAGGCCTACTGGCTCATCGAAGCCATCGCAAGCTGGCTGGGTGGCCAAGACTACTTGCAAGCAACCACCTTGGATGAGCGTCTTTGCTACCGAATGTACTGGCAGCTTACCGTCTCCGAAGATCGCTCAGCGGTCTTGGAAGCGAGGGCAGACAGCGACGCCAAGCCCTGGGCATCACAGACGATTCGGCACACGGATTTCCCGCTTCCAAGTCTCGAAATTTGGGCGGCGATCGAGGGTGAGCAGTGGACGCTGTCCCTACCTAGCGAACACTAACCAAACCGGTCGGGGCATTCGTGCCTCGACCAACCTTATTTGACCATTGAGATCGTTCATGATGCGTTCTCCTTCCGTTGATTGACGTTTCATGAAGCTTCACACCGTGCCATCGCTGCCGACAAGGGCCGGCCTGCAGAGCAGCGCTACGCTTGTCTTCGGCACGGTCGCTCGCGCGAAAGCCCTTGCGGCACCGATGGCAAGGCGTGTTTCCGCTTGCATGGTCAATCAACAAAAGGAGAACACACCATGAACCACATCCAAACCAATCAGCCTTGTCAGTCGATCCCCCGGGCGTTTCCGGGGCCGTTCGAAGCTCGTGCCGGACGTGACGGGGTCGATCTGACCTTCGATGTCGTTTGCATCACCACCGAGAAAACGATCGTGTCCGCTCGGTACTGGGATGCTCGAGACGAAGCCTCATCAGTAGCTGAAGTGATCGTCGACGCACTCAATGGCACCATTCGGCCACGCCGCAGACGGCTCGAAGCTCCCGGTCCCTTCGTTCCGGAGCTTTCCGAGACGCCGCCAAGTCTCGTTGATGTCGTGTGCCAAACGACCGATCAATTCATCATCGGCATCGACTACTGGTGCAGCGACGATGCCATTCAGATTGGTGAGTGGATCTCGATCGCCCTAAACAAGCATCACAGCTAGATATCCAACGGAAGCGTCGGCTACTTGGTCGACGCTTCACCGTTAAGCATGCGTCAACAAAACGGTTGACGCGTGCTTAGACGATGTGGCACGGTGCCACGCATGGCGGCGGAGCAGTTTTTCATTGCAGCAAGCAAGGGCCTTGTCGACTTGTTCGACAAGGCAAGCGGTCAAAGTGGGCTGAGCAGGGGACAGGTGTTCGAAGACTTTCTCACACTGACGCGTTGTGCCCTTTCTGGACAAACCGCCGAGGACGAGTACCTCGCCATCATCGCGAAGGGATACGCCAAAGGGAAATCGCCGAACCGTGGGGCCGACACGCTCAAGACCGCCTTCCACCAACTGATTGATGAAATGGGCGATACCGGGCAGGACATCCTGGGAGACATCTTTACGGGAGCGATCACTTATGGTGAACGCGGGCAGTTCTTTACGCCAGACAGCGTTTGCGACCTCATGGGCTCGCTCAGTATCCCGCAGGAACGCACGCAAGATCGGAAGACGGTTTGTGATCCGGCATGCGGCTCTGGGCGAATGCTCTTGAGCGTTGCCAAGTATCAACCACACTGGGAGTTCACCGGACAGGATGTCGACCACCGGGCCGTACAGATGACGGCCATCAATCTTGGCTTGAATGGGCTCAAAGGATGGGCTGTTTGGCAAAACACCCTCACGCTTGAGTGCCATCGTGTGTACAGGATCGGCATGAATTGGACGACAGGCGGTGTGATCACCGAAATCCCGGTCGAACGATCTCCCTTCAACTATCGATCCGTCGGTGAAGTGATGTCATCGCCTCCGCCTTCGATCTCGGTGGAAGCAGCGGGTGAGGAAACCGGAGAGGTAACGGACGGTCATTCAATCCATCCAGCGTCTCCATTGGATCCTCCACCATCGCAGCTTGATTTGTTCTGACAGGTGTGCGAATGAACTGAGACAGGGCACTTATCCTTTCGTCATTGGATGACACATTGGACACGCTGCCACGACTGAGATGGCTTTCGCAAGGGGCCGTGTTGTCGCTGTGCTCCTGCCCGCACCAACCCCTTGCGAAAGCCATCACCGACGCGGCGGAACCGCGGACCATGGTCAACCAACAACGAAAGGAAAAAGCCATGACACAGACTCAAACCAACAAACCAGCCGACACCATCCGCTACGGAGGCGTCAAAGGAACCATCTGGAAAAATGCCGGTAAGGAAGGGATGCCCGACCGATACTCGGTGGTCTACTCCCGCAGCTACACCGACAACGACGGGAATTGGCATGACACCACCTCACTCTCCGAGATCGACAATTTGAAGCTCGAAATCGTCCGGGTGAACGTTGCCAACCGCATCGCCGAACTCAAGTCGGCCGACCGTGCAAACGATCAAGAGCAAGCTATCGAAGACGAGGGCGGCCAATAGGCCCCCTTTTTCGATCCATCGATGGTGTGATGCCGCTGAAATGGCCTTCATTGACAGAGTGTCGCACCATCACGATCGAACCACTTCGAATGTCCGACAACCCGATCAATTTGCAATACGACAGCGACGATGCTTTGACCGTATCAAATGTTCATCAGCTCCGTGATGTCCTTTTCTTAGCGGCTTACATAGCATTGCGTGGCCGAGGATTTGCCCCTTCCTCGGTCACCGCCCGACGCAACCACTCCGGTGGTTGCGTCGGGTTCTCTTTGCAGTCCTTTTCTTGGCTGGGAGCAGGGAACACGCGTCGTTTCGTCGTCAGTACGACGGCACGACTCACCGTAAAGCACCCAGCTTAAGGCAGTCCCAAGTTTGGGACTGTTTTATGAAGATGTCTTATTGGTTGGTTTGGCTGACCGGGAAGAGCTCGATCGCGATCGAGGTGATCGTCGGGAGTTCCTCCGGACGATCGACTTCGCGGCTGTCCGTCTCCGCAATCCACCGCACCATGCCGGCACTCAGTAGAGATGCAAGATCGCGAAGGTGCCGACCTTCAATCAAGATCTGTGTTCGGGGACTGGAGAAGGTCTCCATCTGGATCGCTCCGGCATCGCGACATCGCACCCTTCGGATGTCTCCGAAGGGGAAGCTCTCATAGGTACCATCGCTCAGACGGACCTGAAACATCATTGGAGGCAATTGTCCGTCGCGGACCGCTTGCCAGGGCAGCGATCCGCCGTCGTCTCCGTCGATACACCGAAAGACCGGTGCACCGCGGTTCTCATCAAAAGCACTTGTTACATTCGCCATCGCTAAAAGCTCCCCCCGAGTTCTGGTCCTCTACCGAGTGACCGCGTGAAGTCCTTACTCAAATCCCGTCCCGCTTGTGCCTCGCGGTGCCGGCCGACGTGCTCGTTCTGATGGTGGGCTTCGTTGCGATTGATCCACCAATTCACAACGCGATCACGGAACGAACGGACGAGCTGCTGGCCTTGGCGAAACACCTCGTTGCCACGATCCGTCGTAGTGTCGCATTCACGATTGTCCGGCCGGGCTTTGACAAGCTCCGTGGCCGCCATCTGCTCTCCGCTTCGCTCGATCGCTCGGCGGATGCGTGACTTGTCATCGACGAACAGCATCACGTCCTCACTTCCACGTGAAACGGTGACATAGAATTGCTTCGCGTTGATGGCGGGCAGGGATTGTGAGCTCATCGCTGCAATCGCAACGTGCCGATCCTTGCCTTGGCTGGCGTGGCTGGTCACGACGTAACCGAGGCCAAGGTGCCCGTAGTCCTTGTCGATCACCGTGCCACGCTCCAAAACCGGGTTCCCGGTTTTGTCGAAGCCGGTGATCTCGTCCATGCGTCCGTTGCTAATTCGCTTATTGCCGTCCATC
This sequence comes from Planctomycetota bacterium, assembly GCA_039821235.1. Classification (GTDB taxonomy): domain Bacteria; phylum Planctomycetota; class Planctomycetia; order Pirellulales; family Pirellulaceae; genus Stieleria. The sequence goes on from JBCBOO010000302.1 coordinate 6,648, forward strand.
GCTTTCCCGCCGAGGCTGAAGCGAACCTTGTCCCCCACACAGAGCTTCAATTCTTGCTCTTGGTAGATATCGAAGCGATTTGAAACGTCGAGGGGCAGTTGCCGGCTACCGCTCCCATCCATGGCCGAAACACGGACTTGATTTCCGGCCGCCCCCGCGATGCGGAACCGATCTCCCTTTTTGAACCCACCCTTGGCGTTCTGATGGAACTGAATGACGCTCCCTTTTTGGTCGGCGTAGGTCATCGCCTCTCGCTTCTCCGCGTCGGTCAGGTTCAATGACCGTAGTTGCTGAAACGACCGTTCGTCGCCAGTGAGGCGACCGGTCTCTTTGAGTGACGTGCGGATTTTTTCAGTAACGGCGTTCGCCTCAGCGTGCGTCGGGGCCACGACGAGGCTCGACTTCTTGTTCTCGATGGAACCCAAGTAGGCTTCTGCGAGAAGCTCCAATCGCTCTTCCTCACCGACTTCCTTGATCTTGCCCATCTCATCGAGGCGATCGAAGCCGGCGAGCAGGCCCGATTTCCCGGTCCGCTCGTCGACGATCTCGTGGCCCTTGCTGATCAACTCCACGGCACCGCGGTACTGGCCCTTTTGCCGTTGGATCGCCTCGACCTTGGCCACGTGCAATCCAGCTTCACGCTCCAGCAGTCGCATCGCTTCCCCGCGGCGCGGGGAAGCGTGCTGACGCGTGTCGCCGGACAGGATGACCCGGGCATCCTGTTCCTTCGCAATTTCAAAGATGGCGTTGATGGAACGCACATCCAGCAATCCGGCTTCATCGATCCAC
>JBCBOO010000303.1:0-7422 GCA_039821235.1 Planctomycetota bacterium
TGCCGTCGTCGAAAGTCGCACTCGCCGGACTGCGCACCGTCATTGACTTGACGGAGTGTGCCGGTGAGAAGGGCAACCCTCACCGACATGGAACGGCTCTGGCGCGTTTTCCATTGCGGATCGGACCGGCCCAACTACACTCCGTGCCAGGTATTGCTGCGCAGATCACGCAGCCTCCCTAGCTTATCGATTTTGCAAGATTTGATCTGATCCGGGCTCGTCCGATGGCCGGCCACCTGCATCGGACCCCCACAATATTCGCCGCCCCAACAGACCAACTGCCTAGCGACACGGGCAATTTGACGAGGCCTCTGGATGACCTTTCGTAGACCTTCCCAATCTCTTCGCAATCCCCTCCGCCCCGGCGCTTCCATGAGTGCAGAAAATGCAGGTCGCTCCACCGAGCGACGAAGCCGTCGTCAGGCGAAGCGTCGCGACGAAAAACGACGCACCCTTCTTGAGAGCCTCGAGAGTCGACAATTGCTGGCGGGTCCTGATTTGATCGGCATCCAGCCGAACGAGGGCGACCTCCTGACTGACGGCGAAACGCTCACGTTTTCGCCCAATGAGCTCGTTTTCCGATTCGACGATAACACGCTGATCGATGAAAGCACTCTGGATGCCATTCGCATCACGCGGGCTGGAGAAGACGGTGTCTTCGAGTCGGCCTTAGCGACGAGCGATCTGGGTACCGATGGCTTGGCATTGTTCGAGTTCCGCGCACGGCAACCGGGTAGTCTCGGCAATGGAATCACGATTAACCTCGCAAGTTCCAATCGCTCGGGATCTTCACTGCCGATCATCACGGTCGATGGTGAATCGGTCACGATCGACATCAACACCAATCCGACGCGACGCACCGTCGCCGGCGATCTTATTTCGGCGGTCAACAATAACGCCGAAGCGAGCGCGCTGATCGAAGCGATTTTGGTCAGTGGCTCGTCGGGCCAGCCGGTCGGTGTCAACGACATCAATGGCACGTCGCTCGTTCTCGATGGGGCCAATGCCGCGCAGGCCGTAACCGACTTTGGTTCCAATGGTGCGGTTCGCGTTCGCTTGATCTCGCAACAGCCCGGAGTTGATGGTCGAGGCACAATCATCGAGGTCGAACAGCGCAACTTCGGCGCCCCCGCCAACCCGGTGATTGTGGTCAGCGACCAAACCATCCGCGTTCAGGTCAATAGTTTTCCGGGCGCCCCGACGACGGCGGCTGAGTTTGTCGACCGTCTCAATAGTGATCCACAAGCTTCACGCTTGGTTTCGGCGAGCGTCCAAGAGGGCGACGCGAGCACCGCGATCGGTAACCTTTCGACCGGCTACTCTCCGCTCACGCTGAGCGGAGTCAGCGATGTCGTCGTCCAGCCCGGATTTGTCGGTCTGGGTGATTCGCCGCGAGAAGTCGTATTCCGGTTTGCGGAGCCACTGCCTGATGATCAATACCAGATTGACATCATCGGACGCGGATCCGCAGCTCTCAGGAACTTGGACGGAGAAGCGTTCCAGGATGGCGAAGACCTGACCCGTCCCTTTAATATCAACCTGGGCCCGCAGGTCGTCGCGGTTGTGCCGGAGCCGATGCGACGCGAGAGCGACGGTTCACTGAGCATTGATGTCGGGATTATCGAAGTTCATTTCAACGATGATGACCTGAATTCGACGCTCGTTCGCGATCGTGATTTCTATCAATTGATCTACACGCGAGATACCGTCGACAACACGGATGATATCGTCGTCCCGCTGGTCAGCGATCCGGTTTACAACTCAGTCACCAACGTCGTTCGCTTGAATTACGGACAGTCACTGGCGCGGCTTCCCAATGCATCCGGCGAGGACTTCGGCACCGCCCGACTGCGAATTGGAACGAACGAGACGGCACTTCCACCGGCTCCGCAACCGGTCAACTTGCCAACCGGCAGCGATGTCGCGGGCGACAGCTTTGCCAGTGCTTTCGACCTGAACTCTCAGTGGTCGATTTCGACCGGCACGACCAGCTCGGCATTTTTAAATTCGGAGATCCGCAACGAAACGCCGTTCGGACTTGAGTTGCCCGGGCCCGATTATCCGGGAACTCGCGAGATCCGACCCGAGGATCCCTCCCGATTGACTCGGGTGGAACCATTGGACTTCACGCGGCGAGGTGCGGATGATTTCGATGGCATCACGCAACTTCGATACAACTTTGTCGGCAGCTGGTTGGGAGACGATCCGAACCGCCAGGGCATCGTTGATGATACGACTTACTTCAACATCATCAGCGAACAACAGCAGCAGCGAGTCCGAGAAATCCTCTCGCTGTACTCGGAGTACCTCGGTGTTTCCTTCATCGAAGTCGCAGATCAATCGCAGGGCGCGATCGTCGACATTTCTGTCGCAGTCGGAGACCTTTACGGCGGTGATGTTCGAGCAACCAGCGGTCAGGGTGGCACCACGGCCGTTCTTCGCGGCTTGCCAAACGGAGCACAGTTGGTCGTCTTGGATTTCCAGGACTTTGACGAGTCCGACGATGACCAGTTTGGCGAACCATTCTTCGACGTCACGATGGAAGCCGTCGGTCAACTGCTCGGCTACGGAAATGACCTGAGCTTGCCACAGCCCGGTGTCGACTACGAGCCGATCTTCCCGAGCTATGCCGAAATTGCTCACGGACAGTATCTATTCCGTCCAGACAGCACGGACATCGATCTTTACCGCGTCGACTTGCCGACCCGTGGTTCGATCACGATTGAAACCATCGCGGAACGACTTGGAACTCCAAGTTCACTTGACTCTCATCTCCGTCTTTACCGCGAGACGCCGAGCGGCATCATCGAGGTCGCCGGAAATGACGACTACGCCAGCAACGATTCGCTCATTCGTCTCGATGACTTGGACGCGGGCGTCTACTTCATCGGCGTCAGTGCACAAGGCAATGATGCGTATGATCCGTCGATCCCCGGAACCGGCTTTGGCGGCTTGACCGAAGGAAACTACGAACTCCGAGTCGACTTCACGCCTGCGGCAACCTCAACGCTCACCGATACCGATGGCGTGCGCTTTGACGGTGACAACGATGGCCGTCCAGGTGGTGTATTCAACTTCTGGTTCAAGCCGGCCGATGCCAACAGCGAAGTCCTTTACGTGGACAAGGGCAACGGCTTCCTGAACAACCCGACCAATCCGCTTCCCAGTGGTGGTTCGGACCTGGCCTTCGTCGACGCTTTCCGCGCTCGTGGCTCGAGCATGGGAACGATTGGCAACCCTTATTCCGAAATCGATCGCGCACTTGCCGACGCAGGACGCATCTCACGGATCCGACAGGAATCCTTGCTGGGTGAGTTCGCCGAGCTAAACGCCTTGCGCATCAGTGACCCTCAAGCTGCCGCATCCATCGAGGATTACCTCTCGGGACTCGACGTGACGATTCGCATCGTCGGCAACGGAGGTCTCGACGGCAACATCGCAACGACGGCCGACAACTTCAGTTACCAGATCGGTTTCGACGGAGTCGGGTTCCCGCTTGAAGACGGCACCTCGATTGAGCTCCCCGCCGATGTTCAGATGGTCATCGATTCGGGTGCCATTCTGAAATTCTCTCGTGCACGACTGGGCGTCGGTAGTGTTGCGCCAACGGTCGACATCAGCGGTTCGAACCTACAAGTGCTCGGTACGCCATCGCTGATCGGAAGCAATGGGCTACCGGCTCGTGACGCAACCGGTGCGGTCATCCCTGGCAGCGTGTTCTTTACCAGTATCAACGACAGTTCCGTTGGTCTTGGAAACCAGGTCAGTAACGCCAATCCGCAACCCGGAGATTGGGGCGGCATCGACTTCTTCGGCGAGTTGGATGCTGCCGATGAACTGCGCACCAACTTGGAAGCGGAGGGCATCTTCCTTAATCACATCCAGTACGCCGACGTCCAATACGGCGGTGGTGCCGTAACGGTTGGTGGGCAACAGATCGTGGTTTCGCCGATCGAACTTTCAACGACTCGGGCGACCATTGTCAATTCTCACATCGCCAACAGCGCCGACGCGGCGATCTCGGCAACGCCGGATACATTCCGCGAAGATCGATTCACCGACTTCTTTGCACAGGACGGGCAACGATTCACACCGGACTACGATCGCGTCGGACCGGAGATTCACGGCAACACCGTGGTCGACAACAGCATCAATGGTCTGTTCATCAGGATCCAAACACGCTCGGGCGAATTCCTTCGTCCGCTGACGACTGCGGCAAGGTTCGATGACACGGACATCACCCACGTGTTGACCGAGAACTTGGTCATCGAAGGAACGCCGGGCGGCAACATCGTCCAAAGCGAAGCCCCCTCGACGATCGTTGTACGTGGCCAGGCCAATTTGGGTGATGGTGCGATTCCTGCCGGGACCTACGTTTACCGTCTCGCCAACGTCGATTCGACGGGTCTCGAATCCGCCTCGAGCGCCGATACGGTTCCCACCACCCTGGCTGCGACCGGCTCCATCACGCTTCGACAACTGCCCACCGCGCTTCCGGGCAGCAGCACCGTCGGTCGCCGCCTTTATCGCGCCGAAGTGGTCGGCGGAACGGTCGGCACCTTCCGCTTGGTTGCAAGTTTGAATGCAACCGCATCGACGTTCACCGATCGCCTGAGCGATGCCGAATTCCAACTGCGTCCGGAGCTGCAAGCGAACGCGAGTCCGCTGCGTGCCCGTTTGGATGCGAGCCTGACGATTGATCCTTCCACCGTTTTGAAACTCGATGCGGCGCGAATCGAAGCCCGCTTCGGAGCGAACCTTCTCGCCGAAGGTGCACCTGGTAATCCGGTAGTCTTCACAAGTCTCGAAGACCAGCGGTATGGGCGAGGCTCGACGTTCGACACGAACAATCGCGGAGATGCGGGAGAGCTGAGCCCCGGTGACTGGGGCGGCATTTACATCGGACAAGGCGGTTTTGCCAGTCTGGATAATGTTGTGATCGCTGGCGGTGGTGGCACCACGCGGATCGAAGGTGGCTTTGCCTCATTCAACGCGCTTGAAGTTCATCAGGGCGACCTGCGTCTGACCAATAGTCGACTGGAGCACAACGCCGACGGTCGAGGAACCCCGAATGACACTCGTGTCGGGCGGCTGGACAACGCACCTGGAGTCCTGGTCGGACGTGCCGCTGCACCCATCGTCATCAACAACGATTTCATTGACAACGATGCCGCAGCGATCAGCATCGATCTGAATTCATTGAACGCGTTCCAAGTCGATGATTATGGTCGTTCCACTGGAACGATCGATCGGTTCGGCGATGAAGAAAGCGAAGCCGAGTTTGTTGCGAACTTCGGTCCATTCATCCAAGACAACACCCTGACTCGCAACTCGATCAACGCGATGCAAGTTCGCGGCGGAACGCTTGCAACCGAAGGTGTTTGGGATGATGTCGACATTGTTCACGTGGTGACCGATTCGATCTCGATTCCAAACAAGCACATCTACGGTGGGTTGCGTCTTCTGTCGGACGCGCGTGGATCACTGGTCGTTAAATTCCAAACCGTGGATGACACAGATCCCGCCGGCATCGTGGTCGGTGGAAACCTGTTGACCGCTGCGGATCAGTTCGTCGACATTCCGGATCGCATCGGTGGTTCGCTTCAGTTGCTCGGCCATCCCGACTTCCCAGTCGTTTTAACGGCTCTCAATGATGATCTCGTGGGTGCCGGATTCGATATCGACGGCCTGCCTCAACTGGATACGGACAACACCGGTCTGGTCGGCATTGACGATGGTGACCCGACCACGCCACCGACAAGCTCGCTGCCGACCGGTCCCGAAGTCAATCTGGGAACCACGATCGACAATGATGTTGACGATACGATCACCGGCTCGTTCGGCGCCACGCTCGGCGATGCCAATGAAGTCCTCGCCAGTGACGTCACGGTCCAGGATGTGACCACGGGAGCGCAGTTGCTGAATCAGGACTACATCTTCCAGTACTCCACGTTCTTGACGTCCGGCGGAACGACGGTTGCACTTGGCAACACGACAATCACGCAACCAGCGACATTGATCGGGGACGACCTGGTCGAAAGCCGCGGGACCTATGATGGTCCCAACGGGGTCGTGAACTGGACTGCAACGAGTTTCTTCTTCGACGGCGTCCCCACTCTGTTCTCCACACTCGATCTCAGTTCGACTGCACCGCTGGGTCAGATCGACATCGTGAGCTACTTGGATGAGGACGTCGGCTTCCCGACCGACGATGTCCTTTACACCGTCGGTACGCCAGGGCAACCTGACTTCCGACTGTTCACCGTCGATGGCCCCTCGCGTGTCGGATTCTCGCATGGCGGTTTTTACTTCAACGACGGCGTCAACCAGAACAACGCGATCTACCAGGGTTGGGCTGCGGACCAGTTCAATGACTTGCAAAACGCCATTGTTGCTGGCACGCAAACCTACTCCATCGCCGGCAACATCGACCTGAATGACCTGCCCGCTGGGAACGATCCCGTCTTTGGATCCATCTTTGGTCCCAACGATGTAACAACCGCGCACGCATGGCGGACCAGCAACACCGCGCTCAACGCTCGCGTGACCAGCTTCTTGGAACTGCTGGCGACCGACCCGACGAACGTTCAACCACCGACACCCACACCCCAGGGCATCTGGAATGGTGTGGTCATTCGCGAAGGTGCCGATGATCGAAACGTCAGCGCATCGGCCGAGCAGGAGCCCGTCCGAACCACGGTCTTTGATGCTAACGACCAACCGGGTCAAGCACAGTTCCTGGGCGAGTTGGCGCCGAACGAACAGTCGGGAGATGAAAATCGCCGGCTCGGATTTTCAGTCGACGGTGCGATTTCGACTCGCGATGACATCGATGTCTACTCGTTCATCGCCGAGAGTAACACCGAAGTTTGGTTGGACATCGATCGCACGAGCAACTCGCTCGACACCGTGATCGAACTGATCGACATCAACGGGAACATCTTGGCATCATCCAATGACTCGTTGGCCGCCGAACGCGATGTCGCGACGGGAATCTTCAGTTCGAATCGAATCGATCCCGATGCGGCTCAGGCACTGACCGTTAATGAGCTGCGTGTCGGAACGCAGTTGATCACCATCAACTCGGGGATCGCATCGGCCACCTCCGGTAATTTGACCTTCGGTCTTGAAGGCTCCGCTTCGACGGTCAATGTGTCCGTTGCAGACTTTAATGCGGATCCCGCCGGTTCGATTCGTTTGGCTCTCAACTCAGGCTTCAGTAGCCAGATCGGACAGGTGGATACGCGTCTGCTCGCCCGCGGTTCGAGCGATGACTTCGTGATCGAAGTCGGATTTGACGAAGCGTTCTTCGTGTCCGCCCAACCGCCGAATTTGACCGGGACTTCAAATCCTGTCTTCCCTTCGATTCCAGCATTGTCGATCGAAAGAAGTCTGCCCGACGCGGTTCTTCAGGACACTTAT
>JBCBOO010000304.1:0-7413 GCA_039821235.1 Planctomycetota bacterium
CGATCACTTGGTTTTTCTTATTCAGGGACTTCCCGGAAGAGCACTTCGCCGTCTCCGCCGGAGAACGCGACTACATCGTCGAGGCTCGAAAGCCAAAGGCATTGCAAGCGGATGAACCACAAGACGAGTCGGTCTCTGCGAACAGCGAGGCGACGATCGGATTCGCGGAGATGTTCCGTTCGGCCAACCTGCGAATGCTGATGGTTCAGTACGTGGCCCATAACTTCACGTTCTTCTTTACCGTGACCTGGTTTTTCCCCTATCTGAAGGATAGCTTTTCGTTGACCAGTGAGCAGGCGGGGCTTTACGCGGCGGCGCCGTTGCTTTGTGGAGTCCTCGGAAACTGGCTTGCCGGTTTTACCGTCGATCGTCTTTACTCGCGGGGGCAGTGGCAGCTTTCGCGCCGACTGCCGGCGTCCATCGGTTTCTTCTTCGGCGCGGTCGGAATGTCGCTTTGTGTCAGCATGGGCGATCCGTTTTGGGCAGTCGTCTGCATGTGCATTGCCATTTTCGGGAGCGACATGATCCTCAGTCCCTCCTGGTCGACCTGCATGGACATTGGCGGCAAGAGTGCCGGCGCCGTCTCCGGTGCGATGAACATGGTCGGCAACCTGGGCGCGTTCCTGACGGCGCTCCTGTTTCCGATTCTCAATGAGCAGCTCGGATCGCACAAACCGTTCTTTTACTTTGCCGCAGCACTCAATTTTCTTTCCATCTTTCTTTGGTTTCGAATTCGTCCGGACCGCAGCATGGCCGAAGAGCTTGGGAATTCGGCCTAACGACAGTCGCAATCTGTGATTTACCTGCCATGAAAAAACTACGCGGCGCCGTGATCGGTGCGGGCTATTTCAGCCAGTTCCATTTCGACTCATGGAACCGAATTGATCATGTTGAATTGGTGGCCGTCTGTGATGTCGACTCGCAAGCAGGAGCCAAAGCCGCGGAGACCTACGGGATCGATTCGGTCTATGAGGACCCTCATGAAATGCTGCGAGAGCAGTCGTTGGACTTCGTTGATATCGTGACTCGTCCCGATACGCACTTTGGGCTGTTGAAAGACCTTGTCGCCGTCCATGTTGATCGCCAACCGCTCGCGGTCATCTGTCAAAAACCTCTCGCACCCACGGCGGAGGAAGCAGCGGAAATGGTCGCGTTGGCAAAGTCGGCGGGCATGCCGTTCATGGTGCACGAGAACTTTCGATTCCAGCCCTGGTATCGTGAGATCAAATCCCTGTTGGACTCGGGCGTGATCGGCGACACCATGCACACCATCACGTTTCGAAACCGAGCCGGCGACGGATGGGGAGACGATGCTTATCTCGCACGCCAACCCTACTTTCAGACCATGGAACGGTTCCTCATTTTTGAGGCAGGTATCCACACCATCGACACCTTCCGTTACCTCGCCGGCGAAATTGATCAGGTCTGGTGCTTACATCGAAAATTGAATCCGGTCATCGCCGGTGAAGACACGGCACTGGCCATGTTTCGATTTCGTAACGGGGGGGTCGGTGTCTATGACGCCAACCGCTACAACGAATCGACAGCCGAAAACCCTCGCTATACCTTCGGTGAGCTATTGGTCGAAGCCAATGGCGGGACCCTTCGAATGGATGACGAGGGACGCATCACCATTCAGCCGCTAGGGCAATCCGTTTCCGTGCATCCCTATGAACCAAGTAAACATGGATTTGCGGGAGACTGTGTCCACCAGACACAGCTTCATTTCGTTGAGTGTCTCCTGGCGGGGCGCGATTTTGAAACCAGCGGTGACGACTATCTTCGCAGTATCGCCGTTCAAGAAGCGATGTATCGCAGTCATCAGTCCAAGCAATGGGAGCCCTCGGGATCGTGAAAGTCATTGACTTATCGCTCACGCTTCACGAAGGAATGCGTGGTGTGAGCTTTGAAACCAAGTTCCAACTCGCTCGGGATGGATGGAACGCTCGTACCTTGCATCTGTATTCCCACTGCGGAACGCATATGGATTCGCCGATGCACTTCGAAGCCGGCGAGCAAACCATTGATCAGATACCGTTGCAAGATTGCATCGGGCCGGCATGGCTGATCCCGCTGGATGACATTGCGGACAAAGAGCCGATCCGAATCGAACACTTGGGGGGCTATGCCGATCAAATTCAGGCCGGGGACGCGGTGCTATTGCGAACGCTTTGGAGTCGCCACGTTGATGATCCAGATCACTACCGAGACGACTTTCCACCCATCAGTGTTGAACTGGCAACGTGGATGGTTGATCGCGGGGTTCGTTTGATCGGTGTGGAACCACCGTCGGTCGCCGACGTGAATGATCTATCGGCGGTGACTGAAATTCATCAGATCTTTCTCGGCAACGGGATCATCATCGTCGAAGGGCTCACCGGATTGGAGCAACTTTCACCCGGACGCTGCGTGTTCGGAGCCATGCCGCTGAAGATCGACGGCGGGGATGGTGCACCCTGCCGAGCCTTCGCGTTGGAGGGAATCCCCTCTTGAACGAACGCATTGGATCCCTCGCCAGTTTTCAGCACGACCACGGAGATCTTCCGAAGCGGATTGGTGAGTGCTGCGATCAGTCGGGGAAGACCATCGTGGTGCTGGACGATGATCCCACCGGTACGCAAACGGTTTACGAAACTCGCGTCTTAACGGTCTGGGACACAGAATCGTTGACGAAGGAATTGAATCGGGGGGATCGGCTTTTTTACATCCTCACGAACTCGAGAGCGCTTACCGAACCGGCGGCAATTGAACTCGCACGCGAAATCGGATGCAATCTGCAAGAAGCCGCCAAAGCATCGGGTAGCGAAGTCACCGTCATCAGTCGCAGCGACTCGACTCTGCGTGGGCACTATCCCGCCGAAGTTGACTCGCTCGGCGAAGCCGTCGGAATGGCGGATGCCGTTCAAGTGCTGATGCCATTCTTTCTGCAGGGCCGTCGCTTCACCATCGACGATACGCACTATGTGGCCGATGGGGACCGGCTCATACCCGCCGCGGAAACTCCGTTTGCCAAAGACGCGACGTTCGGGTTCTCGAAATCCGAATTGCACCAGTGGGTGGCTGAGAAACGCGTGGGTTGGGCGGAGAAACCGACGGGTTCGCTCTCCATCAACGATTTACGAACGAGTTCAATCGAAGGGTTGACCGAGCGACTCGTTGATCAGCCACGTGACTCGGTGCTGATCGTCAATGCGGCCTCGATTGAAGACGCCAGAGTCTTTGCTCTCGCGGCGCACGGCGCGGAAAACCGTGGGCAGCGGATGCTCTACAGGACTGCCGCGAGTTTTGTGCAGGCCTTCGCCGGGCTGACCGAGCAGCCGCTTCTTTTGGGTGGCGAGGTGGTGCCGGTTGACCGTCCCGCGGGACTGGTGATTGTTGGTTCGTATGTGCCCAAGAGCACCGAGCAACTTCAGCACTTGCTTGCTTGCCAAGAGGCTCCAAATGCAGTCGAGCTAAGTGCGAGTGCCTTACTCCGAAGTGATGCCGCAGAGCATGTCCGAGATGCGGTCGCAAAAGTGAATCGGCATTTGGCGGCCGGAGAAGACGTGGTGGTTTACACGTCTCGTGATCTGATTACCGGGTCGGATGCCGACTCCAGCCTGGAAATTGGCGGGCAAATTTCCACCGCCATTGTTGAATTGGTGCGGTCGGTGACTCACCCGTTGCGTTTCTTGATCGCCAAGGGCGGAATCACGTCCAGCGATGTCGCCACAAAGGGTCTGGAAATCGAGCAGGCAAGGGTCAGCGGCCAGATCTTGCCCGGGATTCCTGTTTGGGTTGCGGAAGAGCGACCCGAGGACAGTCGATTTCCGTACATCGTGTTCCCCGGAAATGTGGGCGCTCCGGAAGATCTGATGAGGGTTTACCTTGCTTTGAAGTCCAAATAACGAGGCGATTTTGGGCCAAAATCGAGGCATCATTGATTTCTTCGCGCCAAACCGAAGTTCTCAATCGAGCCCTGCGGAACTTTCGAGATCAACCGGGCGTCCCAAGTAGCGGCATTCGTTGACACCTTCAGCGGCCCAACTAGAATCGCTGCCACTCCTTGTCTAATCGCCCCAGAGTTCGCGTTTTGCCTATCCTGCTGATTAGGCGAGCACTACGTAATTGTCCATTCTCGGGGAATCGAGAATCCGATGGATACGAGGTGCAGCTCCTTCGCAGCGGACGGCATGGGAATCAGCGTGATCGCGTCGGCTGTGAAGCGAATTGAATGATTTAAATAGAGAGCTGGAAAAGTGGAATTACACTCCGCAGTTCCAGAGTTAGCACGACCGCCCCACGAATCCGCCTGGCACGCTCCAGCGACGTTCCAGGAATTGTTTGGTAGAGACCCTCGATGACCCAACGAAACGAATCGAAAATGCGTCACCCCGTCGAACTCGAAACGGCAGAAACGACGCGAAGATCGCGGAAGCAGAAGGCTTCCCGGCGTCAGCGGCTCTCGCAGCGAGGTCGCCGCCTAAAGATGGAATCTTTGGAAGAGCGACGATTGCTTGCGGTTGCGGGAGGACTCGGTTTCGACCCGCCTCCGTTCGATGCATCTTTCCTTGAAGGTTCAGCACCACGCAACGTCGGTGTTCCATCGTTTATTTACAACGAGCTCGAGACTGGATCGGGTTCGAATGATTCTCCGAACACCGCTGAGTTTCTGCCCCTCGGGACTGGTGCCGGTCAAGAAGACACGATCGACGTCAATGGTCAGATGACGTTCTCGCCTGGGCCAAGCCAGGTCAGTACGGACATCGACTATTACGCGGTCGATCTACGCGCGGGTGATATTCTCGACATATCGGTCTCTGGCTCGGGGGCCAGTTTCGCGGTTCGCTATGAATCCGGTGGGCTTTGGTTTGGCACCCGAACAAACACCGCGCTCCTTTATCCGACTGGATCTCCGCTCCAGGACGCTGGCGTCGCTGTCGCTGCCCAAGTTGTTCCGGAAGACGGGCGGTACTTCATTCTTACGGCTCCGACGACGACTTCTGTCACCTACACAATGGGTCTGCGGGTCTATCGTCCGATCATCGAGCAGGCTCCTCTCGGTTCTCAGCAAAAGGTCTTCTTGGATTTTGATGGTCACTTGTATGCCACAAATGACTTCGCTTCGGGCGGCATCCCAGGTTTCGTTGAGATTTTTGGACTGGAGGAAAGTCTGGGTGTTTTGGGCTTCACCAACCCGAACGTGCCACAAGTCGTCAACGAGATCATTGATTTCACAGTTGAGGAAACCGTCGAACAACTTCGAACGCTCGCTCAAGACGGTAGCATTGGGAGCGGAACCAACGGCGATTTCTTAAACACGGGCATCGGTGGTGACTACGGTATCGTTGTCCTCAATAGCCGAGACCACGCGGATCCAGGTGACACAGACCCGTTACTGACTCGGGTCATTATCGGAAGCGAAACGACAACCGGGTTCCCGCCGGGAGCATTGTTTGGCATCGCTCAGTCCATCGACATCGGAAATTTTCGTCCGAATGAAGAGGTCTTAGTTGGTCTCGAACCTCACTTTACTGCGGCAGACGGTTACATCGCTAACGGTCAAGTTCAGAATCGGAACCGCTCGCAGACCGCCGCCCAGCAGATGGCAGGTACGATTAGCCATGAACTTGGACACTCGTTTGGGATGTGGCACACGGATGGGGACAACGCAACGCCTTCTCTTGGCGATGAGGGCAGCATCAGTCTGAATGACCATAGTCAAGCGCTCGGACCGGATGGAATCTTTGGAACGGCTGACGATATCGTTCCGTATTTTGACAACGATCGTTTCAGTAGTTCGTTAATTGGCGGGCCTGGCGAGGACTTGTTAACGGGAACGCAGCGTCTACCGGCGGGGCTTTCGCACGCCCTCTCCACCGGGACTGTCTCGGCGACCATCTCAGGCAATGTGTTTAACGACCTCAATGGTGACGGCCGCGACATCAACGAGCCCGGCCTTGGCGGGGTCACCGTCTTCGCCGATTTGTCTCCCAATGGCGTTCGTGACACCTTCGAACCGATCGCAGTGACTGATGCGAACGGCAACTATTCCTTGACGGTTCCTCCGGGGATGACGGTCAATGTCTTGGCACTGCTCCCGAACGATTTTCGGGCTACGAATCCGGCCGAAGTTGTTGACAGCCAGGGCAATGGCACTGGAATCGTCCACCGGCTTGCAAACGGTGGTGAGACCGCCGCGAACTTTGGGTTCGCTTTGAGCGACAGTGCCATCACCGGTACCAAGTTTGCCGACACCAATGGAAACGGCTTTTTCGATACGACTGAGTCGGGACTCGAGGGCGTTTACATTTACTTGGACCTTGACGGCGATGATCGACCTGACCTCGGCGAACCGTCGGCGATTACAGGCTCGAACGGTTCCTACGTGATCAACTTCCCGGGGCCAGGCACGTATACGGTCCGCGAAGTGGTCGAGCCCGGATTTATCCAAACCTTCCCGGGGGCATCGGCTGGCTTTGAACACGTCGTCACGTTCAACGGAACCGATCTCCCAAGCGACCTCAACTTCGGCAACCTGCCGTCACGTGACTACGGCGATGCCCCCGATAGCTACCAAACTTCGGTGGCAACCGGTGGACCCAGCCACGGGCTGAGCGAGGCTGTCGGCCTGGGTGCGTTGGTCGACCGCGAGACCAATGGTTTTCCATCCGCAAACGCTCTTGGCGACGATAGCAACAACCTTGATGACGAGGATGGTGTCACTCTCATTTCACCTTTGGGACTTGGTGGAGACGCCACGTTCGAGGTTGTGACCAGGAACACGAGCGGATCACAGTCTTACTTGCAAGGCTGGATCGATTTCGACGGCAACCAAGTATTCGATGCGAACGAACAAGTCTTCACGGACCTTGCACTCGGCAATGGCACCACCGAGTTGACGGTTTCGGTGCCAACGACGGCCGCGGTCGGAGCGACGTTTGCACGATTCCGTTACAGTCCGACGACGGGACTGGGTGTCGGCGGTGACGCGGACGTTGGCGAAGTGGAGGATTACCAATTCGAGATTCTGAACCAGGCCGCGATTGCGAACGATGACCAGTTCAATGTCTCACGCAATTCGCTCAGCAACACGCTGGACGTTCTTGCCAACGACTTCGACACCACACTAAACCCGCTGACGATCGTTCAGGTCAGCAGTGCGGATAATGGGCAGGTGAACATCGCCGGTGGTGGACGTTCGGTACTTTACACGCCGCGGAACGGATTCACCGGTCGGGATGTCTTCCAGTACGTCGTGCGGGATACGTTCGGGAATGAATTCACCGCGACGGTGGTCGTCGATGTGAACTTCCAGTCCAACGTACCCATCGCGGTCGATGACACATTCGAAGTCCCACAAAACAGTTCGAATCGTGCGTTGAACGTTTTGGACAACGATGTCCCGAGTATCTTCGGCGGACTGTCGATCAC
>JBCBOO010000305.1:0-7372 GCA_039821235.1 Planctomycetota bacterium
GTTTTTTGGCCGCCTACCAAGTCGACTTGCAGATCCAGTCCGTTCTGCCGATAAGAAACGGGCTGGTCCAGTGGCTCGTTTTCAATGGCCAAGGTCGCTGCCTCGGGTTCCAGCCCCTCGTGCTTGGCGGTTTTTTCGTCCACGCGAACGACCATTTGCCGGCATCCGGTGGCGTCTTTCAGGTGGTCGAGAATTTCTTGCCGGTACCGCGCCAGAGCTGCCGCCGTGAACTGGACGCCCAAGCAATCGTGATAGCGGTCGACGATCAGACCGCTCAGCAGGTCTGATTCGCTGAACACCAGCCTTTCCGCCTCATCGGGGCCCGCAAGGTCGCTTAACCGACGACGTGCGATCGCTGCGTCGATGCGAGATTTCCATAGTTCCGGGCCCAGTTCGACGTGTTCCTCGAACGTATAGAGCCGAATTCGAAGCCGGCTGGCGGGATTAATGAGTCCACGAGCGACAAAATTTCCATCCATGTCCACCAGGTCCACGACGTCACCGGGTTGGGTGTCGGCAACGGAATCGGTGGCCAACGCATGGGCGTGAACCCAGGGGTGACGGGCGAGGAATGGGAACTGACGCCCGGGTTTGAGTCGGGCTTGCGGAAGAGTGGTGGAGGTCACGAGGGGGTGCCAAAGGGTCAAAAAACGGGAACTTTGCGACTTCGCATCATTGTGACAGGCTTTAGGGTGCAGCCAATCGGTTGTCGCGCCGATATATTGGCTCGAAAGCGGTCCACCGTGATGTTCTCGTTAATGAAAAGGTTTCTGAATCATGACCCATATCGTCGCCGAACCGTGCTCCGGCTGCAAATACACCGATTGTGTTGTCGTCTGCCCCGTTGAGTGTTTTTACGAGGGCGACCAGATGGTCTACATCCATCCGGAAGAGTGCATCGATTGCGAGGCCTGCGTCCCCGAGTGCCCAGTCGAAGCGATTTTCCACGAAGACAACCTGCCGGAAGAGTGGAAAAGTTACGTCGAATTAAATGCGACGAAGTCGGAAGAATGTGAAGTCATCACCGAGAAGAAAGAACCTCTCGCGGATGACTGAGCCCTTGTCGCGGCCGCTTCAAGTCCGCTGACAGAAAAAAACGAGACCTCACGCGTGCCTTGGTGCCGCGCGAGGTTTTTTTAAGCCCACGCGCCGGCGTTTTGGCCTTTTCTTTTCTAGAGATACATGCCGACAAACCCGTCGGTCAGCTCATTCTGTTCATCGAGTCGCTTCAACCGTTGTTCGGTTTTCGACAAGTCTCCCGCGGCGATGTAGCGATCGAACTCCACTAGGATCGCGTGCTGAACCGTTTCAGCAAAGAAGTCGACGATGGGCTGTGACAGCCATCCGCACGTCTCACGCACGAGTGTGACCTCCAGGTCGACCGAGCGTGTCTTTTGGTCTCGGGAATCAGTGAGCGCTGTTCCTTCAAAGGAAAACGTAATGTCACCTTGATCGGCCGCGTTGGTGAGATGAAAGCGACACTTGCCGCGATGAAGGTAATAGGAGTTGTGCGACCCATGTTTTGCCATCGCCGCTTTCAACCGATGAACAAATTGTTCGTACTTTGGAGACGCATCAATGGGGACGTCCAATCGCGACAAGCTACGAAACGGTAGGCAATCAAATTCGATTTCGACCCATTGGTGATTCATGAGCTTCGGATTCGCACGGCGGTTGGGGAATGCAGCGGCCTGGTTGTGAAAAGAATCACATAGCTTGCCAGGACCTGTAAAACCTAACGTTTTCGTTGTGAAAATGCGAGTCATCGCGATGGCTATCGAATTGCGGTGGCGTACTTTCTCCCGCGAATTTTCTTGACGTACTCAGTCGCCATGCAAACAACAGAAGCGAGTCGTCTGCATTCTCTTCTTGCCAACCGGAGGCACCCCATGATGCCGAACACTGCTCACAATCGTTTGCACGTCCGCGCTCGCGACATGATGGTTTCCAACCTGATCACGCTTTCCCCCGACATGGAGGTCTTCGATGCGTTGGACGTCTTGCTCCGACATCGCATCTCCGGAGCACCGGTGGTCGATGACGATCGAAAGTTCTTGGGCATCTTCTCGGAGAAGTCTTGTATCCGGTTCGTGGTCGATGCCGCATACGAGCAGATGCCTTCGAACCAGCTCATGTCGTTCGTCGATTCGGATCCTCCGACCATCTCACCGGACACCGGCCTGCTCAGCATCGCGCAAACGTTCTTGGATGCGGCTTGCCGACGACTACCGGTCGTCAATGACGCGGGAAGGTTGCTCGGGCAGATCTCACGTCGGGACTTGATGCGCGAAGTGCGTGATCACTTGCAGCGGCCCGAACCTGTTGCGACCGGCGCCGGGTTGTACTTAAGTGCGGTCGTCGATGGTGTCGATCGGCCCTTCCGCGCCAGCGGATCGCACTAGTGCTTCCTCCAGAGTTAACTTTGGGTCGCAAAGAGAGTTGCTCGGCTGTCCGAGCCGAGAACTCACGACTCGGAGAGCCGTGCCACTAAAAAAGCCAACCCTAACTTTAAAAATTGACAAAGCACTAGTTCTGCTCGACGACGAGCCGCCTTAGTTGTGGCAAGAACTCGCGGAGTGCTCGGGAGCGGTGACTGAGCGCTCGTTTCACCGTGAGATCGAGTTCCGCGAACGTCTTGTGGTACTCCCGAATTTCGAACAACGGGTCATAGCCGAAACCGCCTGCACCCGACGCTTCGGTGCGAATGCGTCCCTTGCAAACTCCGCCGGCGGTAATCTGGACGACGCCTTGCGGATCGGACAGGCAAATTTCACAGCGGTAGTGTGCGCCACGTGATGGGGGAGCAACGCCTTCCAGATCACTCAGCAGTTTCGCGTTGTTGGCCGCATCGTCACCATGCGTTCCGGCGAAACGGGCCGAGTAGACGCCGGGCGCTCCCTTCAACGCATCGACGCAGAGTCCGCTGTCCTCGGCGAGCACCCACCGACCGAGGTGTTTGGCCTGTTCGGTGGCCTTGAGCGCCGCGTTCTCCGCAAACGTCTCGCCGGTCTCGTCGACTTCGATCGCCGACGGGATTTCAGCCAACGATTCCAACCGATAGTGCTGTGCGGGTAGCAGCAGCCGTAACTCGACCAGTTTCTTTTGGTTGTGCGTGCCAAGTACCAGATCGAACATGAGGAGTTAGGAATTAGGAATTAGGAATTAGGAATTAGGAGGGTAAGACGTTGCTTGTTTGGGGCGTCTGTTGGGTGTTGCCTTTTCGGGCGGGACGCAAAATCACAGCGAGCCGATCCGCGCGAGCAGATCGTAGCAAGCGGCGCCCGCTTGTCGATCAGTCCCCTGGCGATTCCGATGTGTTCTCGATTCAACTTTCCATGCTACAGCTGCGTCCATGTCATCATCCCACCACGATCAGTCTCCCGAGTTGCAGCCGCTGGACCGTTACAACCAGGAGCTCGGTTCTAACGTTCACCCGCTCGATTGGACCAACCCGACGCCTTCGGGGCGATACAACTTGGTCGTCATCGGTGCGGGAACGGCGGGGTTGGTCACCGCGGCGGGCGCAGCCGGATTGGGAGCGAAAGTCGCACTCATTGAACGCAACCTCATGGGCGGAGATTGCTTGAACGTCGGCTGTGTTCCCAGCAAAGCCCTGCTCAGTGCCGCTCGCGCGGTCGCTGCGGTACGTGATGCCGGAAAGTTCGGCTTCAACGTGAATGACTATCACGTCGAGTTTTCCAGTGTCATGGAACGCATGCGACGACTACGCAGCGAGATCAGCCCGCATGACTCGGCGAGACGATTTCGCGATCTAGGTGTCGACGTGTTCATCGGTGGCGGAGCCTTCAAGGGCGACGATCGGATTGAAGTCGTTGCCGATGATGGGTCGACCAGCGAACTGCAATTCAAACGAGCCGTGATCGCGACTGGTGCACGAGCCGTTTACTTACCAATCCCAGGGATCGAGGACGTCGACCCACTGACCAATGAAACACTCTTCTCGTTAACGGAACTGCCCAAACGATTGACGGTGATCGGAGGAGGTCCCATCGGCAGTGAGATGGCGCAAGCCTTTGCCCGATTCGGATCCTCCGTGACACAAATCGAAAAGGCCGATCACATCCTCGCCAAAGAAGACTCCGACGCGGCGACGATCATCCAAGACAATATGCGCCGCGACGGAGTCGAGTTTGTGTTGGGCGCCGATGTGGTTCGCTTCCTGCAGCGAGGCGACGAAAAGATCACGGTCTATCGACAAGGCGACCGAGAGATCGAAGTGGCTGGCGACGAGATTCTCATTGGGATTGGTCGTCAGCCAAACGTTGAGCACCTCGGGCTGGAACACGTTGGTGTGGAATTCGATGCACGGAAAGGCGTTTCCGTGAACGATCGCATGCAAACGACAAACCCACGTATCTACGCCGCGGGCGATGTCGCTTCACGGTTCAAGTTTACTCATGCGGCGGACTTCCAAGCTCGGATGGTGATCGGGAACACACTCTTTCACGGACGAGCCAAGGAAAGCGGTCTGGTAATTCCCTGGAGCACCTACACATCACCTGAACTCGCGCACGTCGGCTTGCTCCCCCAACAAGCTGCCGAGCAGGGCATTGAAATCGATACCTACACGCAACCACTCTCGGGTGTCGATCGCGCGATCTTGGAAGATCACACCGAGGGATTCGCGCGAGTGCATGTGCGCAAGGGGACGGACAAAATCGTCGGTGCAACCGTTGTCGCGGAAAACGCAGGTGATCTGATCGGCACGTTGACCATGGCGATGACGCATGGTTTGGGTCTCTCGAAGATCGGGTCCACGATCCATCCCTATCCCACGACGAGTGACGCGATTCGAAAGTTGGGCGACCAGTACAACAAGACACGTCTGACGCCGGCGGTCGCCAAGCTTTTTGAACGCTGGCTCACTTGGACGCGATGAGTCTTCGAAAGCGGGATCAAGAATCCTTGGGAAACCGACGGAACACGCTGATCGCGACGAAGTAGGCGATGAAGATCAGGATCCCGCCCAGCAAGAACGGTGCCCCTGGAAAAACCACGGGCGTGTACTTGCTGGTAAAGAATCCGAACAGGCCACTCGTGAACACAATCGGTGCGCCGATACTGGTTAAACCTTGCAGCGACGTGAGTGCACCTTGGACTTCGCCTTGTTCGGTTTCATCCACCGTTTCGGTGACCAGGCTTTGAATCGCGGGTCCGGCGATCCCTCCCAACGCTCCCACGGCGGCGATGACCGGCAACATCCACGCGTGGCTGGCAAACGAGTAACCGATGAACGTAACCGCTGAGATCAGCGTCGCGACCAACAAGACCTTGCGTTCACCGAATCGCTTGACCGTCGGCCGAACCAGTCCGCCCTGGACGATGACGGCAGTCACGCCCACCCAGCAAAGAAAGAAACCGACGTCCTGGTCGCTCCACTGGAACTTGAATTCGGAAAAGAGGACAAAGACGTTCTCGAGACCTCGTTGGGCGAACGCTTTGAGCAAGAAGACGATGGCGAGTCCCGCAACCAAGGGATAGCGTCGGAGGACTCGGATGCTTCCAAGCGGATTAGCGTCACGGAGGCGGAACTCGCGTCGCTTCTCCGGCGGTAAGGACTCCGGCAGGATGAAGTAGCCGTACAGCCAATTGACGAGCGCAAGTCCTGCGGCGGCAAAAAACGGTGCTCGAAGTGAGAACTGAACACTCAGCAGACCACCGAGTGCGGGGCCGATGATGAAGCCCAGTCCGAAAGCCGCTCCGACCAAGCCGAAGTTTCTTGCTCGGGTTTCATCCGTCGAGATATCGGCGATGTAAGCATTGCCGGTTGTCAGGCTCGCACCAAAAATCCCCGAGATCATTCGAGCAACGAACAGTAACCAGATGCTGTTGGCCAATCCTTGGATGATGAAGTCGATGCCGAGTCCGAAGAGTGATCCGAGCAAGATCGGACGACGGCCGAATCGATCCGAGAGGCCACCCAAGATCGGTGCAAAGAGGAACTGCATCGTCGCATACGAGGCCACAATGATTCCGTAGTAGACCGCCGTCACCGACTCCTCGGCGCCTAGCAATTCCTTGACCAGTCCTGGCAAGACAGGGATGACGATGCCGATTCCGAGGATGTCGATGAACAGCGTCACCCAGATGAAGAGAATTCCGGCTTGCCGACGTGCGCCGCCGGATTCCGTTTCATCGGTCACGGAATCCGAGTCCTGCGCGTTGACCTCCGATTCATCCATCGAACCCGAGTCGTTCGAGTCATCCAAATCATTTGAATTCATTCGTCGGTCTCATGCCGCCAGGTTGGTACCGACGTCGGTTCGATAGGCACTCCACGCGGGCAGCAATCCGGCGACCAGGGCGAGCAACAGTACGAGTGGGAGAATGTAGAGTTCGTAAACGCTGGTCGTGAACAAACCGACTTGCACGCCGGTTCGGTCTTCGACTTCGCCGCTGAAGAGCCACAGCGCGACATGGGCGAGAACGAATCCGAGAGCCGCGCCGACCATCGCGATGATGAAACTCTCTAACAGGATGATGCCGGTGACGGTGTCACGTCGAGCCCCCAGTGCCCGCATCACCGCGATGTCACGCCGCCGGTCATTCATCGAGTTGTAAATGGCGACCAGAACGCCGACGGCTGCCACCACGCAAGTGATCAGCGTGATCACCAACAAAGCCGTCAACAAGGGGCCGACGATCATCCGCATCAATCCGTCAATCTCGCCCGCCGGCGCGGCGGCTTGGGCCACCAAGCTTTCGTTCACCATGTTTTGCATGCCTGGCGCGAACATGAGATTTCCGTTGCGGACCAGGATCGACGTGACTTCACGCTCGGGGATGGAAAGGGGCACGAGTGAATCATTCGGAGCGTCTGTCGGCGGTTCGATGATCTCCTCACCGGTCAGCGGTTTCGCGTGGTCGTCGAGGAGGTAAAACCCTTCCAAATTGACAAACGCAGCGCGGTCATTGGGCGTTCCTGTGGGAGCCAAGACACCGACAATTATGAATCCTTGTCCGTGCCCCTTTCCTTCGGGGTCGCCATGGTTGGCTTGAAAGGTGTCACCCACACCCAGCCCAAGTTGATCGGCGACACGCCATCCAAGGACGGCTTCAAAGAAACGGTTTTCCGCGTTGTAAGCCTCGAAGGCCCGGCCTTCGCGGAACGAAAACGGTTCTTCGAGCGTCGGGCCGTGACGTAACTTTTCGAAGAAGTCGGGGGTTGTTCCAACGACGCGAAACTCTCTCAAGTAATCGCCGAGCGCCAGTGGAATGGCAAAGCCGCCGGAGACGAACGCGGCGTACTTGCCAGGACGTTCGCCGAGTGCCGGGTTGCCGCCGTATTTGCGAACCATCTCGGCCCGCTCTTCGGCCGATTGAGAACCTGCCATTCACCGAATACATGGAG
>JBCBOO010000306.1:0-7368 GCA_039821235.1 Planctomycetota bacterium
CGACCTCGGGGAACTCGGACGACTTGTCGTTGCCGGTATGACGTTGGAGTCTGTCGAAGCAAACATTCAACAGATTTTTGCGGATCGAGATGACAAGGAAGCGGTCGTGAACGTGCAGCTGATTCAGCCCGTTCATCGCTACTATGTGATCGGGGAAGTGAACGCACCCGGTGCGTATCCGCTCGTCGGGCATGAGACGGTACTGGATGGGATTATGGAGGCCGGCGGACTCACGGCCCGTGCTTCGGCTTGCGATCTTCTGCTCGCTCGCCCAACCAATCCCTGCTCGTGCCGGGTCACGTTGCCGGTTTGTTACCGAGCCATCACGCAATTGGGCGACACCACGACGAACTACCATCTGCAACCCGGCGATCGCATTTTCGTTGCACGCCAATCGTTCAGCGAAGAGCTGACCGCATACGTGAGCGGCGGAGAAACCTGTCCGCGATGTTGCGGTGATCCGAACGCCTGTTGTGAGCCAAGAACGGCGGAGCTGTCCGGTCCCGAATTCTTGCCTCCGCCTCGTGTTCATATTCCCTCGGTTGGCATCGAGGGGATGATCGATGAAGACTTGGTCGAGTCCGGCAGCGTCGGTTTGGAAGTTCCCACGTCGCCAGGAGCAGCCGGAACTGGCGAGTCACTGCAAGGGACGGCGGAACCGATCAACCGAGGTTTTGATGGTGAACTTGAGTTCGGCGACTTGCTACGAAAGTAGACATCGCGCGGGCTACCACTCCTTCGCCTGGCCTTCGCCCACGATGTGCATGTATTCCTCTTCGGTGATGCCGTACCACAATGAAAGCCGGGTGATTTCGCGTTTCATCGTATTGCCCAGCATCCCCTTGAACGCTTGTCCCGCTGTACCGTTTGGAATCTCCTCCGACTTGCCAATCGATCGTCCCATCATCTGTTTGTACTCGCGGTAAATCTCTCTCCGTCGGGTTTCTGAGAGATCGACTTTCACGTAATCCGTTGGGACGGGCGGCAAAGCAGGCGACGTGAAAGCAGGCGACGTGGTTTCGGTTTTGGGCTTGGTTGCTTCCGTCGTCGAGGATGTGGTCGTTTCACCGGATCGCGTGAGCAACGTAAGACCGATGAGGCCTCCGACGGCAAGCGTGAGCAGCCCGCCCGCGATCAACCAGGGAACTCCGTTGCCGCCGCCTGCCGGTTGACGTTTGGGAGTCTGCTTGGGAGCCGGGGGCTCGGCAGGCTTCGGAGTTTCGGTCGTCGAGAACACGTGTTCACAACTCGGGCATTTGGCACTTGCCATGTTTGCCATCACGTTGAGCGTGGTTCGGCACTGGGGGCAAGTCAGTCTCTTGACACTCATCGATAACATTTCCGTCGAAGGCGAACTCGATTCACGGGACGAGTGAATTGTACCCTCTCACTGCGTCAAACCCAGGATGGTCGTGCTCAACCGTCACTGTCGAATTCGGAGATTTGGATTTGGCCACCGCGAAGAAACTGCGATGGGATGCCATCATAACCCGAAGCGTTAGCGAGGGATCTTTCCTGCGGCCGTGTAAGTCGGTCCTCTTGGAGAGGATTGCAGTCACGTGATTGACTCGTCTTTTTCAAGAATGTGTGGCGACTGTCTCTCTTGCCGCTGCGATCCTGGCTCGCATGCAGGTGAGCACTGGCCTCAGGTTCTATCCCTTGCTGACGCTGCGGGCTGGGATTGGTGGCAGGCTTTTCTAGCCGTTGGCGATGAGCCAGCCCCAGTAGCCGGCCATCAAGCCGAGCAGGATCGATCCTTCCAAACGTGAGACTTTTTTGCCGGTCAGGAAGACGGGTAGGCAGATGACTGCCGCTCCAAACATGACCGGCAAGTCGAGTGACAATACGCTGCTGGCAACCGGCAACCCGTCGGGTGAAACGGCAGAGCAAAGGCCGAGGACGCTGCCGATGTTGAACAGGTTGCTTCCCACCACATTTCCGACGGCAATGTCGCGGTGCCCTCGGTAGCTGGCCACCACCGAGGTGACCACTTCGGGCAGCGACGTTCCGAGTGCGACGATCGTCAATCCGATAATGGAATCGCTGACACCGAATTGGCTCGCGAGTTTGACCGCGACTTCGACCAGCCAATTAGAACCCAAGACGAGTAGTGCCAAGCCGACGACGAAGGCGAGTAGGTCCAAAGCAATCGAACCGCCTCGTCGGGATTCGGGTTCATGTCGCTCGGAATACTCGCGTTGTTTTTCCTTCGGCTCCCGCCTTGCTACGCGGATACAAATCGTGACGTAGAGGACGAGCATCACGAATAAAGACCCGCCCTCGATGCGTCCAATTTTTCCATCGGATGCAAACCACCACATCACGGCCGATGCACCGACCATCAGCGGCAACTCGACGCGAATCAACCGGCTTTCAACACTCAGCGGTGCCACAAGCGCGGCGGCCCCCATGATGAACAGGATGTTGAAGATGTTGCTACCGACGACATTTCCAATCCCGATGTCGACCGCTCCCTTGTAGACCGAGCTGAGTGCGACGCCCAGCTCCGGCGCACTGGTCCCGAATGCGACGACCGTGAGGCCGACAACAAGGGGAGAGATACCGATCCTTGCGGCAAGTCTTGAAGCTCCACCGACCAGCAATTCCCCGCCACCGACGAGCAGACCGAGCGAAAGGATCAGAAAAAGCGCGTCGTACAAATTGCTGAGGCGGGTGAGTCGAAAGAAGCGAGAGTCCGAGGTTGACGCGAAAGGATACGCCCCGACTACGGATATGCGTAGGACTCGTTCTCCACATCGAAGTCGGAATCGGTGAGTCCCACGTTGGTTTTCAGGTCTTGGTACTCATACGACTCCAGTAACGGAAGCTCATCGGAGCCGTTTTCGGGCCACCCGAAGCTGCGGTAGCTAATAATCAGCAGTCGTTCGGGATCGTAAATCACTTCGGCCAGGGAAAAATCATCTTCCCTTTCCGATGGCTTGGGGCGTTTCACCCGAATGAGTTCCGTTTCCAAGTCATCGACCATGTGACCTCGCGTGATCGTGACCGAAACGTCTGGATTGTTCGCATCCGCGGTGCCCCGTTCAATTAACTGCTCGACCAAACGCACGAGACCGATTTCGTAGATCGGAAACCGTTGTCCCTGCATTGCAAGCATGCCTTCCGGTGGCAGACTCAGCGTTTTCCAGCTCAGTAGAATAGAGGTGTCATGCACCTGCAGATTTCCATCGTAGAGATCGGCTCCCCAAATCACCTCGCGGCCCGCCGTTGCTTCGGGCGCGAGGAACTTGAGATAGATTCGTTTGGGCGCATCGTTGGTTTCGTTTCGCATCCGTGTCTGAATCTTGACCTGCATCTTGGAAGGCTCGTTTAGCGTTCCTGACTTGTCGCAATCTTGTTTGACAAAGGTTGCGGTGTAGTCGTGGAGCGACTGCGCCATGTTCTCGAGAGACGCGTTTGCGATCTCCAGAACTTCGGCGATCGACGAATCTCGCGTTGCTTCTCCACCGTCCGTCGAGTTCAGCTCCGTATCATCGGCAGGCTGGATCGTCTGTTCGACATCTTTCTTATCGCGTGTCGCGACGAAGACGGTGAACATCGATGATGCGAAGATGAATCCGATCAGAAGTGGCGTTCGTTTTTTTGAGTTGTCAGTGCTCAAGGTCGAAAACTGCTTTACACGAGGGTTTGGAACGGGCGATCAATCACTGTTGCTCTCGGAGCCGGGTCGGACAGGCTCGATCGGTCAGGATCGGGCTGTTGATGTAGCCCGTTACGCTTCAGGTTACGAAATCAACAGGCTGATAGCGGCCGTCGGCTCAATGGCCTTCTCGAGATAAAAAAAGAAGAGAACGGACATGACAGGCATGCCCGTTCTCTTCGGGTTTGAATCACAAACGAGCCGAAAACTAGAACGGCTGGTTAGCTTGCTGTTGTGCCATCACGCCGGCACCGATGGCTTTGAGCAAACCTTCACCCATTCGAATCGTTCCCGAAGATCCGTTGGGGATCGACTCGGCGGTGAAGCTGATGGTGCCCTTTTGACCTTCACCACTCAGGGCGCTGATGATGGTAGCGAGCTCATCGGTTGCCTTGACGGACTGTGCCAACTCAAGAATCGGTAGGAGTTCGATTTTGCCTTGGCCGAGCGGACGATCACTGCTGTTGTCCTTGCCACCCGAACGAATCAGGGCTTGCATGGCTTCTTTGCTGCCTTTGCCGACGGCCAGGTAAATCGCCTTGGGGGCCGTTCCGATGTGAACCTGGATGGTGCTACCAAAAATGGCACGCACTTCTTCTTCGCGTTCTGGGACGTCGACTTCGATCAGGTGCATGGTCACCCCTTCGAATGTTCCCGTATTGAACGAGAATCGGGGTGCATCTGGATCTGCCGGAACTTCTTTCGCGAGGTCTTGGGCGAGCAATGCGACTTCGTTGCCGTCGGCAACGAACGTTCCGAATACCAGCTTGAATTCGTTGGCGCCCGCTTTGGCGATCAGTCCACTGTCGGATTTGCCTTCGGAAATCGAGTCCGAGACGATTTTGACGAGTCGCGACATGTACTGTTCAATTTTGTCCATCGCTTCGGGGGGAACATTTCCGTCGTTCGACAGGGCACTGGTGACCATGCCGATGGACATGTCAATGCTTTGGCGAGCTTGATCGATCGCATCGGGGCCGATCGAGCTGGCGCTGTGGAAATAGACCGCGGCGTTGTCTTGAATGACGGCAGAAAAGCGGGAGGGAATCGATTCTTGGCCGGCGTAGATTGCCGCCATGTCGGTTCCGGGCAATGCCGTGAAGGAGAAGTCAAACCCGAAGTTCTTTTCCGCCTGATCGATGTTGAACGAAATGTTCAATTCGTCCGCGTCGCGAATCAGACCCTCGATTTGCTCGATCGAAGTCTCCGCGAGTTCACGAGTCGATTCCGCATCGGGCTGGCGAGCCATTGCTTGATCGAATCCCTGACGCATTTGGTCGACGATCACGTTTCGCATTTCGAGCGGGATTTGTTGCACTGACAGGCGGACGGCCACGTTGTATTTGTTGCCCATGCCGGCAAAGAGACCCGAGGTTGAAGCGGGAACGAGCTTCAATGCTTCGGGGTTTTGTGCGGCAACAGCCACGGTCGCGTTCTGCCGGATGTAAACCGTGTTGGCTCCAACGGTGACGACCATAGTACCGTCGTCCAATTCGTCCACCGGGCCGGTGGTTCCTTCGAGACGCTTCAGCATGCCTTTCACGTCCGACGTCGGGACAACAACGATGGGCTGTGGGACGCCATTGACCAACGTCATCAGCATGCCGATCGGCTCATCCATGTCCATGCCGTTGGCGTAGACGCCGGCAAACATGGAGAACATGCCACCGAATTGGGGCTGGCCGACCAGGCCGGTGATGTAGTTCACGTCCGCCATCATCTTGTTGAGCGACCCGATCGTGACGACCACAACAGGCTTGGTACCGTCCGTCAGCGTCGCGCCTTCGGAAGCGGCCAAACGCTCTTGGGCGCTGGCGGGTGGGATCAGCAAGCACAAGGCAAACGTCGCGGCCGCGGCAGGTGCCGCGAATGATCGACGCATGCGGTTCGACAAAAGTCCCATGATCTGGTGATGTCCTTTTTGTTGGCAAGTCAGGGTGGAGTCTGAACGATAGGAGTGGCCATCCGAATCCAGTCGGTCCAGACGCCACAGAAGGTTCTACCCGCAAGATTGTGTGCTGGTTTCAGTGGATTGGAAAGAGACCATGGAAAAAGGCTGACTTCCGGAGGAAGCCAGCCTTTGAATTTGCTGAGTTTGGGACGAAAACTGAGAAATTAGTTTCCGAAGCCTCCGCCAACGCCGCCGCCTCCGCCGCCGAGGCCGCCTCCACCGCCACCGAGGCCGCCGCCGCCGAGGCCACCGCCTCCGGCTCCACCACCAGCACCGCCGCCGGTTCCATCAACAAAGTTGAAGGTCGTCACGTCGCCGATTTGCGAGAAAAACGGTGCAGGGGAAACTCGAACGTATCGGCGATCAGCCGAAACGATCGCAAGCGTGGAAAGGCTGGCACCTTCGGGGAGCTGCGTGATTTGGGGTTGGAATCCGACTCGGTTTCCGCCTCCGAAGAACGGATTGCCTCCGAATCCGGCTCCACCACCTCCGGTGAAACGCAGGACGTCACCATAAAGATCACCCAGGATCTGTCCGGCATCGGCGCCTGGGCCGCCAAACTGGCCGAGAACGACTTGCTCATTCAGATCACGCTGAACGTCTCGCAGGTGAGCGAGTTGAGCCTCGCCGAGTTTTTCTTGACGCTTGCCTTCCTTTACGTCGAAGACGCACAGAGCATCTTTCTCCGTCAGTGAAATTTCTTTCCGGATGAACCGCTGCGACTTTCGTCCGGCGTCCGTCACGATTTCAACGGTGACCTGCCCGGTGGACACTTCGCCCCAAACTTTCTGGATCAACAGACGATACTCGCCGCTAAAACCCTTGGGGCAAATGTAAGTCTCGGCGACCGAGCCGTCTTTCCGCTCGCCCTGGCCAGGGTAGGCATCCCCAAGCAGCGTACCGCCGCCGGCGCTCGAGCGGCATTCCAACGAGCAGATCGTTCCGCCTGGCTCTTCGATTGCCAAGTCGATATCGGCTTCACCGGTCCAGCTCACACGGACGACCACGTCATGGGCGGATGCGAGTTTGAGGTCCTCGCCGAACTTGGCTGCTTTTCGAGTCTGCCCGGACTCGATCAGCGAAGCGTAGGTGCTTCGCGCGAGCAACTTCGCTTGGTCGACAACCGGTTCGAATTCTGCGGGCCAAGCCTGCGAGAGAACACCGGTGCAGGCCCAAGTGATCGCGTCATCGTCATCCAAGTTTTCAGCGATGCGAAGTGCCATCACGTAGGGCTCACGACGATTCGGCTCCAACTCCGCGACACGCTTGCACAGACGCAAGGCGGCTTCGTCCGATCCGATGGCTTCCAATCGAGCCGCAACGTTCAGTAGATCGCTGGGCTCTTCGGCAAAGTCGACCGCGGAAAGGAGTGCCCGCTCGACTTCTGCGTCCTCTGCTCCGGTCGCCGTCAAGGCAATCGCGAACGCTTGATACATCCAGGGCTGGACTTGACCGGCACGAATTGCTTCGGCGATCAAGTCGTGTGACTTTTGGAAATACGCGAGCGCTTCTTCGCGGTCTCCGGCCTCGTCCGCACGAGCGGCTCGGTTGGAGTAGCGACGGGCAGTCATTCGCACGCGTTGGTCAAAGAGCGTCAGTTCACGGGCGCTGGTCAACTGGATGCCTTCGAAGTACTCGCGGTAGGCGTCACGTTGCGACTGGCCGTCCTTGGGTTCCACTTTGATGACGTCGATCGACTGCTGGTCCTCGGCTGAAAGAACATCGGATGATTGCGAGCCGGCTTTCTCTTTGAGCG